>JAFDEI010000225.1 GCA_019310425.1 Deltaproteobacteria bacterium | reverse complement strand
CCCTGCCTCGCGGTGGTGGTCGGCGATGACCCGGCAAGCCAGTCGTACATCAAGGGCAAGCGCCGAGCTTGCGAGCGAATCGGCATGCAGTCGGTCGAGCACGACCTTGCGCCCGACGCCAGCGAAGCCTCCGTCCTCGCACTCGTCGCACGCCTCAATGCAGACGACGCGATCGACGGCATTCTCACGCAGCTACCACTTCCGGCCGGCATCCGCCCGAACCAAGTCGCCGCAGCAATCGACCCGAGCAAGGATGTCGACGGCCTCCATCCGCTGAACGCGGGCCGCCTGCTGCACGGCGAGCCCTGTCTTGCGGCCTGCACACCGCTCGGAATCATGAAGATTCTCGAGCACCACGAGATCGAACTCGTAGGTGCAGACGTGGTGGTGATCGGCCGCAGCATCCTGGTCGGCAAGCCCGTTTCACCGTCACGATGTGCCACTCGCGAACCCGCGACCTCGCCGCGCATTGCCGCCGCGCCGACGTGATCGTGGCCGCAGTCGGTGTACCGAAGCTCGTGCAGGGCGACTGGATCAAGCCGGGTGCCGCAGTCATCGATGTCGGCGTGAGCGAAGTCGCGGGCAAGCTCGTCGGTGACGTCGACACCGAGGCGGCGATGGGCGTGGCGAAGATCGTCACGCCGCATCGGCGCGGCGTCGGCCCCATGACGATCACCATGCTGCTTCGCAACACCCTCACCGCCTACGAAGAGCGCGGTTCATGGCATCGCTGAAGCGCACACCGGCCCACATCGCGCACGTCCGGCGCGGCGCGCGCATGGTCGAATTCGCGGGTTTCGAGATGCCGGTGCAATACACCTCGATCCGCGAGGAGCACACGGCCGTGCGCGAGGCCGCGGGGTTGTTCGACGTCTCCCACATGGGGCAGATCGGCTTCGACGGCCCGACCGCAATCGAGACGGCGGATCGACTGCTGACCCGCCCCGTCGCTTCGCTGCGACCCGGCGGCATCCGCTACGGGCTGCTGTGCAACGAACAGGGTGGCGTGGTCGACGACGTCACCTTCTTCCGGCTCGCGGAGACCGCGCTGTTCATGGTGGTGAACGCGTCGAACGTCGAGAAGGTCTACCGCTGGGCGGTCCGGAATTCAGCTGCGGATGCGGGCGTGCGCAACACCAGTGAGGAGACCGCGATGTTCGCGCTCCAGGGCCCGGCGAGCGTCGCGGTCATGCAGGCAGTCTCCTCGGGACCTGCCGCGGAGATGCGCCGCTACCAATTCGACCGGCTGGAAGTCGCGGGTTGCGATGCGCTGGTCTCGCGCACCGGCTACACGGGTTCGGACGGCTTCGAGATCTTCACGGGCGCAGGCGACGGCGAACGCGTCTTCGAGACGCTGCTCGACAGCGGTGCCGCGCACGGGCTCGTACCCGCCGGGCTCGGCGCCCGCGACACCCTCCGCCTCGAAGCCGCGTTGCCCCTCTATGGCCACGAACTCGACGAAACGACCTCGCCGCTCGAGGCCGGGCTCGACCGCTTCGTGAAGCTCGAGGGGCGTGACTTCATCGGCGCCGACGCAATCCGGCGGCGGCGCGACGAAGGCCACGACCGCGCGCTCGCGGGCTTCGTGCTCGACGGCCGCGGCGTCGCGCGTGCCGACTACCCGGTCGCGGTCGATGGCGAAACCGTCGGTGTGGTGACTTCGGGAGGACCCTCCCCCACGCTCGGAAGATCAATCGGGCTCGCCTACGTCCCGCCCTCGCTCGCAATCGCGGGAAACCGCTTCGACGTGATGATCCGGGGGCGCGCGACCCCTGCGACCGTGGTAGAAACTCCCTTCGTCCAGGTAGGCACCGCGCGGCCGAACGAGCGGACTGGACCAGAGCGGCGGCCTCGGGCCACTGACTAATTGGCGCAATCAGCAGGAGAGCGAGTTGGCCGACTACGAGATTCCGGGTGACCTCCGTTTCAGCAGAGAAGATGAGTGGGTGCGCGATGACGGCGAGCAGTTCCTGGTCGGCATCAGCGACTACGCCCAGCAGCAGCTCGGCGACATCGTCTTCGTCGAACTCCCCGAGGTCGGTACCAGCCTTGCCCGCGGCGACAGCTTCGGCGTGATCGAGTCCGTCAAAGCCGTGTCCGAGCTGTACGCACCCATTTCGGGCAAGCTGGTCGCAATCAACGGCGATCTCGAGGAACGCCCCGAAATCGTCAACGAGAACTGCTACGTCGACGGCTGGCTGATCGCGATCGGCGACGTGGACCCGAGCGAGATCGAAATGCTGCTCGACGCCGACGCCTATCGCCGGTACGTCGCCGACCGCGACGAGTAGAACTCGACCGCACAGCGGCCGAGGCGCAGCTAGCTGACGCGCTTGCGCGCGATCTCCGCCCAGAGACCGGCCGGATCGAGTTGCAGGTAGCGCCGCCAGTGTTCGTTCGCCTTGCTGTTCACACCGAGCTTCTCGTACAGCAAGGCGATGCTCACCTGCGCGTCCGCGTGGAGGGGATCGGCCGCGATCGCAACCCGGTAGTAGCGCAACGCCACACCATCCCGGCCAATCTCCTCTTCGAGTGTCGCGAGGTTCAGATTCGCCTCGAGGTGATTCGGATCGATTTCGCAGGCGCGCTCGAAACACGCACGAGCGGGCGAGCGGCGCCCCTGGTTGAAGTACACCGAGCCGAGGTTGCAGTACGCGTCCGCAAAGTCCGGGGCCGCTTCGATCGCGCGTTCGTAGGCCTCGATCGCCTCCGCGTAGGTCGAACGGTCCGAATCGAGCACGCAGCCGCGCTCGAACTGCTCCTCGGCGGTGCGCAACGCATGCTCGTCCCAGGCGGGTGCGACACGCGGCTCGATCGCCTGAATCTCACCCTCTGCCGCATCCGCAAACGCAAAGTCGAGCAACAGCTGGCCGTCGGTCTCGACCCATTTCCCGTCGTGGCGCACCACGACGCGCGGCGAGCCCTCGGCCCACATTCGCAACGCACCGAGCGGTTGGTCGACATCGGGCATGCGCTCGCGCACGTCTTCGACGCTGCGGCGGATGCGCCGCAGCGGCACGCCGCGGTCGAGCAGATCGAGGATCGACTTCACGACGACCAGATCGCGGAATGCGTAGACGGGCTTTGTGTCGATGTGCCCGCTCGCCTCCAATAGCGCCGTGCGTTCCCAGTAACGCAGACGAGATTGGGAGACTTTGCAGATTCGGGCGACGTCGCCGAGTGTGTATGCGGTCACCATCGCCGAGAGTACACCGCCCGAGGGCGAACGACCGCAGTTTTTTCGCGTCGAGCATCAGGCGTAACGAGGATGCGCGGCCCGAAGGTGTTGCTTAGACTGTTTTTTGGAAGCGATTGTCACGCTGGTGCGGGCCTCGGACTTCAAATCCGATGGGATGCGTCGCAAGACGCATCCGGCGGGTTCGATTCCCGTCCGCTTCCGCCATTTCCCACCTTCACGGAGCAACGCGCAAGGGTCCGATCCATCCGGACGCGCCGACCCGTACGAGTCGGCGATCGAGCTGCCAACAATGCGTTCGACCATCCCGAGGGCGAACGCATTTGTTATCGTCGAGTGGGCAGCCGGTGCTGCCTCGAAGCGGTTCGCGGTCGGCCGCGATGCGCGGCGACCGAAAACCCTTCGGTACCCCGAAGGAGGAGCAATGGCCCCGGACTCTCCCATCGTCGTCCACTTCAAGGAAGTTCCGAACAGCGAAAAAGTGCGCGAGGCGATCGAGTCGCGATGCGACCAGATTTCCGCAGAATTCGAGGAAGTCACACGATTCGAGATCTCCCTCGCGCCAAACGGCAACGACATCGAAGCCCACGGCCACGCCACCGGCAAGAAGACCAACGTCGCCACCCAGGCGACCGGCAAGAATCTGCGGGTCGCCGCGGACCAGGTACTCGACAAGATCGAACGCCAGCTCCGCAAGAATCACGACAAGCGAATTTTCTCACAGCGGCGTGACGCGCAGCGCAACCCCGCCAAGCGCGTCGCACCGGAGGAATGAACCGCAGGATCGCTTGACAGACCACAGGCGTCGGCCCAACCGGCGTCTGCGGTCAGTCTTCGGGCTCGACCTCGAGCTGGCGGTGGGCGTCGGCGGCGTAGAGTTCGCGTCCCGCAGTCGCGGCGACGGCCTCGACGCGGACCCACTCTTCGCGGCTCGGCGACTCCCCCATCGATCGCGCGGCACTGCGCAGCAGGAAGACATCACCCGCCGCGGCCGCGCCGGCGCGCAGCTCGGTCAGCCGCTCGGTCGCACCGGCCTTCTCGAGGAAGATCAGCGCTTCCTCCAGTCGATCCTCGGCGAGGTACGCCTCGGCGATCTTCAGCGCCTGCGCTTCGCCGGTTTCGCCCTCGATCAGATGCCGGCGTTCGAGCACGCCCGGAACGGCGGACTTGGCCATGCTGTTTCCTCCAGTAGCGAGTGAGGCTTCCCGCTGGTCTGATTGCACGTTGGCCGGGCTGCGGCCAACGCTGCCGCTTCCGCGCGACCCGATGATCGGGTCACGCTGCTAATAGCGTGGGATGCTCGCGTCCACGGTCAACGACCAGGCCTCGATACCCCCGCTGAGATTCTCCACGTTCGCGAAGCCGTGGCTCCGCAGAAGCTCGCACGCACGCGCGCTTCGGCCACCCAGATGACAATGCGCGACGACCCGCTCGCCCTTCCACTCCACCAGCTCGCCGAGCCGCGACTCGAGTTCAGCGAGCGGCAACAATAGCGCGCCATCGATGTGCGCAGTGGCGAACTCGTCGGGCTCGCGCACGTCGAGCAGTAGAAACTTTTCGCCGCGCTCGAGCATCGCGTGCACGTCTGCGGCCGAGCATTCCGGCTGCGGCGTCTCGGCCTCGGTCGTCGGCACACCGCAGAATCCCGCATAGTCGATCAGCTTCGTGACACTCGGCGATTCGCCGCAGACCGGGCAGGCCGGATCCTGCTTGAGCCGGAACTCGTTGAACTCCATCTGGAGCGCGTCGTACTGGATCAGTCGGCCGTAGAGCGGCTCACCGACGCCGGTCACGATCTTGATCGTCTCGGTCGCCTGGATCGTCGCGATCAAGCCGGGCAACACACCGAGCACCCCCCCCTCGGCACACGACGGCACCGCACCGGGTGGCGGCGGTTCGGGGTAGAGGCAGCGGTAACACGGGCCGTGACGCGCATCGAAGACCGTCGCCTGTCCATCGAAGCGGAAGATCGAGCCGTGCACATTCGGCTTGCCGAGCAGTACACAGGCGTCGTTCGACAGGTAGCGCGTCGGAAAGTTGTCAGTGCCGTCGATGATCACGTCGTAGTCGGCGAACAATTCGAGCGCGTTCTCCGAGGTCAACTGAAGCGGGTGCTTCACGACCTCGACGTCCGGGTTCATCGCGGCGATGCGCTCGCTCGCCACATCGACCTTCAGACGCCCGACATCCGCGGTGCCATACAACACCTGGCGTTGCAGGTTCGAAGCATCCACGACGTCGAAGTCGACCAGCCCGAGCCGGCCGATACCCGCTGCGGCGAGGTAGAGCGCCGAAGGGCAGCCCAGACCGCCGGCCCCGATCAGCAGCACCTTGGCATCGAACAGCGCCTGCTGTCCCGCCACACCGATCTCGGGCAGGCTCAAATGGCGCCGGTAACGATCGAACTGATCGGGACGAAAAGGAGGTCGCTCGGAGGCCATCGCGAGACGCTATCCGAATGCCCGGGGGCGCCGCAACGACGCGGAAACCAATCGGAAAGGCCCCCCGGCCAATGGCCGGAGGGCCCGAACTCCACGGCTGCCGCGAAGGGGCGGACTATTCGTCCTCGCCGGCCTCTTCGCGCGGCGGCAACACGTTGACCTGGTAGGCCTTGCGCGGTTTGTCGATCATCTTCCACGACACCGTCACCCAGTCGCCCTTGTTGATCTTGCCCCACTCGGTCTTCTCGCCCGTGACCTCCGTGGTATCGATCTTCACGAACGAGACCTTGTCGCCCTTGCGGTTGTCGACGATCAGCTTCCCCTTCTTGGTGATCTTGTCGACCTTGCCGGTGAACTCGCGCATCTGGGCCGAAGCAACGCTCGGCAACGCGATCGGCAGCAACAGGGCCAGGATTGCAAACAGCGCCGTTCGGCGGACCATTCTTCGCATGACGACCATCTCCTCTGGGTTTCGCGCGCCGTCCGGGGCGCCGCTCTCGATGTTTCGACGGCGGGGCGGCTCGAATATTCGCCCGCCACCCGGTATTTCTCACCGGATCATGCTGGTGCCGGAGGCGGGAGTCGAACCCGCACGGCCGTGAAGCCGGGGGATTTTGAGTCCCCTGCGTATACCAATTTCGCCACTCCGGCGGACCGCGGCCAAGATAACAGACCCGCGGGGCGGCTCGCAGCGCCCAGTTCGCCCCACTCTTTGACAGCTCTGAACTGAACCCCGGAGGTAGCCTCCGAGCCCGCGTGGGGCTGTAGCTCAGCTGGGAGAGCATCAGGCTGGCAGTCTGAGGGTCAGGGGTTCGATCCCCCTCAGCTCCACCACGGATTCCGACGGCCCGTCGTGCACTTGCATGGCGGGCCGTTTCCGTTGCCCCACCCTCTTCACCCGCAGGTGCCGCCCGTTCTTCTCTGCGTAATCAATTACCCGCTTCTTGCGTCTGATTTCTCGTTGATCCTCGGTCATGTAGATCCCCTCCGCCATTCTGTGTTGTCATGCTGACAGAATGTCCGGCTGGATCTGTAATTTCACAGAGCGGCCGGACGCCCAGCTTCTGAGCGAGGTGATGCTTTCCTCGCCGCGCAGCCCTTCGATCACGATCCGGATCTTCTCTTCGGCAGTGAAGGTCGGCGGGTCTTTCGCCGGATCTCTCGAACCCTCTTCTCGGCGGAGTCCTTCTTCTCCATGGGTCCTTCTCCTTTCGGAGCCAGAACCCTCTCTTGGATCATCCCTCGATTGGGTCCCAACTCAGCTGACGGGAAACGGTACGAACGACGTGAGCATGGCGGTGTGGAAGGCGGCCACGGATACGCTGTAGAGGTGCAGTCCGCTCCTCGCCCGAAATCTTCGATCGCCAGCGCCCCGCGATTGGTACAGAATGCCTCGAGATGACGACTCGAGCGCTTGGGCGACACACACTTCAGCGAGGATGTGCGACGGGAGCCCGCCGGTTCCTACTCGCATGGCTCTCTCTCCTCGGTCTCGTCGCCGCCCTCACACCCCACGCCGCCCGGGCGCACGAGAGCGGGTTCACGAGCCTCCACCTTCGGGTCGATGGCGAGCAGATCACGGGAACCTGGGAGAGCACGACCGTCGACGCGCTCATCCTGCTGGCTCCGGCCTTCGAAAACGGCGACGATCTGCCGAAACCGCGTCCGCTCGATCCAGCCGAGACAACCGCTCTCGGCAATATTCTGCTCGGCGCGCTCGAGCTGAACTCGAACGGCCAACCGTGTTCCGCCTCGATTCTTCGGGAGGTGGACGCCGCAGGAGCCGGCATCCCCGGCGCCCGCCAGGCGATCGCCCTCGAGCTTTCCGCCCACTGCCCTGCCGCCGTGGGCACCCTTCGCATTCGCTATCCGGTCCTCTTCGACCTCGACGAGAAGCACCGGGGCTACTACAGCGTTCAGGACTTCCGTGGCTACCAGGCGGGCGTGTTCACCGCCGACCGCCAAGAGGCGGTGGTGGACATCCGGCAGTACAGCGCCCTGCAGACAGCCCGCGAATACGGATGGGAGGGGGCCCGGCACATCTGGACGGGCATCGATCACGTGCTCTTCCTGGTCGCGCTTCTGCTGCCGGCGGTGCTGCTGCCCCGCGATCGCGCAAGCGCGGGGGAGTCCACCGGAATCGACGATCAGACCGCCTCACCAAGACCCGAAGGGGAAGCCGAGCCAACGTCCGGATTCCGCCGGCTGCTGACGAACGTCGTCTGGATCGTGTCCGCCTTCACAGTGGCGCACTCGATCACACTCTCACTCGCCTTCTTCGGAATCGTGCGCCTGCCGAGCCGCCCCGTGGAGGTCGTGATCGCCGCCTCGGTGTTCGTCGCCGCCTGGAACAACGTGCGGCCCTTCCTCTCCGCGCGTCGCAGCGGGGCCGCGATGGCGTTCGGCTTCGGCTTGATCCACGGGCTGGGGTTCGCGAGCGCGCTCGCGCAGCTTGGCCTCCCGAGCCGCGGTCGGGTGCTCGCGCTCCTCTCGTTCAACCTGGGAGTCGAGGCAGGGCAGATCGCGATCGTCGCCCTCGCGCTTCCCGCGATGTACTACGCGCGCAGCACGAGGGCCTACGAACACTGGGTCGTGCGCGGCGGCTCCCTCGTGATCGCCTGGCTCGCGGTCGTGTGGATCGTCGAACGCCTGATGGGCGTCGATCTCATCTCGTGGATCTGATCGCTCGCCAGGGCTCGAGCGCTAGGCCGCCGAGCCGTGCGATCCGTCGCGCCTGAGCAGTCCGCTCGCTCCCAGCAACATGAATCCCGCCAGCACGGCGAGGCCCCACGCCGCAAAGCTCGGAACCGGTTCGGGGGGCGGCGGGTTGGCGTCGACCGAACCCTCATCACCGTTGAGATTCTTCGGCGAGTTGAGTCCGACACCGCCGATCCGGTCCAGCGAGTCGGTGCCGTTGGTAGGCACGGCTCCGAAGGTCCAGACATCGGACGAGCCCGCGTAGCGCAGGGTGTCGCCGGAAACGTCGAAGAACGAATCGGGCAGCACATAGTCCGGCGCCGGCGCGCCTGTGAGCGCCGCATAGGCGTTGGTTCCGATCAGGGCGGACCTGTTCAGTGTCGAGCCGACGACGTCGGCGTCGAAGGTGAACGTGATGGCAGTCGAATCCGACTTGACCGTCCAGGTGTCGAGGCCATTCTCACCACTGACGGGACAATGCATCTCGACGAACTGAATCGTCGTGTCGTCGTCGGAGAACACCTCGTTGATGTTCCAACTGTGATGGCCCGCCCACGCCGAGCTGGCCAGCACGAAGAGCGACACGAAGAGACCCACTAATAAACAACGCATTTTACTACCTCCTCAAGCAGTATTGGATATTTCTGGGGCATTATGACACGCAGTTGTCGACGGAATCCAGACATGTTTGGGGGACCGTTCGGGAAAAGTATATTAAACCTTCCCTGATTCACAGAAGGATTCCCCCTCGATCCGATTTCCCACCTATCAAGATGTCCTGTGATCGGACCTGCGGAATTCGCAGCCTGTCTTCCCTAACCCGTCCCTACGTATCCGGCGGACCGTCCCTGTTGGTCTTCGGCTGAATCCGACGGAGGAGTTCAGTGCGCACCCCGGGGGCGCACGTGTGCCGGCCTGCGTCGGAGCT
>JAFDEI010000367.1 GCA_019310425.1 Deltaproteobacteria bacterium | reverse complement strand
TTCGACCCGATCCACCGCCGT
Source organism: Deltaproteobacteria bacterium (assembly GCA_019310425.1). Lineage (GTDB taxonomy): Bacteria > Myxococcota_A > UBA9160 > UBA9160 > SMWR01 > JAFDEI01. Next base: position 2,431 of record JAFDEI010000367.1, on the reverse strand, counting down.
TCGGATGGTGTGCGCGAGCTGGTCGACCGGGCTGGTCTGGTTGAACGAGCCGCGGTGAGCCTTGCAAAGGGCGGTGCGAACGCTTTCGACGATGACTGCTTCACGGGCCATGAATGTTCTCCGGAGTTTAGGGGAGGGCGGCCGTGAGAGAGGCCGCGCGATGATCAGGCTGCATTATACAGACGGTTTGCATTCGGGCACCCGGTCCGGTTCCCTGTCGAGCCTGCACACCGGGGAAGGTCATGGATTTCACCGAGCGACTCGGATATCGGACGATCCGCCGCGAAGGCGGCGAATGTGAGATGGAGCTGGACCTCGAGGAGATCCATATGAGCGTTGCCAATCGCGCGCACGGGGGGGTGTTGTTCACGATGCTCGACTCCGCGATGGGACGTGCCGTGTTGTCTACGCTGCCGGACCGGCGTGGCTGCGCGACCATCGAATGCCGGATCAACTATTTCCGCCCGGTGCAGCGCGGACGACTGGTCGCTACCGGAAAGGTGCTGAACACCACGCGGAGCACCGCGTACGCGGAAGGGTCGATCGTCAATCCGGAGGGCAAGCTCGTCGCGCGTGCTTCCGCCACGTTCATCTTGACCGATACACTGGTCCAGTCCGAACGCGAGCGCGTGTAACAGACCGTGTCCCTCCACTCACGGCTGCGGCGGTGCAGCCGCGTTGGATCCGGTCAGCTGGGCAGCGAAGGTTCCGGGGTCCGTCGTCGGGTACTTGCACACCCGGTTCTCGCACACGTAGGCGGTGGTGAGCCCACGCCGAGCGCTCTTTCCCGACAATAGAGGGATCAGTCGGGCCAGTTCCCGCAGCTCGTGCCCTTCCGTCACGGTGCTGACGATTCGGTTGGGCGCATAGGTCTTGCGGAGTGCGGATCGCATCGCGGATTCGTTCGAACCGTCGGCAGGGCGGACGAGAAGGACTTCTCGGGTGGTCCCCAAGAAGAAATCGAGCGCCAGGAGGAGTTCGGGCAACCGGGTCGGCTGCGCAACGATGGTGTCGTTGAAGGCAGAGAACAACAGGATCGCTCGCTCGTGGTAGCGGGGATCGCTGGTGAAGGCTTCGAGGCGCAGCAGATTCATCGCCGCCACGGAGTTGCCCGACGGCACGGCACCGTCACGGTTGGGCTTTTCACGCGCGAGCAGACGCTCATGGTCGTGGTTCGTCTTCCAATAACCGCCCCCTGCCTGGTCGAAGTAGTCCCGGTCCAGTACGGCTTGCAACGAGATCGCCTCGCGGAGCCAGCGGGGGTCTGCGTCCGCCTCGTAGAGGTCGATCAGCCCCGCGATCATGAAGGCGTAGTCTTCCAGGAACGCGGGGCCCGCCGCACGCCCGTTCACGAACACGCGCGACAGGCGTCCGTCGCTTCGCATCTGTCGGAGTACGAAGTCGGCGGCCCGTTGGGCTCTGCGGAGATAGGGCTCGTCATCGAATGCGAAGGCCGCCTGGGCGAAGGCCTGGATCATCAGGCCGTTCCAGGCCGCGAGTATCTTGTCGTCGAGCAGTGGTGGTTTCCGCAAGGCGCGGGCAGCCAGAAGCGGCGCCCGCGCCTCATCGACGATCCGCAGCACGGCTCCGGTGGTCGATCCGACTTCCGCGGCGACATCCTCGCTGGAGCGCCAGCCCCTCAGGATGCTGCGTCCACGCTTCGCTGATGCCGAAGTACGCGTTCAGGGTGCGGGCCTTCGCGGTTCCGAGTACGGCCGTGGTTTCGGCCGGGGTCCAGGTGAAGAACCACCCCTCCGCGGCTTCTCCCGATGGTGTGAGGCTGTCCGCGTCCGTGGCCGAGAAGAAGGCGCCCGAGGGAGCCGTCATTTCTCGCGAAACGTAGTCGAGGATCTCTCGCGTGATCGACGCAAAGTCCTCGCGCCCGGTTGCGATCGATGCTTCGAGGTAGGCCTGCGCGAGCAGGGCATTGTCGTACAACATCTTCTCGAAGTGGGGAATCAGCCAGCGCGGCTCGGTCGAGTAGCGATGGAACCCTCCACCGAGGTGGTCGCGAATTCCGCCTGCGGCCATCTTGTCGAGCGTGAGTTCGACTCGGCGAAGTGCCGTCGCGTCACCGGAACGCCGCTGGATGCGAAGCAGGAATCGGGTCGGAACAGTCGAGGGGAATTTGGTTTTCCGTCCGATTCCTCCCCAGACGGGGTCGATTCTCGAGATGAAGAGTTTGCTTGCCGCTGAGAGAGTGGACTCGGGGGGAATGTCGCTCGCCGTAGCGGCGATTTCTTCGAGGTTGCTTCGCACACGGGCCGCGATCGAGTCGGCGACCTTGGCGACGCTCTCTGGTTCTTTTTCGAAGCGTTGCTGGATCATCCGCAGCACGTTCGAGAACCCGAGGCGCGACCCGCGATCTTCGGGCGGAAAGTAGGTGCCGGCGTAGAACGGTACGCGGTCGGGCGTGACGAAGACGTTGAGG
>JAFDEI010000224.1 GCA_019310425.1 Deltaproteobacteria bacterium | reverse complement strand
CCCACCAGCCCAATGCTCGCGAACAGAGCCGCTGCTGCTCTCAGATGTATCCACGATCTCATCGATCCACCCGGCTTTCCGCCGACACTCGGCCCCACCCTGCGCTCGAGCCCTCCCTGAGGCTAGGCCTTCGCTCCCAGGTAGCCACCCTTCTCGAGATAAGCGACCAGCTGGGCCACGCTCTCCTCGACGCTCTGCACGTTGGTGTCGAGAACGAGCTCGGGGTTCTCCGGCGCCTCGTAGGGAGCCGAGATCCCGGTGAATTCAGGGATCTCGCCGGCCCGCGCCTTCTGGTACAGCCCCTTCACGTCGCGGCCCTCACACGTCTCGAGACTCGCATCGACCAATACTTCGACGAAATCGCCCTCGCCCATGAGCGCCCTGACGTTGTCGCGGTCGCTCCGATAGGGCGAGATGAACGAGGAAAATACGATGACACCGGATTCCGTGAACAGCTTTGCAACCTCGCCGATCCGGCGAATATTCTCGCTGCGGTCCTCCGGCGAGAAGCCGAGGTTCGAATTCAGGCCATGGCGGATGTTGTCGCCGTCCAGCACGTAGGCGAGGCGACCGCGCTGGACGAGTACGTGCTCGGCTGCGACCGCAACGGTCGACTTGCCGGACCCTGAAAGCCCGGTCAGCCAGACGGTCACGCCTCGCTGGCCCAGAACGGACTCGCGGTCATCGCGCGTGGTCTCGCCCGCGTGCCAGGTGATGTTGCTGCTCTTGTTCTCCGCCAATGGGTACTCCTTCGAAGTTCAGATTCGTATTCGGTTCAATTGCCGAGGGTGCGTGGGACGAGCGCTCGATGGCGCTCCCAGGGTTTCCACCCAGCGAGGGCCGATAGGGTAGCGCGACTCGCAGTCGCGCGGCGTATCAACGATCTCCGCTGCGCCTGAGCTGGCCAAGAGCGCGCTTTTCGCGAGTTTCGCGCACCGCGGCAACGACCTGCCCCACCACCGAGTCGATCTCACCCGCGCTGGTGGAGCGCCCGAGGCCGAAGCGCAGTGCCGCGCGGATTCGGGCCCCAGGGAGACCGAGAGCGGTCAGCACGTGGCTGGGCTCGGCACTCGCTGACGTGCAGGCCGAGCCGGTCGACAGAGCCACCCCCGGCAGGGCAAGCAGCAGGTGGTCGGCGTCGACGCCCTCGAAGGAGACATTCAAATTGCCCGGCAGGCGAAGCTCGGAGTGGCCGTTCTGCACCACACCGTCGAGTTCGGCGCACAAGCCATCCCAGAGTCGCTGGCGCAGCGCAGTCAGGCGGGCCGCCTCTTGGTCCCGCTCCTCGAGACAGAGGCTCACCGCTCGCGCAAAACCCACGACCAGCGGCACCGGCAGTGTCCCCGAACGCAGGCCCCGCTCGTGACCGCCGCCGTGCAGCAGCGGCTCGATTCGCAGGCGCGGGCGTCGAGAACGCAGGTAGAGCGCCCCGATTCCTTTCGGACCGTAGAGCTTGTGCGCGCACATCGACAGCAGATCGATGCCGAGGCGCTCGACATCGAGCGGGATCTTGCCCACCGCCTGCGCCGCATCGGTGTGAAGCGGCACTTCACGTTCTCGGCAGACGCGCCCGATCTCTTCGAGCGGTTGCAGGCTTCCGATCTCGCTGTTCGCGGCCATCACCGACACCAGCGCAGTCCGCTCTTCGATCGCGGCCGCGACGTCGGCCGGATCGACCAGGCCGTCGGAGTCGACCGGCAGATACGTCACGCGGAAGCCGTCACGCTCGAGGCTGCGGGCCGCATCGATCACCGCCGGGTGCTCGATGCGCGTGGTCACGAGATGGTCGCGGTGGCCGCGATTTGCGCGCGCGACGCCGATCAGCGCGAGGTTGTCGCTCTCGGTGGTGCCGCTGGTAAAGACGATCTCACGAGGATCCGCGGCGCCGATCGCACTCGCGAGCTGTTCGCGCGCTGCCTCGACCGCGGCTTCGGCCCGCCAACCGTACACATGACTTGCGCTCGACGCGTTCCCGAAGTCCTCCCGGAAGTACGGCAACATCGCGTCGAGCACGCGCGGGTCGAGGGGGGTGGTCGCGTGATGGTCGAGGTAGATGGGAGGCGGCTTGCTCATCGGGCCTCGCGGCTGCGGGCGCCGAAGGGTTCAGGCGCCGAAAGACTCGCCGCAGCCACAGGTGGACGAAGCGTTCGGGTTCTCCATCTTGAAGCCGGATTCCTGCAGGGTGTCGACGAAATCCAGCGTGGTTCCGATGAGATAGAGCGCACTCTTGTCGTCCACGATCAGCCGCACGCCATCCACCGCGACCTCGGTGTCCGCTTCGGCAATCTGATCGTCGAATGCGAGCTCGTAGCGCAAGCCCGAGCAACCGCCGCCGATGACCTTCATACGAAGCCCATGGGTGGCCAATTTCCCCTCTTTTTCGAGGAGTTCGTGAATCCGCTCGGCTGCGGGATGGGTGACGGTGATCAGGGCCACGGGGTCCTCCGGGTGGGCGCCAAGCCTAGAAAATAGGATCAAGCCCGCGCGAGTCAACCAGCACTGGGGAAAAACGCCTCACGAATCGGCAGTCTTCGCTTCCAACCATAGGAAAATCTCGCGATTCCCCTTGGGGCCCGCGAGCTGGCTGTCGACCTGTCCGAGCGGCCGGTAACCGAGTTCGATGGCGGCCTCGCGGACCGCGGCGGCGGCAGACTCGCGCAGCGCGTCATCGCGCACGACCCCGCCCTTTCCGACCTGCCCCCGGCCGACCTCGAACTGCGGCTTGACCATCAGCAGCAGCTCGGCGCGCGGCGCCGCCGCCTGAATCGCGGGCAGCAGCAGCCGCAGCGAGATGAACGACACATCGGCGGTCACGAGGTCGACCGCTTCGGGCAACTGATCCGCGCGAAGGTCGCGTGCGTGGGTGCGCTCGAGCACCGTTACACGAGCATCCTGCCGCAACTTCTCGTGCAGCTGCCCGTAGCCGACGTCGAGTGCGACTACGTGCTTTGCACCGCGCTGCAGCAGGCAGTCGCTGAAGCCGCCCGTCGATGCACCGACGTCGAGGCAGACGCGGTCGGCCGGGTCGAGGCCGAGGTCGTCGAGCGCACCCGCGAGTTTTTCGCCGCCGCGCGACACGAAGCGCCGGAGTTCGCCGCGCACCCGCACGGCCGCTTCGGGCCGGACCCGCGTCCCGGGCTTGTCGACCGGAACGTCGTCGACCAGTACGCGTCCGGCGCGAATCAAGCCCTGGGCCTGCGCGCGTGATTCGACCAGCCCTTCGGCGGCGAGCCGCTCGTCGAGCCGTTTCCCCCTCAGCGCGACGGGTGCTCGTCCAGCAGGGCGCTGACGGCGCGCGCGATGCCGGCAGCGTCGAGTCCGAGATATGCGCGAATCGCCGCACTGTCACCGTGCTCGACGACGCGGTCGGGGATCGCGATGCAGCGGGACGGCAGCTGAACGTCCGCTGCCGCAAGCGCCTCGAGCACCGCCGCACCGAAACCGCCCGGGCCAGCGGCCTCCTCGACGGTCACGAGCACACGGCAACGCTTGGCGAGCGCGACGATGCGATCGATATCGAGCGGCTTCACGAAGCGCGCGTTCAGCACCGCGACACGGACCCCCTGCGCGCCGAGTTCCGAGGCTGCCTCGAGTGCCTCGTGCGCCATGGTGCCGATGGCGATGACGACCGCGTCGTCGCCGTCGCAGAGCAGCTCGGATTCACCGACCGGGACTGCCTTGAGGTCGGGATCGAGCGGAACGCCGAAGCCCCCACCGCGCGGGAAGCGCACTGCGGCCGGACCGGGATACTCGACCGCCGTCTTCAGCATGTGCTGAAGCTCGTTCTCATCCTTCGGTGCCATCACGATCACGTTCGGCAACGCGCGCAGATACGCGATGTCGAAGAAGCCCTGGTGGGTCGCGCCGTCCGCACCGACGATGCCCGCGCGGTCGAGCGCGAAGGTGACGTCGAGGTTCTGCAGACAGACATCGTGCACGATCTGGTCGTAGGCACGCTGCAGGAACGTCGAGTAGATCGCGGGCACCGGCTTCAGCCCCTCTGCGGCAAGGCCGGCTGCGAACGTCACCGCGTGCTGCTCGGCGATTCCGACATCGTAGAAGCGGTCCGGGAAGACCTCCTTGAAGCGGTCGAGACCGGTGCCGTCCGCCATTGCGGCCGTGATCCCGATGATGCGCTCGTCCTCGCGCGCGAGTCGGATCAATGTATCGGCGAAGACGTCCTGGTATTTCGGCGGGCCGGCCTTCGAAGGCGGGAACGCGCCGGATGCGACGTCGAAGGAACCGACGCCGTGGTACTTGAACGGATCCTGTTGGGCGGGCTCGTAGCCGTAGCCCTTGGCGGTGATCGCGTGCACGAGGATCGGCCCTTCGCCGTTCGCGACCATCTTCTTCACGTTCGCAAAAGTCTCGAGCAGCACATCGACGCGATGGCCCTGGATCGGTCCGACGTATTTGAAATTGAGCGCCTCGAAGAGCAACCCCGGCGAGAAGAAGACCTTGATCGACTCCTCGGCCTTGTGGGCCCAGTAGCCCATGTCACCCGGCATGCTGCCGAGGAATTCCTTCGCCCAGCCCTTCATCCGCCGGACCATCGGCCGGGACAACTTCCGCGACAGATAAGACGACAGCGCGCCGACGTTCGGCGAAATCGACATCTCATTGTCGTTCAGCACCACGATCAGGTTCTTCTGCTTCAGATGACCGGCGTGGTTCAGCGCCTCGAACGCCATGCCCGCCGTCATGCCACCATCACCGATGAACGCGATCGCGCATTGATCGCGGCCCTGGTGTTCGATCGCACGCGCCATGCCGAGCGCCGCACTGATCGATGTGCCCGCGTGTCCGGCTCCGAACGCATCGCACTCGGACTCCGAACGGCGCAGGAACTTCGCGATGCCGTCCACCTGGCCGATGCGATCGAACGCAGTGCGGCGCCCGGTCAGCATCTTGTGCGGGTAACCCTGGTGTCCGACGTCGAGGATCAGCCGATCGCGCGGCGTATCGAAGGTGTAGTGGATCGCAGTCAGGAGCTCGATCGCGCCGAGACTGGAGGCGAGGTGCCCGCCCGTCCGCGAGACCGTTCCGACGATCGCGTCGCGCAGCTCGCTGGTAACCTGTTCGATCTGGTCGGGAGCGAGTTTGCGGAGATCTTCCGGCGAATCGATGCGATCCAGCAACGGAGTGGTCATTCACTTCTCCAGACGGCATAGCGCGCCAACGCACGCAACGGGTCTGCACGATCTCCCAGTGGTTCGATCCGGGCCAACGCAGACTCGAGCAGCGCCCCGGCCCGCGCGCGTGCGGCATCAACGCCGACCGCGCGCACCATCGAGCAGGCATCGGCCTCGCCCGCGTCGAGCACATCATCGGCGATCTGGAACGCAATACCAACGCCTGTCCCGAATGCGCGCAGTCGCGCCAAGGTGGGCGCATCGGCACCGCCGAGTCGAGCGCCGCCGACGATCGAAACCGCGATCAAGGCCGCCGACTTGCGCGCGTGCACCGACTCGATGTGCGCGCAGTCGCTGTCACTCGCGTCGAACTCCAGGTCGTCCACCTGGCCACCGACGAGGTGGCGCGAACCCGCGGCTTCCGCGAGATCGAAGAGTGCGGCCAGCCGCCGCTCGCAGGCGTCGCCCGGGCCAGCGGTGCCGACATCCGCGAGTACTGCGAAGGCCGCCGCCTGGAGCGCATCACCCGCGAGCACAGCGGTCGACTCACCGAACGCCACGTGGACCGTCGGTCGCCCGCGCCGCTCGCCATCGTCATCCATACACGGCAGGTCGTCGTGTACCAGCGAGTAGGCGTGGATCAACTCGACCGCGACCGCGTTCGGCAGCGCGGCCTCGGGCGGACTGCCGACCGCCTCCGCCGCGGCCAACGCGAGCGCGGGGCGCAACCGCTTGCCACCCGGAAACAACAGGTGGCGCATCGCCGCGTGCAACGCCGCGGGCGACTCGTCGGCCGCGGGCAGGGCGGCGTCGAGGGCGGCGTCGACCAGCGGCTGGCGCTCGAGAAGATAGGCCCGGACGTCCACTAATCGTCTTCCTCGACTTCCTCGAAGGGACGCGTCACCCAATGCCCCCCCT
>JAFDEI010000223.1 GCA_019310425.1 Deltaproteobacteria bacterium | reverse complement strand
CTCCACTTTCACCTTCGGGTGGAACTCCACGACGTATTCCGCGCCGCGATAGAGTTCAGTGTGTCCCTTCTGGCGACCGAAGCCGCGAACCTCACTCACCGTCATGCCTTCGACACCGACTTCGCCGAGCGCCTGCTTGACATCGTCCAGCTTGAAGGGCTTGATGATCGCTTCGATTTTCTTCATGACATGATCTCCTGGATTCGACCGGCTCTAGGCCTGTTCGTCGGCGAGAGCCGTTGCGTGTTGTGAGCGGACCGGTGAAGGGCCCGTAACGGTTTCGAGAATGCTGGTCGGACCCGAGAGGTCGTAGGCGTGCGCACCGTGCTCGGCGAGGTCGAGGCCCTCGAGCTCTTCGCCTTCTTCGACCCGGATGCCCATCGTCGCCTTCAGCGTGCCGAAGATCGCGAGCGATGCGGCCAGTCCGGCGACGCCGTAGGCTGCGACGCCGATCAGCTGGGTCACGAACGAATGATCGGGATTCGTCGAGAAGATGCCGACCGCGAGGGTTCCCCAGATGCCGCAGACCAGGTGAACCGAGATCGCGCCGACCGGGTCGTCGATCTTGACTCGGTCGAAGAACATCACCGAACCGACCACGAGCGTGCCCGCGATCGCGCCGATCAGGACCGAGCTCGCGATGCCGACCGTGTCGGCTCCCGCGGTAATGCCGACGAGGCCCGCGAGAATCCCGTTGAGGGCCATCGACAGATCGGGCTTCCCGAAGGCGAACCAGGAGGTGAACATCGCGGCGATTGCACCGGCCGATGCGGCGAGGCAGGTGGTGACGAGCGTGAACGAGGTCAGCTCCGGGTCGGCGGAGAGCACCGAGCCGCCGTTGAACCCGAACCAGCCGAGCCACAGCAGGAAGACGCCGATCGCGGCCATCGGCATGTTGCTGCCCGGAATCGGATTCAGCCTGCCGTTCACGTACTTGCCCAGGCGCGGGCCGAGCATCCAGGCGCCGACCAGCGCGCCCCAGCCGCCGAGCGAGTGCACCAGCGTCGAACCCGCGAAGTCGTAGAAGCCCATCTGATCGAGCCAGCCGCCGCCCCACTTCCACGAGCCGAGCACCGGGTAGACGATCATGACGAACGGGATCACGAAGAGCATGAACGCCGAGAGCTTGATTCGCTCTGCCACCGCGCCCGACACGATCGTCGCGCAGGTCGCGGCGAACATTGCCTGGAAGAGGAAGTCGGTCCAATAGGTGTAGCCGCCGTCCGCGTAGGCGGGTGTATTGCCGGCCGCGTCGGTTGCGATGCCGAAGCCCGCGAAGCCGAAGAAGGCCCCCAGGCTGAAATCACCCGGGTACATCAGGTTGAAGCCCATCAGCGCGTAGGTGAGAATGCCCGCCGAGATGATGAAGGTGTTCTTGAACAAGATGTTGGTGGTGTTCTTGGCACGTGTGAGGCCGGACTCGAGCGTCGCGAAGCCGAGGTGCATGATGAACACCAGGCCCGCGCACAGCATCATCCAGACGTTGTTGGCGGTGAACTGGCCCACCGTGACGCCGTCCTCGGCCAGCGCGAGGCTGGGAATCAGCAGTGCCCCGGCGAGCAGCAAAATGGGTCGAATGCGTTTCATTGGATCGTCCTCTTCAGCAGGGGGTTGAAGCCTTCTTCGCCGGGCTTCGTGCCCGAGTCGACGTCGATCCGTGCTCCCCTGGGCCACGGCTCGACGTACGCAGGCCGGGTACTTCAATGACCGTGCCAAGTCGTGAAACCGCCTTTTCCACGATTCAAGGGCATGATTGTGTTGAATTCGACCCAAACTGGCGCGAATCAACACAATGGGATTCCGGAAAATGCCCGGCTGGGGCGCACGCGTGCCTGTTTTTCGGGCAGCTTCGGAACGTAGGTTAAACCACCCAATCGCAATTGCTGGGCTGCGGTGCAGCAGCTGTCCCAGCGACGCGGGGGGGTGCCGGGCGGGCTCCGGTTCGACTGTGCAGAAGCCGACCCAGATCAATTCCTTAGCGTATGCAATTGCAACTAAACCTCAGGTTGCTATGCAACCGGGGTCGACAGAGGGGGCCTGCTACGCCTTCGCGCAGCGGTTGGAGGTCGGCAAACCAGGTATAGCTGTTCGCCAGTCGGACACGACGAAGGAGACGGAATGAGAACGATCACAAGATTGTTTGCCATGTCGGCATGCATGATTCTGTTGGGAGCGCCGCTGGCGATCGCCAATCAGTCGAGTGAAGAGATCGCCGAGATGCGCGCGATCGTCGAACAACTACAGAGCGAGGTCGACGCGCAGTCGGAGCAGATCGAGCACCAGGGCGAAGTGATTCGCGACGCGCGTCTCGAGCAGTCGCGAGAAGACGACTCGCGCTTCGGAGCTTCGGGGATCTCGTCGTTCCTGCAGCGGCTGGAAATCGAGGGCTGGGTCGCGGGATCGTGGTTCTGGAACTACAACAACCCGCGGATCTCATCCGGCCCGTCTCGCAATCCCAACGCGAATTCCGGATGGTCCCGCAACATCTACCCGTACCACAGCTCGCACAATTCCTTCCAGGTCGATCAGATCTGGTTCGGTCTCGAGCACCCGATCGACGAGGAGAATCGCGCGGGCTTCCGCTTCGACCTCGTCTACGGCGCGACCGCCTGGAATCTGGGTAACAACAACCTTTGGTTCGACCCCGACGACGCTGACTGCAATGGCAACTTCACCAGCTGCTTCTACGTCAGCCAGGCGTATATCCAGTACCTGATTCCCTTCACCTCGAACGGCATCACGATGAAGGCCGGCCGGTTCAACACGATCGTGGGCGCCGAAGTGGCGCAGACGACGGCGAACTTCAACATCACGCGCGGCATGCTCTTCAGCGTCATGCAGCCGGTCGATCACCTCGGCTTGCTGTTCGACACCGAGTGGGGGGAGTCGGGCGTCACGACGGCATTCGGAGTCGTGAACAGCGGCCTCAACGACTGGCGGACTGACCCGGATCTGAACAAAGGCAAGGCAATCCTGGGCCAGCTCGGCTGGAGCAACGACACCATCGGATCCGCGGTCAGCGTGATCTGGGGGGATGATTTCCGGACCCCGTTTGCCACAGGCGGGCCAGGATCGTGCCCGAGGTGCGACAATCACTCCCAGGGTCTGGTCGATGTCGTGCTCACCTGGGATCCGAACGAGAAGACCTCGACTTGGCTGAACTTCGACTACGGCTGGAGGCAGCTGAGCAAGACACGTCCTGAGGATGACACCCAGCACGGCTACGGCGTCGCGGTCGCGGGTCGCTACGCGGTCACCGAGCGCCTGGGTCTCAGCTCCCGCTTCGAATGGCTCGCAGACAAGAACGGCTTTGCGGGCTGGGTCAACGCGACCGACGAAGACGAAGAGACGGATGTCTTCTCTCTCACCGGGACGGCGGACTACGCGCTCACCAACAACCTGATGGTTCGCGCCGAAGTCCGCTGGGACACGATTCGGAAGAAGGGCGTCAGTGATGACGAGTTCTGGGACCGCGGCACCGATGAAGGTGGTCCCGGGCCCGGTAACCGAAAGTTGAAGCGAGACCAGGTCACGACCGGCGTGGAGCTCGTCTACGAGTTCTAGCTAAGTCGGATCGCTGGTCTTCGGCTCCGCTGCGCGTAGCCGAAGACTCGAGGCAGAAAATGGGCGCGGTGCGAGAATCTTCGCACCGCGCCCACTGTTTTTTCTGCCAACTACGCGCCGCTCTTGCGGCGCCACACCGGAGCGCTCAGCCGCGTCGTTCTTCTCGAACTTCCAGCGGCCGGCGGACGAAATCGACGCGCCGACCGGTGACTCCCCAGGAGGGCTCGAGGCCGAGCTTCGCCATTTTCGAGTACAGGGTCCGGCGTCCGATACCGAGTGCTCGGGCGGCCGCCGAGCGGTTGCCGCGCGTTTCGCGTAGCGCCTGGGCGATTCGCCAGGCCTCTGCGAGTGCGACCCAGTCTTTGAGGGATAGCGCCTGACCGCCGTTGCGGCTTCGTGCGCGGCGCTCGAGTTCTCCGAGCCCGTCGCGGGATCTTTCGGATTCGTCGTTGAAGCTCATTCTGCCGGTCGAATTGCAAGAGCCGTTCCGAAACCTCGTGGCGCCGGACGGCCCCAGGAGGGGTTCTCCCGGCGCCGGACGCTTCGGGAGGCCCGGCACCTGCCGCTCCGCTGGGCAAGGCTGCCCAGCCTTTGCGCAGCCCCCGGGGCGATTTCTCGACAAGGCCGAGCTGAGCCGGGGCGACGGGCTGCAAGCCGCGTTACTCTCCGCTCCTATTTTGGTTCGCCCGGTTGCCCACAGCGAGGAATTCGGTGCTCGAAGGCCTGCAACACCTGCTCGAGCTGCAGCGACTCGACAGTGAGATCGTGAAACGCCGGGAAGTGCTGGCGGCCCTGCCCGCCAAACGCAAGCAGTCCGAGGAGTCGCTCGCGGCCGCGGCGGCGGGGCTCGAAGCCGCTCGTGAAAATCTTCAATCCGTCGAGCTCGGCCAGCGCAGCGCCGAGAGCGAGCTCCAAGATCAGGAGGCGCTGCTCCACAAGCTCGAGGGCCAGCAGTTCCAGGTGAAGGACAACACGGCCTATACCGCGCTGCTCTCCGAGATGGAGCACGCCAAGGAGGCCATCTCGGCGTGTGAGACCCGGATCCTCGAAGAGATGGAAGCGATCGAGACGGGCCGCCAGACCCTTGCCGAAGCCGAAGCCGCCGAGCATGATACACGCGCAAATGTCGAGCGGGAACGGGTCGAGTTCGCCGAGCGCCAGCAGAAGCTCGAAGCAGAGCTCTCGGCGCTCGAAGCCGAGCGCGCGCTGGTCGGCCCGCAGCTCGATGCGAAGATGCTGGCGGTGTACGAGCGTGTCGCGGCGCGGCGACGGCCTGCGCTCGCATTGGTGTCGGGCGAGGTTTGCAAGGGCTGCCGGGTCGGGATTCCCGCGCAGAACTATCTCGAGATCATCAAGGGTGAGCGGCTCATCACCTGCGAGAACTGCAAGCGAATCCTGCTCCACCCCGACATGGTGCAATCTGCGGGGGGGACTCCCCTCGATTCAGAAACCCGTTCTGAAACACCAGTTTGAAGCGGGAGCTGCGAGCCGACGCGGACGCCGCGAAAGACTCGGGAACTTTCTTAAAACACCTTTGTTTTCGGTCGGTTTCGCGCCTGCTCCGACGGGGCTCAGGCGCACCTCGGACTAAACTCCTTTGCTATGCTGGCCGAGAATTTCGGGCTGGGGCCCCCCCCCACCGTTTCTCCAGCGCGAGGCCATGAAGAATATCGATCGCTATTGGGATTGCCTGGATCAGGCAATGGAGGCATCGCACGGCGGCCGCACCGATGAGGCGTTGGCGTGGCTCGACGAGGCGTTGGTCGCGCATCCGGAAGGTGCGGAGGCGCACAACGGACGCGGCGAGATCCTTTGGGACGAGGGCCGCGTGGACGAGGCCCTGCACGAGTTCGAGCGGTCGCTCAATGCCGACCCGAAGTTCATCACGGCCCATTTGAATCGCGTCGAGCTGCTGGTGGAGGACCTGGGCGAGTTCCAGAAGGCCACCTCGCTCTGCGACGAGATGCTTTCCGGCAACCCGGCCTTTCCGCGGCTCGACCGCCCCAGCGAGGCCGAGGTCTACTACCTGAAGGCCAAGTCGGCTTTCTACCTCGACGACCTCGAAGGTTCGCTTTTCCTGGTCCGCCGCGCGCTCAAGACCGGTGGCGAGGTGCCGATCTACCGGGCTTTCGAAGGCCAGATCCTGTTCGAACTCGGCCGCTTCGTCGAGGCCCGCCGGGCGCTCGAGATCGCCGCAACACTCGACCCCGAATCCGGTCACGCGATCTATCACCTCGCGCTGGTGCTGGAGCGCCTCGGCCAACCTGCCGCGGTCGATTCGCGAGTACGTCGAGAACGTGCCGATTCTCGTGGAGGACTATCCACCGGACGCGATGCTCAGCCGCGAGAACGTGTCCCCGCAGATTCTCGGCCTTTACGTGGGAGTGCCCGCGACCGAAGAACTCGTGACCGGCCAGCCCGAGGATCTGACGCGCGTGATCCTGTTCAAGAAGAACCTCGAAAAGGTCTGCCAGGATCGCAGCGACCTGATCGACCAGATCCAGATCACCGTCCGCCACGAAGTCGGGCATCATCTCGGGCTGTCGGAAGACGACCTGGAGCGACTCGGACTCGCCTGAGGCCCAGGCCCGGGTCGTCTACACTTGGGTTCCATGTCCGCGCTCGCAACCGCACTGCGTTCCATCGTGGGCGACGACGCTTGCCTGAGCGGCCCCGAAGAGCTCTTCGTCTACCAGTGCGACGCGCTCACGCTGCATTCGGGCGAACCGCTCGCGGTGGTGCTGCCCCGCTCGCGCGACCAGGTGCAGCAAGTCGTGCGCGC
>JAFDEI010000222.1 GCA_019310425.1 Deltaproteobacteria bacterium | reverse complement strand
CGCATCGCCTTGGCAACGCGACCCTGCCGACCGATCACGCGCCCTCGATCCGCCTCCGAAGTCTCGAGTTCGAGCAAGCGACCGCCGTCGGATTCCGACACCTTCACGACCTCCGGTTCGTCGACGATGGCCTTCACGATGAACTCGATCAATTCGATGTTGCCGGTGGGGGCTGCCATCTCAGGCGACCCCCGCGGCCGCGCGCTTGCGCTTTCGCTTGATCAGGGATGCCACCGAAGGGCTCAGTTGAGCGCCCTTGGCCAACCAGGCCTCGATACGCTCCGACTTCAGCTCGACCTTTTCGGGCTCCTGTCTCGGGTCGTAGGTCCCCAGATACTCGAGGGGACGCCCTTCGCGCCGATCGTGATGGTCGATTGCAATGATGCGGTAGTGCGGTCGCTTCTTCGCGCCGCCACGAGTCAGACGGATCTTCACCATTCCGTTCGACGTCCTCCTAGAAATTTCGAAATGAAATCAATTAGTTAAAAGACTCCCCAAGGTGCTGCTCGGCCGCGGCCGGGCACGGGAAGTCCCTGAAATAGCGCCGGAAGTTAGGTGAGGCCCGCGGGGGGGTCAAGCGTTGGCGAGATCGAGCCGCTGACGCTCCTTCTCGTCGGAACACCGATCGCAGGCGAACTGGACCGGATGGGGCTTCTGGAGCCGGTCGTAGCCACGATCGAGCGCGATCCGCCGCACCCGCGGCACTGCTTCGCCGCAGAAATCGCAGTCGAAATGCTCCGGACCGCCTTCGAACTCCTCTTCCATCGCACCGACTCCGCTCATCGCCCTCATCCTAGCCTTCCTTGCTCACGCGCAACCACACCCGCGCGGGTGCATCGTCGCCGACGCTGCGCCGCAACCCCGCGAGAATCTCCGGGATCCGGAGTTGTAGTTGCTGGCACCAGACACTGGTCTCGACGGTGACCTCGAGGACATCACCGCGGATTCCCACCGGCCGACTGTGATCCGCAATCTCCGGACCGACCGCATCGAGCCAGTGATCGGCGATTCGAACCGCGCGTGCCGTCGCACCGGCGCCGAGGTCCGCGAGCACGCGATCGATGAGTGCACCGATCGCCTCCGGTCGGCTCTTCGACTGCCGCGGGCGGCTCACCCGGGTTCCTCGTGCAGTCGGAAGACCAGGCCGGTCGGCAGCTTCGGGTAGAAGAACGTCGACTTCTGCGGCAGCACGTCGCCCGCCTCGGTCACACGAAACACGTCTTCGGGCGCAAGCGGGTTCAGGTACAACGCAACTGCACCGCGACCGCGGCGAAGATCGACCGCGGTCTGGACTGCACTCTTCGGATAGTCGATCGCCCCCTTCGCCACGGCGGCTTCATCGAGACCGAACACTCCGGCGATGACCTCGCGATGAAGCACGCGGATGGTCAGCTCGCCGTCTTGCTCCAACGGCTTCGAGAAGATCCGCAACGAACCCGAAGCATCGTCGACCGCGAACGCCCGGCGATTCGCGAGCGGCGCGAGGTGTTGCGCGAGCAAGGCGGGAAGCTCCTCGGGGCTCGTGATCGACACCGCCTGGCTGCTCCAGCCCGGCAGCCGATCCGACCAGGCGGCCTCGGTCGGCACCCCACCCTTCACGATCAGCCGGTGAATCGGCAGCAGCAGGGTGCCGGGCGCATAGGCATTCGCAAGGTAGACCAGGATGAATTCCCAGGGTGCTTCCGGCCCCGCCTCGGGCTGCTCTTTGCGCTTCTCGTTGCGGTAATTGAGCGCGGTCTCGTAGCGGTGGTGCCCGTCGGCGATCACGAGCGGGCGATCGGCCATGAAGTCGCGAACCGCCGCGATGTCGGCCGGGTCGGCCAGCTGGGCGAGTTCGTGCAGCATACCGGTCTCGTCGGTCGCGGTCGCAAGCGGCGAGCCATCGAAGGCCTTGCCGATCACGGCTGCGAGCTCGTCGTGGCGGTCTTCGTAGAGAGTGAACACGCTCGACAGATTCGCCTCCGCGGCGCGCAGTACCTTCAGGCGGTCGGCCTTCGGGCCCTCGAGGGTGCGTTCGTGCGGGCGTACGATGCGGCGTTCGTAGTCTTCGAGGCGCAACAACGCGAAGAATCCCTGCCGGACCTGCTCGCAGCCATCGGGATCGGTGAAGCGCTGACGCAGCGGGTAGAGACCCGGCTGTGAATCGCGCCGCAGCACCCCGGCGGAGCGCCATTCCGCGAGTGTCTCGGGAATCTGCGCGTAGTCGGTCGTCGACTGGTCCTTCAGCTCCCGCGTCAACTCCAGGCGGATCGCGTTGTGTGGGTCGCGGTCGAAGAAGGCTTCGCGATCTTCCGCGGCGATCACGTCGTAGGGCGGCACGATCACGCGGCCGAGGTCGACCCGGTGCGTGTCGTAACGCAATGCGCGGAACGGTCGTACTTCGCTCATCCTCGGCTGATCTCCTGCAATATGGGGTCGATTTCGGCGACCCGAATCGACCCCCAGCGCAGCACCTCAGGTCGCGCGGTACTCACGTCGACAACGGTGCTCTCGAGGTCGCCGCCGGCTTCGCTGCCTTCGACGTCGACGATCCGCGGAGCGTCGGGGCCATCGCCGACGTTCGCATCCGCCTCACCACGAGTCTTCGCAGCGGGCGAGCCGGTCCGGTTCAGACTGGTCGCGGTCAACGGCCCCACGCCTTCGGCCTCGCATCGCCGCGCGAGCGCAGCCGCGAGCGGATGGGCCGAGCAGCGCACCCCGACGGCTCCATCCGAGCGTCCGACGCCGCTCGCAAAGCTACGCCGACACGGGATCACGAGCGTCAACGGTCCAGGCCAGAATGCCCCCGCGAGCTTCAATGCGGCTTCTTCCAGGACGAAATCGAACACTTCGAGGTCTGCCATGTCCGCAATCAGGATCGAGATCGGCGCGTCATCAGCGCGCCCCTTCCAATCCCGGAGCCGGCCGATGGCGGCTTCCGAAGTGGCATCCACACCGAGCCCCCAGACCGTCTCGGTCGGGTAGCCGACCAGGCCGCCTGCGGCGGCGTGCTTCACCGCATCGCCGATCGGGTCCGGCCTCACGACGAGAGAGCACGCGCGGCGATGTCGCGCCGCAGCTGCCGGCCATCGAACTCGATTCGATCGGCCGCCGCATAGGCGCGGTCCACCGCCTCGCGCACCGTCGCTCCGCGCGCGGTGATGCCCAGAACCCGGCCGCCCGAAGTCTCGAACACCCCGTCTTGGTTGCGGCGCGTGCCTGCGTGGAAGATCTCGACATCGGGGTCGGCTGCGGCCGCATCGAGGCCCCGGATCGGAATCCCCTTGCGGAATTCGCGTGGATAGCCGCCGGACGCCAGAACGACACATACCGATGCGTCACCCCAGGTCGGCGGTGCAACGCTATCGAGCCTGCCGCGCGCGGCCGCGTCGAGCAGCGGCACGATGTCGCTCGAAAGCCGCATCATCAGCGGCTGCGTCTCCGGATCGCCGAAGCGCACGTTGAATTCGACGACGCTCGGCGCACCGTCCGCAGCGATCATCAGACCGACGAAGAGCACGCCGACGTAGGGAGTGCCCTCGGCAGCCAAGCCACGGATCGCCGGAAACACGACCTCCTCGATCACGCGCTTCTCGATTTCCGGTCGCAGAACAGGTGCGGGCGAATAGGCCCCCATGCCACCGGTGTTCTCGCCGCGATCGCCGTCGAGCGCACGCTTGTGGTCCTGCGCGGCGGCGAGTGTCACGATGTGTTCGCCGTCGGTGATCGCGTAGTAGGAAACTTCCTCGCCCTCGAGCAGGTCCTCGATCACGACGCGCTCCCCCGCGGCTCCGAATCGGCGATCCCCCATGATCTCGCGCAATGCGGACTCAGCCTCGGCACGGGTCGCGCACACGGCCACGCCCTTGCCCGCGGCAAGGCCGTCGGCTTTGACCACGCACGGCCCGTCCTTCTCGCGCACGAAGCTGAGCGCCGCATCGAGGTCGTCGAAGACCTCGAAGGCGGCCGTCGGAATATCGTGGCGGGCCATGAAATTCTTCGAGTGCGCCTTGCTGGCTTCGAGCTTCGCCGCGGCCGCATCCGGCCCGAACACCGCGACCCCGGCCGCTCGCAGACGATCCGCAATCCCGTTCGCGAGCGGCACCTCCGGCCCCACGACGACGAGGTCGACCGCTTCGCGCTGTGCGAGGTCGAGCACCTTCTCGGTGTCGTCCGCCGGCACGTCCGGGAACAGGTCCGCCACAGCCGACATCCCGTCGCTACCCGGCGCCGCAAGCACCTTCGAAACCAGCGGGCTGTGTGCGATCTTCCAGGCCAGCGCGTGCTCGCGCCCCCCCGATCCCAGTACCAACACCCTCATCGCAGCGCTCACCCCCTCCTCAATGGCGGAAGTGTCGTGCACCCGTGACCACCATGGCCAAGCCGAGTCGGTCGGCTGCCTGGATCACTTCATCGTCGCGAACCGACCCGCCCGGCTGGACCACCGCAGTCGCTCCAGCTCGGGCCGCGACCTCGATGCCGTCCGGGAATGGGAAGAAAGCGTCGCTCGCGAGTACCGATCCCCGGAGGTCGAGCCCGACTCGACCTGCCTTCTCGGTGGCGAGATGAATTGCGTCGACACGCGACGTCGCACCACCGCCGATCGCGAGGGTGCGGTCGGCCGCGCCGAAGACGATCGAGTTGCTCTTCACGTGCTTGACGACCCTCCAGCCGAACGCCATTGCGCGCAACTCGTCGTCGCTGGGTTTGCGCTCGGTCACCACCTCGCAGCCGGCGATCTGTTCCAGCGCCGTGTCGGAATCCTGCAACAGCACGCCGCCGTAAACGCGCTTCCAGTCGAGCTGCTCGCGCGAGATCCGCTCCGGATGGAAACGCAGCAACCGACGGTTGCGCTTCTTGGTCAGTAGTTCCATCGCCTCGTCGCTGAAACCGGGCGCTACCAGCACCTCGGTGAAGATCTTGTCGACTTCGAACGCGAGGTCGATGTCGAAGGGGCGGTTGGAGACGATGATCCCGCCAAACGGCGAGTCCGGATCCGTCGCGAATGCATTGCGATAGGCCTCGAGAGGAGTCTCGCCACCGCCGACCCCGCACGGCGTGTTGTGCTTGAGAATCGCCACGGTCGATGCGTCGGACTCGCTTCCGTCGAAGTCGAGGATCAAGGCGAGCGCGGCCTGCACGTCGACCACGTTGTTGTACGAGAGTTCCTTGCCGTGCAGCGGTTCCGCGATCTCGAGGAAGTCGCCGTAGAGCGCGGCCTTCTGGTGCGGGTTCTCGCCGTAACGCAGCATCGCGGCGCGCGGGAAGTCGATTCGCAGCGAAGACGGGAAGCGCTCGCCGGCATCGTCTTCCGCCTGCCCGGCGAGGTATGCCTGGATCGCCGTGTCGTAGGCGGCGGTTCGCCGAAAGGCCTCGAGGGCGAGTCGGCTGCGGGTCGCCTGCGAGAGCGCGCCATCTGAATTCCCGAGTTCTTCGAGCACGGCGGGGTAGTCCGCAGGGTCGACGACGACGCCGACGTAGGCGTGGTTCTTCGCCGCCGAGCGAATCATCGATGGTCCGCCGATATCGATCTTCTCGATCGCCTCGGCGAGCGAGACGCCGGGCTCGGCCACGGTGGCCTCGAACGGATACAGGTTGACCGCGACGAGATCGATCGTCTGGAGGTCGTGTTTCGCGAGGTCGGCCTGATCGCCCGCATGGTCGCGCCGCGCGAGCACGCCACCGTGAATGCGCGGGTGGAGCGTTTTCACGCGCCCGCCGAGCATTTCGGGGCTACCGGTGAGCTCCGCGACGTCGAGCACCTCGAGGCCCGCGTCACGCAGCGCGCTCGCGGTTCCACCGGAGGCGACGAGTTCAACGCCGAACTCGGCCAGGCCACGGGCGAATTCGACCAGACCGGTCTTGTCGGAAACAGAAAGCAGGGCACGCCGCACGGTGCGAGCCGACGAGATGGGGGACATGCAACTTTCTCCTGATTCAGGAGTGACCGGCGGGATTGTCGCGGTACCGCCAGCTGCGCGCCGGCCGCTCTGCGGCCGATGCTTCCGCGTCGTCGCGGGAAACACTCCGTGTTTCCGTCTCCTAGGTGTATCGACGAGGCGTCGCGAAGTCAATCGAAGCACCGC
>JAFDEI010000221.1 GCA_019310425.1 Deltaproteobacteria bacterium | reverse complement strand
TCGATGTCTGGTTCTGGGACAATGCCGGGGGCGACGAGATCCAGGTCCCACTCGTGGTGCTGTGGCTGATCCTCGGCGCAACCTTCTTCACGCTGCGCTTCCAGTTCGTGAACTTCCGCGCCTTCAGGCACGCGATCGACTGCGTCCGCGGCCGCTACACGCGCCCCGACGAAACCGGCTCGATCTCACACTTCCAGGCGTTGTCCGCGGCACTCTCGGCAACGGTCGGCCTCGGCAACATCGCCGGCGTCGCGGTCGCAGTCGGGATCGGCGGGCCGGGTGCAGTCTTCTGGATGGTGTTCGCGGGCTTTCTCGGCATGAGTTCGAAGTTCGCCGAGTGCACGCTCGGCCAGCTCTACCGCATCGTCCTACCCAACGGACACATCTCGGGCGGTGCGATGTACTACCTGCGCACTGGGCTGGCCGAAAGAGGCTTCCCGCGGCTCGGAAAGGGGCTCGCGGGCCTGTTCGCGTTCATGTGCATCGGCGGGAGCTTCGGCGGCGGCAACATGTTCCAGTCGAACCAGAGCTACAAGCAGTTCGCGACGGTCTTCCCCGAACTGAACGGAACGCTCGGCGCGGTGGCCTTCGGCGTCGTGATCGCCGCGCTCGTCGGAGTCGTGATCATCGGGGGGATCCGCCGGATCGGCGAAGTTGCGGCCTCGATCGTGCCGTTCATGTGCTCGCTCTACCTGCTGTGCGGGTTCTCGATCCTGTTGACGCACGCCGATCAGATCGGACCCGGACTCGCCACCATCATGGGCTCGGCGTTCTCCACCGAGGCGGGCCTGGGCGGCTTCGTCGGCGTGCTGATCCAGGGCTTCCGGCGTGCGGCGTTCAGCAACGAGGCCGGTACAGGATCGGCTGCGATCGTACATTCCGCTGCGATTACGAACGAGCCGGTGCGCGAGGGAATCGTCGCGCTGCTCGAACCGTTCGTCGACACCCTCATCGTCTGCACCATGACCGGTCTGGTGATCGTCGTGACCGGTGCCTGGGCGGCCCCGGAGGCGGGCTCGGGCATCGAAATGACGTCGTGGGCGTTCGCGACCGTCTTTCCGTGGTTTCCCTATCTGTTGTCCTTCATCGCGGTGCTGTTCGCTTTCAGCACCATGATCTCGTGGAGCTACTACGGCGAGCAGTGTTGGGCCTATCTCTTCGGTTGGAAATCGGTCCTCGCCTACCAGGCCCTGTTCCTGGTCTTCGCGTGCCTCGGAGCGGTCTTCCAGGCCAGTGCTGTGATCGACTTCGGCGACATGATGATCCTCGGGATGGCATTCCCGAACATCTTCGGTGTCGTGATGCTCTCGGGCCGAGTGAAGTCCGAGCTCGACAGCTACCTCGGAAAGCTGCGCTCGGGCGAGTTCGAACGCGTCCGCTGAATCCCGGCCGGGCGGTGCCTACTCGGGCTCGGGCGAAGCGACGATGACCTGTTGTACCGGCGTAAACATCACGCGGCCGGAACCGCCCCCCACGCCGCCGCGAACCTCTTTCCAGCCGACCGGGTTCGTGGTGTAACCGAGCACCGACGATTTCTCGGTTCCGTAGAGGTAGACCGCGGTCAACGGATAGCTGCCGGGGCGGTCCGGAGCGCGCAGATGAAAAGTCACCCGCGCGCTGGCCCACTGTTTGGCGGCGGAGTCGGACGCGATCCCGGTGACATTCACGAAGGAGAGATTGCGCAGCTGCGACTCCGGCCGCTTCGACAACCAGTCGACCTGGGGTTTTCCGTCGGGACCTTCGATGTCCGGCGGCGCAACCGTGACGAAGCCCACCGACGACGCCGGGCGAGCGAACCAGCGGTGGTTGGCATCGACGAGCGCAACACCAACCGCCGGACCGGCCCCACCTGTCACCTGGACCATCACGTCGAACTCCTGGCCCACCACCACGCTGGGCGGTGCCTTCATCGAGACCGACGACGCCACGTCGAGAGCTCGAATCTGCTCCGCGAGAATTTTTCGATCCGCCTCACCGAGGCTCGCATAGCCCTTTTCGCCTGCGAGGATCACCGCAATGTGCTTGCGTTCGGCGACTTCCTTTTCGGCGCGCTCGCCGACTCCCGCCAATGCCTCGGCACTGCGCGACGAGTGACAGCTGGCGCAATAAGGCGCGACATCGGTCTGGTAGTTCGGCGTTCCGCCCGGATAGGCCTCGGCCCCGGTCGAGCCGAACAATGCCGCAGCTGCTGCAGCAGCAAATGCCTGATGAATCCTCATCCCGTTCCCTCCTCGTATTCCGAATGACAGCGTGCGCATTGTCGCCTCACCTCCGGCGCCCGCAGGAAGTTCCCATCGGGATTTCCGACCGCGTGCGCGCGGTGGCACTCGACGCAGTCGACTCCGAGCGCAGCGTTGTGGAGCGGCAGCTGGTGGAACCTCGGGGACTGCCAGGCTTCGGCTGCCCGCTCGTCGAACACATCGTGGCACTGGCGACAATCCTCATCCCAGAGCGGCCAGCGCATCCGGCTCGGCTCCTCGAAATCACCGATGACATAGAAGAACGCATCCTTCGCCGCGAGCGCTTTGACCCGCATGCGCCCGCGCACGCCAACGCCGCCGTGGCAGTCGATGCAGTGGAAGTCGCCGCGCTCACCACGATGGGCCGCGGCGAGCGTCGCGGCCGGTTGCGCATCGAAGCCCCGGCGGATCGCCGCATGGAGCGGTCGCCCGGGCGCGACGTGGCAGGACGTACAGAAATCGTCGTCGCGTTCCAAGTGATCACTGACACCCCACCCCACACTGACGATGACGAAGAGACCGGCCGCCCCGATGGCGTAGGCGTAGCGAAGAGTCCCACGCACCCGGTCCGGCATCGCGAACAGTCTGACACAGATGAGGGCTGCTGCGCGTCCGTCAGGCGAAGGTTAGTCTTCCCGAGGACGACACTTCAATCGAATTCGGAGACCCCCCAAGAATGGAACTCGGAAGACTCGGAGTCTGGACCTGGCTCGACGACATGAGCGGCCCCGAAGCCGCCAAATTCGCGCAACGGCTGGAGCAGCTCGGCTACTCGGCCCTGTGGGTTCCGGAGGCCGTCGGGCGCGATCCGTTCTCGATGCTCGGCTATCTGGCCGCGCAAACCGAGCGACTCATTCTCGCGACCGGCATCGCGAATATCTACGCTCGAGACCCGATGTTGATGAACGCGATCCACAACACGATCGGCGACCTCGCGCCGGGCCGCTTCATCCTCGGTATCGGCGTCTCGCACGGCCACCTGGTCACCGGCGTCCGCGGCCACGAGTACGGCAAGCCGCTATCGACCATGCGGAATTACCTGGAAAGCATGCAGAACGCGCTGTTCATGGCGCGCAAGCCCGGCGAGGCGGCGCCGATCCTGCTCGCGGCGCTTCGCCCCCGGATGCTCGAACTCTCGGCATCCGCCGCGCAGGGCGCCCACCCCTACTTCGTCCCGCCGGAACACACCGCGCGGGCACGCGAAATTCTCGGCGCGGGTCCGATGCTGTGTCCCGAGCAGATGGTTTTGCTCGAGACCGACGCATCGGAGGCTCGCGCGATCGCACGCAAGAACATGGAGATCTACGCCGGCCTGCCGAACTACCGGAACAACCTGAAGTGGCTCGGATTCGAGGACTCGGATTTCGAGAACGGCTGCAGCGATCGATTGGTCGACGCAATCGTGGTATGGGGCGACGAGAAGGCCATCGCCAAGCGCATCCAAGAACACTGGGACGCGGGCGCCGACCACGTCTGCATCCAGCCGCTGCGGCCGGACGGCAAGCCGGGCGCCGACCTGCGCGTGCTCGAGGCGCTCGCTCCCAACGGGCGCTGAGCCCGCCGAGGCAAGCACATGGTGAAGCGACGCAAATTCTGGGGCTGGGGGTTCGAGGGCGAAGGCCCGAGCGACGAGCAGGCGAAAGGCATCGCGCTGACGCTCGGCCGGCGCCTGGGCGTGAGCGACTTCACGGTCGCACCGGCTCCACAGATCGAGGATGTCGAGCTTCCACTGCCGCGCGTGGCACCCCCGGCGAGTCTGGCCGAGCGCTGCAGCACCACGCCATTCGAGCGTGCCTCGCACACCTACGGGAAATCATTCCGCGACACAGTGCGCGGAGCCCGCGCGCAGTTCGATTCGGCGCCGGACCTGGTCGCATTCCCGCGCGACGAGAGCGACCTGGTCGCGCTGCTCGACTGGTGCTCCGACGCGCGCGTCGCCGCGATCCCGTATGGCGGAGGCTCGAGCGTCGTGGGCGGCGTCGAGGCTGTCGGCTGCGACGATTACCGCGGCGTCGTATCGATCGACCTCGGCGGTCTGTCGCGCGTGCTCGAAATCGACCACACCTCACGCGCGGCGCGGATCGAAGCCGGCATCTACGGCCCCGCGCTCGAAGATGCCTTGCGACCGCACGGACTCACGTTGCGGCACTTCCCGCAGAGCTTCGAGTTCTCGACACTCGGGGGTTGGATCGCAACCCGTTCGGGCGGTCACTACGCAACCCTCTACACCCACATCGACGACTTCGTCGAATCGCTGCGCGTGGTAACCCCGACCGGATCGATCGAAAGCCGCAGGCTGCCCGGTTCCGGCGCCGGCCCGAGCCCCGACCGGCTGTTCATCGGTTCGGAGGGCACGCTCGGAATCATCACCGAAGCCTGGATGCGTTTGCAAGACCGGCCGCGCTTCCGCGCATCGGCGGCGGTGTCGTTCGCGGGCGACGATGGTTTCCTGCGCGGCGCACGTGTCGTGCGAGATCTGTCGCAAAGCGCCCTCTATCCGACGAATTGTCGCTTGCTCTCACCCTTCGAGGCCCTCACCGCCGGCGCGGGCGACGGTGAGGCCGCGGTCCTGGTGGTGGGCTTCGAGTCCGCCGACCATCCCCTGGATGCGGCGATGCAGCGCGCGCTCGAACTCTGCCGCGACGGCGGTGGAAGAGTTCCTGAAGGGGCTGGCACAACGCGCACGGACTCCGGAGCCACCCGCGAAGGCGCAGCCGGCGCGTGGCGAAAGGCATTCTTGAATGCACCCTACCTGCGCGACGTGCTCGTGCGTGCCGCCGTGATCTCGGAAACATTCGAAACCGCGATCACCTGGGATCGCTTCGAAGACTTCCACGCGGAAGTTACTGCGGCGGTCGAGGATGCGGTACGACGCGTGTGCGGCGCGGGCGTCGTCGCGTGCCGCTTCACGCACGCCTACCCCGACGGCGCCGCGCCGTACTACACCGTGCTCGCACCGGGTCGGCGTGGCAGCGAACTCGAACAGTGGGCCGAAATCAAAGCTGCAGCGGCCGAAGCCCTGCTGCGTTGCGGTGGCACGATCACCCACCACCACTCGGTCGGCCGGGATCATCGGCAATGGTACGACGAGCAGCGCCCGGACGGCTTCGCACGAGTCTTGTCTGCCGCGAAGCGAACACTCGACCCGGCGGGTGTCCTCAACCCGGGCGTGCTGATCGACCCGAGCTGACCCCGCCTGCTACAGTCCGCGGCATGGCGCGCATCAATGAGAATTACCAGAAGCTACAGGCCGGATACCTCTTCCCGGAGATCGGTCGCCGCGTCAGGGCGTTCACCGAGGCCAACCCAGGCGCGGATGTGATCAAGCTCGGCATCGGCGACGTCACGCTGCCGCTCGCAGCTGTGGTCGTCGAGGCACTGCACAAGGCCGTCGACGAACTCGCCACCGACGCGGGCTTTCGCGGCTACGGCCCCGAGAACGGCTACGACTTCCTGCTCGACGTAATCCGCGAGCACGACTATCGCGCGCGCGGCGTCGAGATCGAAGCCGGCGAAATCTTCGTCTCCGACGGCAGCAAGCAGGACAGCGGCAACATCCAGGAGATCTTCGGAAGCGACTGCAGCTTCGCCGTCACCGACCCGGTGTACCCGGTATACGTCGACACCAACGTGATGGCGGGCCGAACCGGCGCTGCGGGGGATGATGGCCGCTACGCGGGCATCACTTATCTCGAAGCCACGGAAGCCAACCATTTCTGCCCTGCTCCCCCCGCACAACGCGTCGACCTCGCCTACCTGTGTTCCCCCAACAATCCGACCGGAGCCGCGGCAGACCGCGCGAGCCTCGAAGCGTGGGTCGGCTGGGCACG
>JAFDEI010000049.1 GCA_019310425.1 Deltaproteobacteria bacterium | reverse complement strand
GCGGCTCCGGTAACGACTGCGATCCTGCCGCTCAGCTTGCCCATTCAGCGCTCCTTGATTCGTTCGTGCCCCGCAGCAGCGCAGGAGCAGCGACTCCGAGCCGGCCCTGCTTCACGCGCCCTGCTCCGCGATCAGATCTGCGCTCTGCTGGCGCAGGCTGTCCATGAAGCCCCGGATGGCTTCATCGAAGCCGAGGATCTCGACCACGGATGCGCCCGCGGTCTCGCAGTCGAAGTAGGCGAATTCACTGCCGGGGCCGACCCGCCCCTTCGCCAGCAGTTCGAGCCCGGCCCCGGACAGCGCGGCGATCGTGGCGGAAAAATCCGGAACGTCGAACGCGATGTGGTGCAGCCCGGGCCCCTTCGCCTCCAGGAATTCCTGATACAGGCTCTCACCGCGCAGCGGCTCGATCAGTTCGACCTGCGTTTCGCGCAGCCAACCAACCGAGAGGTGCGCGGCCGAATCCGCCGGACGCCCGCGGTAGCTGCAATCCGCCCCGAACTCCATGTTGTCCATGCGGAACCAACTCGGCACGCCCATCCATTGCTGGAACCGCGCCTCGGCCTCGGCGATATCGCGCACCACGTAGGCAACCTGGAAGAAGTGCGGTGCAAGCGAGTCGATCGGTGCAGCATCCATCAGCCTTCTCCTTTCAATGCAATCCAGCCCGACCGACGGTTCAGGTCAGTGACGCGATCGCATCTGGGCAGATCCAGCGGTTGTCTTCGCCGAGAATCCGGATGGCCTCTTGCTGAAGCAGCTCGAGCAGGCGAGTCGAACCCAGCTCATCGCCGCTCGTGACCAGCGGCCACAGGGCTTCGCCCAACCGACGGGCACGCTCGCGCGGTTCGCCGTCAGCGGGAACCGCGGCCAGCGCCGCATCCAACTTGTCGGCGAATTCCGGCGACTCACCACGCAGCGAATCCGCGAGCTCGCGTGCGCCGGATTCGATGATCTCGTTCGAGCGCGCACTCGGGTCGCCGTTCAGCAGCCGATCCTCGACCTCTTCGAGCGCCTTCAGGGTCTGCAGAATCTGCACACGCGCGAAGTCGTCGTCCAATGCCGGCAGGACGTGGTTCGTGAGCGAACGCCGCACCACCGCGAGGATCTGGACAGAATCCAATACGAACATCGATCAGGCCTCCAGCAATGCGACGAGTTGTGCTTCGAGTACACCCATCATCGCCTGCCCGGCGGCGGCGATCGTCGTCACCGACATCAGCCGCAGGTCGTCGCCGCCATTGGCGAGGTCGTAGGCGCCCGCGTGGCCGATGATCGACCCCTTCACCATCTCGAGAAAGCGGTAGTACTGGATCTTCTTCGGGTCGATCTCGATCCCGGCGAGTTCGCCGTAACGCACCGCGAGATCATTCTCGATCGAGCAGTGGCCGTGGCCGATCGTCTGCGTGAAGGCGAGATCGCTGAGCGGGTCGCCCACGCGGGCGAGTTCCCAATCGAGGATTCCGGAGATCTTGTCGCCGCTCCACATGAGGTTCGGGAGGCGATAGTCGCCGTGGAGCAAGCCGAAGCGCTCCGACTCCGGTGCGTGCTCGTCGAGCACATCGAGCGCGTGCCGCAGCACCGGTGCGGGCACCATCTCGGTCGTGAGCAAGCGCTTGCGGCAGACCGCGACCTCGCCCCGCGCGGCGTCGCGGCCGCTCGCGTACCCGGGCAGCACCGTCTGCTTGGTCGCGTGGATTCGTACCAGCGTCTCGATGAACGCCTCCTGCATCTTCGGGAGTTCCGGAGCATCCACCAGACGCGGATCCATGCTCTGGTAGATTTCGCCCTCGACGAACGACATCAGCATGAAGCGGCCGCCCACCACCGACTTGTCCTCTTCGAGGTACAGCATCTGCGGCACCTCGAGGCCCGCGGCACTCATCTCCTGGAGCAGCCGATACTCGCGCGCAATGTCGTAGGGTGGGATCACACCGAACTCCGGCTCGATGCGCATCACCCAGCGGGTCGGGCCGTTCGCCGTCTCGACCTCGATGCAGTAGCTCTGGGACGACAGACCGCTCGTGAATCGATCGATCGAGACGATACGCTCGAGGGATAGCGAGGGTGCCCCGCGCTCGAGCCCGGCTGCCAGCGACTGCGCCATGGTGGGGGTCGTCTCGCTCATCGAGCACCCTCGGCCACGATGGCCGCGGCCAGATCCTCCGGCGAGGAGACGACCTCGTGCTTCGGTGTCGGCGAAGGCTTGCCGCTGAGACGCCGCTTCACCTTGCGCTTCTTCAGCTTGCGCTCCGACGGCGGCGGAATCTGGATCGCCATGTCCTCGTCGACCTGTGCGCGTCTCAGGACGTTGCGCAGGAGTTCGGTCACGATCTTCACACCGAGCTGGAGACCGCCCGCGAGCATTCCGCCGTAGAGCTTCCAGCGGTTCTCGGATTCGAATATGAAGTCGGCAACAACGGGGTCCTTGAGCAGCAGGAAGAAGTCAACGAGGTCTTCGTCGCTGAGCTTCATCACGTACTCCCAGGAGACCGGCTCTGCCATGTGGCCGCGCAGGGTGAGCGTGCCCTCGCTATTGAGCGCCTCGCCCTCCGTCAGCGTCAGCGCGATCAATCGCTTCCCGAGACCCTTCGACCAGAATTCCATCAGCCCACCAAACCTTTCTTGCGCGCCTGCACCACGTAGTCCGGCTCTTCCCACCAACGCTCGAGGCCGAGATCGTCCGCGACGATCCCGGCGGCATTATAGCCACCACCGAGCAGCACCATCCCGCCCGGCCAGGTGCTGGCACCCGCGACATAGAGATTCTCGATCGGCGTGCGATACGACGAGCAGTCCGCGTTCGGACGGTTCGAGAGCATCTGCGTCGGCACATAGGCACCGTGCTTGATCGATCCGCGTACCATGTTCGGGAGCTTCGTTTCGATGTGCTTCGGGTGGTTCACGTACTGGCGCACCACCGTCGCGTTGGCGAGATTCGGCGCGTATTCACTCCAGGCCGCCAGCACCCGCGTGGCGTAGTCGTCCTGGAGGTCGTCCCACTCGCCGTCCTGGTTTTCATAGGGAGCCAACGTCTCCCAGCACGCGACCGCGGCGTTCGGCTCGACATCGATCGGAGCCTGCATCGGGTCGTAGTCGGTGAGTGTCATACCGGCTCCGATGAAGCTGAACTTCCCGGCCTTGACGTGATTGATGTGGTCCATCAGATCGGCCACGGTTTCGACGCCCATGATCTTGATCAGCGCGCGATCGACATCGGGGTCGAAATCAGCCGCCTTGTAGACCGGTCGCTCGCTGAGCGCATAGTTGGCGTTGAACAGGCTGGTCGATTCCCACTCCCATTCCTTCGTCTGCCGAACGAGCGTCGGAGACGCCGCATCGCAGGCCTCTTCGCCAACGAGGTCGAGAAAGGTCTTCTTCGGATCGGTGGTCGTGACGATCTTCTTCGCGAAGACCTCTTCGCCGGTCGCCAGCCGCACCCCAACGGCCTTGCTGCCATCGGTGAGGATCTTCGAGACCTCAGCCGCCCGCTCGAGCCGCGCGCCCGCGCGGTTCGCCGCGCGCGACAGCGCAGCCGCGAGCTGATGTGAACCGCTTATGATCACGCTCGAGTGCAGAATGCGATTGACGAGCAGCGGCAGCAGGAAGCCCAAGCCACCCTCGGGGTCCATGCCGTACATGGTCCCGAGGTAGAGGATCGCGGTGTTGAGGAGTTCGTTCTCGTAACCCGCGGCGGCGAGCGTCTCGAGGTAGGTCTCCTCGGCCATCTCGTTGACGACTTCGCCGATTTCGCTCTGCTGGTAGCTCACGACCATGTCGAGCATCGGCAAGGGCAGCGAATAGGTCGCCGGGATCAGCGCCTCGTTCACGATGGTGTTCCAGTCGGTCATCGACTCCTTGTACTGCTCGGCATCGTGCTTCGAAAACCGCGCGATGCTCTTCGCGGTCTTGTCGACGTCGGAATACAAGGTCATCGCCTTGCCGTCCTTGGTGAGGATCGACGCCGCGACCTCCGGCTGGACATAGCGGCAGCCCCAGCTCTCCAGCGCGAGGTCGGTGTATGGAGGCATCACGTCCATCATCAACAGCAGCTTGGCGTGGGTGTTGAAGCGGAACCCCGACCACTCCTCGGTGACGAGCCCGCCACCACCCTCGTGGTGCCGTTCGAGCAGCAGGACCTTCGCACCCGAACGCGCGAGATAGGCGGCCGTCGTGAGGCCGTTCGGCCCGCCACCGATGATGATCACGTCGTAGTTCTTGTCCAGCTCTGCCACCGGCAAGCTCCCGTCTAGGCTGATCGCCGTCGAAACTCAGGCGATGTTGAAATCGATCTCGATGCCCCTGCGCTTCAAGACATCGAGCCCGGGCTCCAGCGCTTTGTGGCGCCACCAGTCCTGGCCTTCGCGAACACCGAGATCCTCCGCAACCACCGACGCCGCCACATAGCCGGAGCCGAGGCTCGTGGTTCCGAAGGGCCAGATCGAGTTCGAGAGATAGAGGTTCCCGAATGGCGTTCGCGGTGCGCCGCAGCCCTCGAACGGCCGGTGCGTACCGTACCATTCCAGGCTGACCGCACCGCTGGTCGTGCTGCCCATGACCTGGCTCGGGTTCTTGCGGTAGTAGTCGAGCGGCGAGTTGCAGTAACGATCGACCACCGAATCCATCAGGCCCGGATTGTACTCGCGCAACAGCGCGTCGATCTTGTCGCCATAGCTCTCGCGAATGACGTCCCACTTCTCGGGGCCGCCTTCCTGCGGAATCTTGTAGGGCACGTTCGCCCACGACATCATGGTGTACTGCCCAGGCGGCGACTGGCTCGGGTCCGCGAGTGAAAAACCCTGGACGGACAAGCCCGAGACGATCGGCGGGTCGGGCAGCAGGTCGTTCTCCATGTCGTGTGCGAGTCGGCGAATGTCGTCGACGCTTTCCATGCCGTAGTTGAAGCCGTAGCCCCGGTTGATCTCTTCCGGGTAGCCTTCCCAATGTGGCGGCTTGTCGAGCACCCAGTAGTTGCAGAAGAGCACGGTCTCGTCGTTCTTGTAGTGGTCGACACCCTTCTTCACCCAGTCGGGCAGCTTTTCCTCACCGATCAGGCCGCGGAAGGTCGGGTGACAGGAGAGGTTGCTGATCACCGCGCGGCTCGCGCGTACCTCCGCGTCCGGGAAGACCGCGTGCTCGGACAACACGATCCCCTTGGCCTCGTCCCCCTCCATGATGATCTTGTCGACCGGGCAGCCGCTGAACAAGCGACCGCCGTGCGCGGCGAAGCAGGAGGCCAACGCGTGCACCAGCGAATGGCTGCCGCCGCGACAGGTCCAGGTGGCGCTGTGGATCGACTGCAGGACCGGGAAGATGATCGGCATCATCGTCGACATTCCGCGATCCCAGGGGTGCGAACCCGCCATGATGCAATTCCCGAGAATTGCGGTCTTGATCTTCTCGTCCTGGTAGACGGCGTCGGCAATGTCGATGCCGTTCATCTCGTGGACGTTCTCGGGAATCTCCGGGATGATCGCGCGCAGCATCGAGCCCAGGCCGCCGGGTCCCGAAACATCCTCGGGGCTCTGCGTTGCCGGGGTGAACATCGAGCCCTGCATCGTCTCGCCGAACATCGGGCCGAGAATGTTGTAGATGCTCTTGAAGATCTCGGCGTCGTGCTCGTTGATGCTCTTGAAATGCTCGTACTGCTTCTTCCCATTCCACGAATTGAACATCACCGCACTGCGGTCCTTGAAAGGGTGGAACATTCCCCACTCGCTCGAGGTCAACATCTCGAGGCCGAATTTCTCGAGTTCCAGATCGCCATAGGCGGGCGACCACATCGTCACCATGTTGCAGGCGCACAGGTTCACCTTGACGCCGGGTGCCATCACCTCCTCGGTGCAACAGCCCGCGCCGGCTTCCAGCTTCCGCTCGAATACGGCAACCTTGAGTCCGGACTTCTGGAGATAGATCGCTGCGGTGAGGCCGTTGATGCCGCCCCCGACGACGACGACGTCGTATTGATTTTCGGGACCTGCCATGATCAACCCTCGCCTCCCTCTTGCTCCAGCTTCTTCGCCTTCACCGTCACGGAGAGAGACGCGGCTGAGTCAACGCCCCGGCCTCCCAGGAATCGAAACAACGTCCGCCGCACGAAGCATCCGATCCCGATCAGCGAGGCCCACAGGATCGACAGGCGCTTCGGATTCGTCACGAGCAGGCGAACGGGCAGCGGCTGGTTCAGCAGCCCGATGAAGTCCACGACGTCGTTTTCAGCGAGGTTGACGGCGTAGTCCCAGAAGGTCGGCGAACCCATCGTGCCATCGATGACGATCTGCTGGTCGCGAACGCCCATCCCCGAGCGTTCCGACAGCCGCATGCTGAGGACCAACTTGCCCAGGCCTTTGGACCAGAGAATCATCGGACGGACCTCCGAGCGGGTAGGCTCCCACACTGGTTGAACCACGCCGGGAGCAGGTGCTCCCCGCGGGGAATTTCATGGAAGCTGACCGAACCGGCCGATCTGCGGCAAACTCTCGAGTCGCAATTCGAGGGAATAGACATCGAATCCGGCCTCCAACGACCGAATCCGGAGACAATCTCGCGGGGGCGGTCGATTTATTGTTCCCGATTTTAACAGATGCAATATACTGAATGCGTGAAAATCGTAGCTAACTTTTAGAGAGAAAACGCCGTGACCCCGCCCGACCCGCAGCCGCCCGCCTCGATCTCGCGAATCCTGGCCGATTCGAGCCCCTACGAGCGATTTCCGCGGTTTTCCGAGTCCTACCGCGCGTACTGGATCTCTCGCGGCAACTGGGCGGACTGCACCGTCCACGGCCTCTTCGACGACACCGCCGCCGAGCACGGCGATGCGACCGCCCTGGTGACGAAGGACCGGCGCTGGACCTTCCGCGAGTTCAAGGCGGATTCCGATGCGCTGGCGGCGGGCCTGCTCGGCGCCGGGGTCCGGCGCCAGGACATCGTGAGCGTGCAGCTCCCGAACTGGACCGAGTTCTGCTTGCTCCAGATCGCGCTCTCGCGAATCGGCGCGGTCATTCAGCCGTTGCATCTGGTGTTTCGTGAACGCGAGATGCGGTCACTGCTCGAATTCTGCGACACCGACGTCGCGATCGTCCCCGAATCGTTCGGCGGCTACGACTACGCCGACGTGATGCGTGGCCTTCGCGACGATCTGCCGTGCCTGAAGTTGCTCGTCATCGCGCGCGGTGAGTCCCGCGGCGATGGCGAGTCCACGCTCGACGCGCTGATCGAGGAGGGTCGCGGCAACCTCGACCGCCTCGATTCACTGGAGAGCAACCCCGACGCCGTCTTCTACCTGAACTTCACCTCGGGCACCGAGGGCAACCCGAAGGGCTTCCTCCACACGCACAACACACTCGTTTCGACCTTCAAGCTCGCCGCACAGGCGATGAAGGCGATGGATCCCGACATCGTGAACCTCGCGTGCTCACCGATGACCCACAGCTACGGGCACTTCACCACCTATCAGTGTGCGTTCGCCGCCATACCGATGGTGCTCGTCGATCGCTATCGACCGCTCGACGTACTCGAGTTGGTTCAGCGCGAAAAAGTGACATCCGTTTCGGGCACGCCCGCCCACCTGATCGGCCTGCTCCACCATCCGGATTTCGAGAAGTACGACACCTCGAGCATCAAATCGGTCGGCGTCGGCGGCGCGGCGAGTTCGCCGGACCTGATCGAAGAGATCAAGCGCGCGTGGGGGTCGAGCGGAGCCAACACCTACGGCATGGGCGAGACCATCCTCCACACCCGCACGATGCCGTTCGACCCGCCCGAGAAGATCCGCGACACCGTCGGGCGTCCGATGCTCGGCGCCGAGCTGAAGATCGTGGACGCGAAGGATCGCAGCAGGGAACTCGGACCCGGCGAAATCGGCGAAATCTGCTTCCGTGGCCCCACTCTCTTCGTCGGCTACCACAAGCAGCCGGAACTCACCGACGAGACCCGGGACGACGAGGGCTGGTTCTACACCAGCGACCTCGGCTCGGCGGACGAGGACGGCTACCTGAGCTTCGCGGGCCGCGCCAAGGAAGTCATCAATCGCGGTGGATCCAAGATCTACCCGAAGGAGATCGAGAGCCTGTTGGCGGGCTTCGCACGGGTGCGCGACGTCGCGGTCGTGGGCTGGCCCGACGACCGCCTCGGCGAAACCGTGTGTGCCTACATCGTTGCCGAAGGCGACGCATTCACGCTGGAAGATCTCGCCGCGTATCTCGATGGCGAGAAGGTCACCAAATACATGTACCCACAACACCTGGTCTTCATGGACGAGTTTCCGATGACGCCCACCGGGAAGGTGCAGAAGGTGGCACTGCAGGAAGATGTCCGGCGCCGCGCCAAAGCCGAAAACGAGGAGGGAGCGTCGTGAGACTCGGAATCAGTTGGGACACGGATCGTTTCGGCGACGCGACTTCCGGTTGGAAGGAGATCGTCTCGGAGGCCGAGCAAGCAGACAAGCTGGGCTTCCACAGCGTCTGGATCAGCGAGGGCCGTGAGCGTGCAGCCGACATCTCCGCGCCGTCGGTTTTTCTCAGCTACCTCGCGCGACTCACCAACAACGTGCAGCTTCGGATCACCGGCCGACGCGTCACACACGCCCTGCCCGCCCACATCGCCGAGGAAGTCGCCGTGCTCGACACCTTCTCGCGCGGGCGTGCGGGGATCGCCTTCGCGGGCGCGTCCGCACAGGGAGTTCCATCCGCGCACGTCCACGAAATGATCGACTTCGTCACTGCGGCCTTCGCGTCGGATGAGTTCCGCTTCCGCGGCGATCACATCCGATTCCCGGCCCACACCCCGGACGACGCGCCGCCGGGCGCCAGTGTGCCGGAATCCGAGGGCCCCTATCTGGCGCAGTGGGACTGGGGCCCGGAAACTCCCGACTTCCTCGCGATCACACCCAAGCCCTACCTGCCCCATACGCCGGTCGCGGTCGAGATCGACGACGACGACACGCTCAGCTGGGCGGCGCAACACGGCATCTCACCGATGATCGGTGCGGACGTCCCTACCGACGAGGCGGCGGATCGCCTCGCGCGCTACCGCAAGACCGCAGACGCAGCCGGACGCGCGCGCCGCGAGGTCGAGGCCGTGCTCGAACGACGCATCGCACTCGACGGCGATTCCGACGCGCACACGCTCGGCGGTTCGCCGCGCGACATCCTGAACGCGATCCGCGATCTGCGCGGCCGCACCGGAATCTCGCACTTGGTGTGGCGCCGCGGCGGCGCGGTTCCGATGGACCTCTACCGCTTCGCATCCGAAATCGAGATGCTGCTCCAGGCCTGAAGGCCCGGCCGGCGCGGCAACGAAAGGAAGCCAACGAATGGAATTCTGGACCACGAGCATCGGCATCGCGAAGATGCGCCCGATCCCGAACGCGCTCGGCGACGGCTACGACAAATTCGTCAACGACGCCGCAGAAGCCGAAGCACTCGGTTTCGATGGCTACGGCAGCGGCGAACACCATTTCATGTACGACGAGTTCATGCCGCTCCCACTGCAGGCGATGGCCGCGGTGGCGGCGAAGACCTCGAAGATCCGACTCTCCACGAATGCGATGTTGCTGCCGCTCTACGATCCGCTCGAGGCCGCAGAAATCGCGTCGACCCTCGACGTGCTGTCGAACGGCCGCGTCTCGCTCGGCCTCGGCATGGGCTACCGCCCCTACGAGTTCGACGGCTTCGGCACCAAGAAGACCACGCGCGGTGCGCGGCTGCGCGAATCCATGGAAGTGCTGCGCCTCGCGACCACGCAGGACAGCTTCTCGTACCAGGGCAAGTACTACCAATACGAAAACGAGAGCCTTCGACCGCGCTCGATTCAGCGGCCGATCGACCTGTGGTTCTGCGGCGGCACTTCGCTGCAAGGTGCCCGACGCGCCGGTGCCGCGGGCCTCGGCTATTGGCTCGCGAATTCGCCGTTCGACCACACCGAGAACATCGTGAAGGAGTACCGCAAGGCCGGCGAAGAAGCGGGCTTCGCAGCCTCCGACCTGCGAATCGCCTCCTTCAAGGACGTCTGCATCGGCAACACCATGGCGGAGGCCCAGGGCCTGCGTCAGATGCTGATGGACAGCTTCTACGACGAGCACATTCTCGGCTACGGCTACCTCGTCGACGAGGACGGCAAGAATCTCTACAACCCAGCGAAGGACCACCCGCTCTACCAGCGCTTCGTCAGCAGCCTCTACTGCGGAACCGTCGAGATGGTGATCGAAGAACTCAAGCGCTACGAGGCGCTGGGGATGGAAATGATCTTCCTGCCCAGCCAGCAACGCGAGCTGATCGCCCAGGAAATTCTCCCCGAATTCAGGAAGTGACGCGACACCATGGACCTCACATTCTCTGAAGAAGACGAAGCGTATCGAGCCGAGCTGCGACAGTGGCTCAGCGACAACATCGGCGGTGGCGGCGGCGGCGGCGGTGAAAGCGCCAACGCGATGATGAAGCGCGCCGAAAGCAGCGACGAAAGCAAGAACGACCCGCTCGCGGGCGCGCGTGCATGGCCCCGCACGCTGCACGATGCGGGCTACGTGGGTCTTGCCTGGCCGAAGGCATACGGTGGCCAGGACGCCTCGTTCACCCAGCAGGTGATCTGCGCCGATGAAATGGCGCGCGTGCGCACGCCGCCGCTGATCAACACGATCGGGCTGTCGATCATCGGCCCGACGCTGGTGCAGCACGGCACCGAGGAGCAGAAGAAGCGCTTCCTGCCGCGCATCCTGCGCGCCGACGACCTCTGGTGCCAGGGCTTCAGCGAGCCCGAGGCCGGCAGCGACCTCGCTTCACTGCGCTGCCGCGCGGAGATCGACGGCGACGAGTTCGTGGTCAACGGCCAGAAGGTCTGGACCAGCCTCGCGCCGATCTCGGACTGGATCTTCATGCTCGTGCGCACCGACCCGGACGCCCCCAAGCGCGAGGGCATCAGCTACCTGCTCGCGGACATGAAGACGCCCGGCATCACCGTACGTCCGTTGCGCAACGCGGCGGGCGGCAGCCACTTCAGCGAGGTCTTCTTCGACAACGTACGCGTGCCGCGCGAGCATCTCGTGGGCGAACTGAACGGCGGCTGGCAGATCGCGCGCAGCTCCCTCGATCACGAGCGCAGCGGGCTGTCGGGCGTGGTGGCGCTCGAGGAGACCCTCGGCCGACTGTGGCGGATGGCGAGCAACCTCGACCGCGGTGACCACAAAGCCGTCGAGGAACCGTCGACCCGCCGAGCGCTCGCGCAGCACTGGATCGAGATCGAGGGCCTGCGGCACCTCGGATTCCGAACGCTCAGCAACCAGATCGCGGGCAAGCCCCCGGGCGCGGGCTCGTCGGTGGGCAAGCTCTTCGCCTCGGAAACCCGGAACCAGCTGACCCGAACCGCGCTTCGGGTCGAGGGCCCACTGGCACCGATCGCGAAGCGATCCCCGCACGTCGTCGATCGCGGCCGTTGGCATGCGGCCTACTTCGACGCACTCGCACACTCGATCGGCGGTGGAACCAGTGAAGTCATGCGCAACGTAATTGCCGAGAAGGTCCTCGAGTTGCCGCGACCGGCTGAAGACTGATCGAAACCATCGAACCGCACACAGCCGCCGCGCAAACTCGGTTCGGATGGGCGCGGCGAGGAGTTTGAAACCTTGGACTTCAATCTCAGCGAAGAGCAGGAAACTCTGCAGGAAATGGCGTGCGATTTCATTCGCGAGCGCTGGCCCGCGGATTGCGCGCGCGAGGCCCTCGACAAACGCCCCGCCGTGATCGGAGCGGACGTCTGGCAGGAAATCCTCGAGATGGGCTGGCTCGGCGTCGCCGCGGGTGAGGATGTCGGCGGTATCGGTGGGGACGTGCTGACCGCAGCCGTGTTGTCACAGGAAGCCGGACGCGGCCTGCTGCCCGGCCCGTTCCAGAGTTCGCTGATCGCAGCCCTCGCGGTCGATCGGAGTGGGAACGACGCGATTCGAAGCGAACTCGTGCCCCAATTGATCGACGGCAGCCTGCGTGCCACCGTCGCGATCGAAGAGCCCGGCGGCCGCTACGGGCCCGATGCGATCGCCGCCAAGGTGCGGGCGGACGCCGACGGCTGGCGACTCACGGGCAGCAAGCTGCTCGTCCCCGACGCCGACTCGGCCGCGCTGCTGATCGTCGGCGCGCAGACTCCGGACGGCCTCGGCTGGGTCCGCGTCCGCGCCGATGCCCAGGGCGTCGAAATCCGCAAGATGGAACGCATGGACGCGCAGTCGTGCTCGGAGGTGGTTTTCGAGAACGCACCCGTCGAAGGTGATGCACTGCTCGGCGACGAGCGTTCACTGCGCGAGGCCTACGACATCTGGACGGTGTTGCTCGCAGCCGACCTGCTCGGCAGCGCCGAGGCCTCGCTGGAGCTCACGCGCCGCTACGCCATCGAGCGCGTTCAGTTCGGGCGCCCGATCGGCACCTTCCAGGCCGTGAGCCACCGGCTCGCCAACCATCTGGTCGATGTCGAGATCGGGCGCAGCCTGCTCTACGGCGCCTGCCTCGCGCTCGACGAGAAGCGCGACAATGCCGCCCCACTCGTCTCCGCAGCCAAGGCATGGCTGAGCGACGCCGCGGTCGCGGCCGCGGAATCCGCGCTCCAGATCCACGGTGGCGTGGGATTCACCTGGGAATACGACGTGCACCTGCACATGCGCCGGTCGCGTTGCAACGCAGCAATCCTCGGCGACGCGGACTATCACCGCGATCGCGTCG
This sequence comes from Deltaproteobacteria bacterium, assembly GCA_019310425.1. Lineage (GTDB taxonomy): Bacteria > Myxococcota_A > UBA9160 > UBA9160 > SMWR01 > JAFDEI01. The sequence goes on along the minus strand of JAFDEI010000049.1, from coordinate 5,732 downwards.
CCGATTACATGGACGAATCGTGGGTGCCGCCGGTCAAAGCCTGAAGCGTCCTGCACGCTTCGAGGCCGACCGGCATGCCACGAACGAGAAAGCGATGGTTGAGTCGAACACTGCCGCGACGCAGTTCGAGCGTCTGTTTTCACCGCTCCAGGTCGGGCCGATGACGGTTCCGAATCGGATCTGCGAAACCACGAATACGATCGGCGCAGCCCAGATGCCCGGCTTCATCGACGACCCCTTCATCGCGCACCACCTCGCCAAGGCGAAGGGGGGCACCGGCTGGATCGGCAGCGAGACCTTCCTACTGAATTCCCCGCTGCCCAACGAGGCCGCCGACGAGTTCTTTCCGGGCACCGGCGCCGTTCGGATGCCGCTCTACAAGCTGCCGGGCTTCGTCGAGAACCTGGCGAAATTCCATCAAGCCGTGCGCGAGACCGGTGCGGTGGTGGTCTGCCAGCTCACGCAGCTGAACTTCACGCTGGCGGCGTCATCGGAGCCGATCGTCGAGGCCTACGACTGGATCCCGCATCAGCTCGACGACGGCGAGATCGCCTTCCTGATCGGCACCTACGCGGATGCCGCCGAAGAATTCATGAAGGCCGGAGTCGACGGCATCGAGATTCACTGCGCGCACGAAACGCTGCCGCAGACCTTCCTCTCGCCCGCGATGAACAAGCGCAGCGACGCCTGGGGGGGCAGCACCCGGGCACGAACGAAGTTCCTGCGCGAGGTGCTCACCGCCGTGAAGGAGCGGGTCGGCGACTCGCTGGCGATCGGCATCCGCGTGAACGGCCAGGAAACGCGCGAGGGCGGCTACACACTGCTCGAACTGCGCGAAATGATGCAATGCATCGCTGAGACCGGAACCCTCGACTTCGTGAACGTCGATGTCGGCCATAGCTGGGGCGGCCCCTCGTACGTGCAACCGTCGTACTACGACCACGCGGTCTACCGCGAAGCCGGCAAGGCGCTGAAGGTCGATCTCGAGAACATCCCGGTCTTGTTTTCGGGCCGTGTGAACGACCCCGGAATCGCCGAGCAGCTGCTGAAGGAAGGCTGCTGCGACCTGGTCGGAATGACCCGGGCCGGCATCGCCGATCCCGAGTTCGGCAACAAGGCGCGTGAGGGGCGCCTGGGCGAAATCCGGCGCTGCATCGGCTGCAACCGCTGCATCGGAAATTCGATCCAGAGTGACACGCCGACCCTGTTCAAGAAGCCGGTCTGCTCAGTCAATCCGGAAGTCGGTAACGAACTCTTCTTTGCTTCGACCTGCAAGCCCGCACAGCAACGTCGGCGCTTCGTCGTCGCGGGCGGTGGAGCAGCGGGCTGTGAAGCCGCGCGAGTCGCCGCCAAGCGCGGCCACGAGGTGATCCTCGTCGAACGCGGCCCAAAGCTCGGTGGGCAATTGAACCTCGCCGCCGCGGCCCCCGGTCGCGACGCCTACGACGACTTCGTGATCTTCCAGGAGAATCAACTCGCCCTCTACGACGTGGACGTGCGACTCGAGACGGAACTCGACGCGGACGAACTATTGGCGCTCGCGCCCGACGCCATAGCCTGCGCGACGGGCTCCGTGCCGCGTCGGCCCGAAACGCCCGGCATCGACGGTCCCCACGTGGTTCAGGGCTGGGACGTATTGGCCGGGTCCGCGGATTTCGGCGAGCGCGTGGCAGTGGTCTCGCAGGAAGATGCCTTCGAGACTCCGAACGTCGCCGATTATCTCGCCGAACGCGGCTGCCGCGTCGAGATCTTCCACAAGTGGATGAGCATCGGTGCGCAGATCGACCGTTACTCGGTCGGCCCGGTGATGAGTCGACTGGTCGACAACGACGTCAGGATCCACCCCGGCCTGCGTCTCGCTGCGGTCGCTGGCGGGGCGCTCGATTTCATCTCGGCCTTCGGCGGCCGCAAGCAGCGTTTCGAGGGATTCGACACGGTCGTCCTCGTCTACGGCTCGGTACCCGATACCGGGCTCTACAACACACTGAAGTCCAGGAATTCGACGTCCCGGCTGTTCCTGGTCGGCTCGGCATGGGTGCCACGGCCGCTGGCGGAAGCCACGCAACACGGGGCCCGCGTCGGAATGGAGATTTGATGAGTACGGAACAGCTGCAGGACTACCCCAGCATCGACATCATGAATCACATCCTCGAGATCCGAACCGATCTCGCAGGTAATCCGTTCCAGTACAAAGAATTCCAGATCATGCTCAAGACCACTTTCCGGAAGCTCACCCAGCAGGGCGACGAGCAGAAGGCCGCGGCGCAGAAAAAGAAGGACGGTAAGAGCGACGGCAAGAAGGAAGCAAAGAAGAAGTCCGGTGGTGCGATGCTGACGGGGCACCCCAATCCCGCCGCGTGCGTCGAGACGATGGACAAGCTCGGTTACGCCCACATCGCGATCTGCGCCACCAAGATGTGGTCCTACCACTACCACCACGACTTCATCATGAACTATCCGATGGACCCGGTGGGCGAGGCGGTGAAGGAGACCGGCGGGCGGATCGTCGGCGCAGCGAGCTACAGCCCGTTCCACATCGGAGAGAGCATCGCCGACATCGAGCGCGGCGTGAAGGAGCTCGGGTTCAAGTACGTCTGGTTCCACCCGCTGTCATTCGGCCTGGCGCCCAACGACCGCCGCTTCTATCCCCTCTACCAGAAGTGCATGGAGCTCGACATCGCGGTCGGCTTCCAGGTCGGTCACTCCGCCGAGGTGCTACCGTCGGACTGCGGGCGTCCGATGCTCGCCGACGACGTCGCGATCGACTTTCCGGAGCTGCGCATCAACCTGTCGCACACCGGCTGGCCGTGGGTCGACGAGTGGTGCTCGATGCTGTGGCGCCACCCGAATGTCTACGGTGATATCTCAGCCTACTATGCCAAGAGCCTCGACAGCCGGCTCGTGGACTTCATGAACTCGGGCCGAGGGCGCCACAAGGTGCTCTTCGGAACCAATGGCCTGGGACTCGAACGCTGCAAGCGCGAATTCCTCGAGCTCGACATTCGCGAGGACACCAAGCGCGCGGTCTTGTACGACAACGTCGCGCGCTTCCTCAAACTCGAAGATAAATAGAGACTGACAAGGTCAAAGAAAGGGAACGGTACGAGATGGCGGATCTGAGAGAAGGCGAAGTCTGGGGCGAGATTACCGATGCGAGCCTCGAGCGGCTGCTGGAGCGCAAGGGCCAGCCCCGCTTCAAGCGCGGCACCATGCAGTCCATCACCGAGAACAAGGAGAAGGGTGAGAAGGAAAAGCCGGCCCCCAAGGTCGCCCTCTTTGCCATGAGCGCCGAGACCGTCGGGCGCTACGCCCGCGGCTTCGCGGACATGAACCCCCTCTACCACAAGAAGCCCTACGCCGAGGCCTCGCCCTGGGGCCGCATCATCTCGCCTCCGACGGTGATCTGCTACGCGGAGACGGTCAACGGGGCCTCCGAGGGCTTCCCGGGCTGTCACACCATCTGGCGCGGCGTCGAGTACGACTGGAAGCGCCCCATGTTCGCCGACGAGGTGGTGAAGGGCACCACCATCCTCGAAGACGTCTACATCATCGAGGACAGCAAGTTCGCCGGCGGCCGTGCCGCGGTGCAGAACTACGCCACCAAGGTGGAGACCATGGAAGGCGAATACATCGGCACCTATCGCACCTCCTGGCACCGCTTCTCCCGCAGCGGCGCCAAGAAGGAGGGCAAGTACGCCGGCATCGATCGCCACATCTGGACCGATGAAGAGTTGGAGGGGGTTTGGCAGGAGTACCACGACCAGAACCTCACCAACCGCCGGGGCAAGGAGCCCCTCTACTTCGAGGACGTCAACGTGGGGGACGAGATCCCCTACATCATCAAGGGCCCGGTGACGCTGACCAGCAAGATCGCGTTCGAGCTGGCCTTCGGCGCAATGGGCTGGTTCGTGGGACACGAGCTGGCGCTGGCCCTATGGGAGAAGCAGCCGCAGCTGCCCATCCGCAACGAGGAGAACGTCCCGGAGCCTCCGGTGGCCATTCACTGGACCAACGAGCGCTGCCAGAAGTACCTGGGCATGCCCGGGGCCTACGAGGCGGGCTTCGAGCGCCTGAGCTGGTTCACCCAGCTGTTCAACGGCTGGATGGGCGACCACGGCAAGCTGCGCAAGCTGGCCTGTCAGTTCCGGGGCTTCCACTGGCAGGGAGATGCCTGCCGGCTCTACGCCAAGGTGACGGATAAGCGGGTGGAGAATGGCGAGCACCTGGTCGACTGCGAGGTCTGGACCATGAGCCATCCGCGCGGCGAGCGCACCACCGACGGCGAGGCGATGGTGGAACTTCCGTCCCGGGCGGACGCCTAGATGGGCGCACTCGAAGATCTCCGCGTCGTCGAACTCGGCAGCAGCGTCTCGGCACCCTTCTGCGCGCGCCTGTTCGCAGACCTCGGCGCCGAAGTCATCAAGCTGGAGCCGCCCGTGGGTGACGTATCGCGGAGCTACGGCCCGTTCCCGGACGGGCTGGCCGACTCGGAAGAGAGCGGGATGTTCCACTACCTGAACGCGGGCAAGCGCGGCATCGCACTCGACCTCGCGAACGCCGACGACCTCGCGTTCTTCCACGAGCTACTCGCAAGTGCGGACGTCTTCATCGACAACAGCGAGCCCGCCGAGTTCGCGCGTCTCGGCCTCGATTCGGCGACATTGCTCGAGCGCCACCCGCATCTGGTGGCGGTGTCGATCTCGCCCTACGGCCGCAGTGGGCCGTGGGCCGACCGGCCCGGTTGCGACCTGACCGCGCAAGCAGCGAGTTCACTGCCGCTCGCACTCGGCATGCCCGAGCGCGAGCCGCTGTCGATCCCGTTCGAGCAGGCCGCCTACCAGGCGGCCTTCCACGCCTTCGCAGCCGCACTCGCGGCGTTGCACGAGCGACGTTCCTCCGGCCTCGGCCAGGGCATCGACATCTCGACCGCTCAGGTGCTGGCCTACTGCGTCGGCGGCATGCATCTCGTGGGCGCCAAGGGCGGCGGGAAGTGGGGCCAACGCAGCACCCAGATGAAGGGTGGGATGTACCCGACCGGCTTCTTCGCCTGTAAAGACGGCTTCGTCTGCATCGCGTCGCAGACACCCAAGCAGTGGGATGCCTTCCTGGCACTGATGGACAACCCGAAGTGGGCGAAGGAGGGCCAGGCGGGCAACGCCGTCTACCTCGGCCTCGTCGACTCGAAGCCCGCCGACAAGCACTTCCGCGGCTGGCTGATGGAATACACCCGCGAGGAGTTGCTCGCGATGGCGGTCGCCGAGAGCATCATCATGGGCGTCGCACAAACGGTCGACGAGGTGCTCGCGAGCGAGCAGTACGCGTTCCGCGAGCTCTGGGGTGAGATCGAGATCGGTGGCAAGCCGGTGCGCGTTCCGAAGCCCGGCTATCAACTCGCGAAGACTCCGACGCGGATCAACAAGCGTGGCCCCGCGCTCGATGCCGACGGCTCGAGCCTGCGCGCGAATCCACCGGCTGCGATTCGACTCGAAAAGGGAACGCGGCCGCAACGCGCGCTCGAAGGCGTACGTGTGCTCGACTTCGGCTGGAACTGGGCCGGCCCGATGGCGGGCCAGCTGCTCGCCGACCTCGGCGCCGAAGTCATTCGCGTCGAGAGTGCGAAGCGCCAGGACCTGATGCGTTTCCTCGACTACACCTCCTGGTTCTTCTGCCACAACAACCGCAGCAAGCTGTCGACCACGTTCAACCTCCGGAAGCCCGAAGCACAAGAACTG
>JAFDEI010000048.1 GCA_019310425.1 Deltaproteobacteria bacterium | reverse complement strand
GCGGCGGACCCGCCGAATGTCACCAGGGAGTCGCGATTGATCAGGGGCACATTGAACCGCGCTTGGGCGGTGATGCTGCCGTCGTTCCAGTCGCGATTGAGCGCCACCAGGCCCGCCTCACGAGCCGCGGGGATAGCCGTCTGGTTATTCGCCACGAGGTCGAGGTACCCCGAGCAGGCGCCCCCAATCTCCCCTGCGAGCAGACAGCTCACCATCTCGGCGAGCGGGACCGGTGCGAACTGGGGGTCGAGCAACTTCGGGCTGCCGAACAGGTTGAACGCGCACGCGGTCGGGTCGAGTACGGCACCGATCGTGAGCGTCGCAGTACAGATGAACGCGAAGGATTGCTGGTTCGCGCTGTGGTTCTCGAGCGCGTTCTGCGGCGACCAGCCCGCGGCGAACTCCGTCCCATTGAAGCCGGGCTCGTTCAGGCCGACCTCGTACTGCATCGGCTCGCATCGGAATCCACCACCATCCAATGCGCCCAGGGTCAAGCAGTAATCCGGCACCACGCCTAGGACCGGGTAGAGAGTCGGGTTGGCGTTCTGGTCGGACACGAACTCGGTGCCCACTCCGGGTTTGAGCGTGCCGTTCTGCGCGTCGACCCAGACGTAGATAGGTGCACCGGTGACGTCGTTGCGGGCGACGGTGAAGCCGTTCTGGTTCAATTGCCCGGCTGCGCCGCCGGGCTTCAGGCAGGCCGGGTCGCGGCCGATACCCGCCAGGGTCATCGAGTAATAGGAAGAGGGATCGCGGTTCGCGGAAGCCCAGCCGCCGGCGCCGCCCCAGATCCCCGTGCAGCCGGTCGCCGCACCGCTCACGAGTGGTCGGCCCGCACCGTCCCCGAAGAAGTTCTCGTCGAGCGCGTTGGCGTCGGCGATCACGAAATCGACGTTGCGATCGTAGTAGTGAATCGCGTCGGCGAACGGGAGGTCGTTGTAACCGTAGAAATCCGTCAACGCGAAGCTGAAACGGTCCCAACGCCATTCGATCCGACCGCCGTATTCCAGGCCCTTGGAATCGTCCCAAAACGCGTCCGGCCGATCGACACCCGCGATGCCGATCCCCAGCAAGCCGTGGAAGAACAGCCCGGTCGGAATGCCGCAGACGACATTGATCGTGTACGGCTCGCCACAGGCGCCGAGGTCGATCGGCTCGAAGTCGTCGAGGTTGACCGCGAACTCGAAGCGAACGTCGTCGAGCGGCCCAACGTTGTAGAACGAATACACGGCACGCGCCGACCACAGCGCGATGCGCGACTCCTCTAGCCCGGCAAGCGGCCCTGATAGTGCGATGTCGACCGGGTTGAACTGGTCCGTGGTGCGGAAGAGCTCCGTCTTGCCCCAGACGATGTTCTGGAGACCGGCCCGAATCCACAGGCGACTGTCGAGGAACTCCATGTCGACGTAGGCTTCTTTCAGCTCCTTGTTGTCTTGCTGCGAGGCGCCGCGGTTCCAGGTGCGCTCCGTCTCGTCGATGTTGAAGTCGTGTTTATCGAAATCGCCGCCATCGGCCATGTAATTGAGTAGGCCGGGGCTCGGGATATAGAGGCCCTGCGCGTGCATCCGGTCGAAGTCCGCAGACAGATTGCTGACGTCGGGTGCGGGCCGCAGCGGCAGCTCGCCGCCGCCGCCGGTAACGCGAACGTTGGTGAACGGAATGCAGCCGCCCTGCTTGTTGTCCCCGTCGTACTGTAACTGGGTGATGGTGCGGACGGCGGACGCCTGGTTCCGAGCTGGGGCGGTGCAGGGAATGATCCCGCTGTAGTCACCCCCGAGGACCTGATTCGGATTGTCGGTCGTCTGATTGGCCGGAATCCGAAAGTCCTTGGGCGCCGAGCGGTAGCATTCGCTCAACAACCAACCGAGATCGGAATCGCAGTCGCGGTCCCAGAAATCGTTGAGCTCCTCGGGAAACGGGTCGACGAGATCGGTGTAGCCGTCGACCAACGGATCGAGGGCGAGGGGATCATTCCACAGCAGCTGCTTCAGCCGCGTATCTGCCGCCGAGCCGCCGAGACTCGCGAGATCCGTGCTGCGGGTGTAGTAGCGGCGATTGAAATTGGAAGTCGGGGTGACTTTGGCCGACGGGTCGAAGCCGGTGACGGGAGAAGTGTAGGTCGACTGGGCGAACCGGCCGCGGAGTGGATTGGCCTTGTCGTACAACACCGCACGAGAATGAACGACGTTTTCGGGCAGCCACGGACCGAGTAACTGAGTCGTCCCTGCGCCACCCGCCGGACCGCGAATGTCCTTGAGTGCAAACTTGTAGTCGAGGAAGTCTCCGAGCAGATATTGGCCGGGGTCGTCGAAGGTATTCGCGATCATGTCGCCGCCGGTGAGGCTGAAGAAGGTATCGAAGCCCGGAAAGCCGAGGCGGTCGACGATCTCATCGTGGACCTTCGGGTTCAATTCATCGGAAATCAGGGAAGGAGGGATCGGGTCGCCCACCGGGGTACCCTCACCGGGACAGTTGAACGGATAGGCGGGATCACATCTAAACGGCCCCGAGTTCGGATCCCCTGGCGCGTCGATTGACAGCCTATGTCGACCTGTGGCGTACGCCCAACCTTCGCGGTGGAACGTCGGTTCACCCGCTGCGTTCGGCCCCCCGAACGGTACCGTCTCGCGCACGCCCCCCAGCGGTGCGGGTCGCTTGTCCTGGATGCGCTTGACCGGCGGGCCGATCCTGATCACGCCCGCGTAGTCCGGGTCTTCAGCGTCGCGCAGCCGCCGCGGCAGGCGTTCGGCGTCGTCACCGAAAGTGTTGACGCTCGGGAACATCCCACAGCCGTGCGTGTAGATACAGTCGTAGCGGGCCTCGACGCGAACGAAGGCCGACATCAGGTCGATCGGCCCCCAGCCGTCGGGGAGGAGATCGAGTTCGAATTCGACGTTGAGGATGTTGTACCACTGAGCGAGGTCGAGTTCGTCGCCGTGGACGCCGTACTTCGAACTCAGCCCCCGCACCTGCATCTCGACGAAGCCGTGCGCCTGGAGGCGACCGTCGAAGGCTTCGACCGCTCCTGCAGGAGACGCCGCGGATAACACGCCTCCGAATGCGAGGACTGCGATTAATAGAAGAATTGCTTGCCGCGCGGAACCGACGGCCATGACACCCCCGCTCATATTGACTCCAGCACCCCGTTTCAACCCGCCGGTCAGCCGACCGGTTGGATCGGCTCGCGCGCCTTCCCGCACCCGAGCCCGACGAACGGGCCACTCGACACTGCCGCGATGCGCAGTACCGAAACAGCCTCGCTCACCGACACGAATTCCGAATGGTTCGAGCAGGGGGCAGTGAGAATCTGGCCGCTGCAGGAAACATCCGAACTCGTATCCGTCCCTTTATAACCCTCGTTGGAAGTCGAACACAACGGGAAATATCTGTTTCCGACGGACTTCGGCCAGAAACTGCTCGGGTATTCAATGGATTTGAAGGAGCGGATGAGGGGAGGATCCCTCGGGGTGGTGGACTGGCGAGCGTCTACTCCGCCGCGGTGGCCTTCTTCTTCCGGGTCGTCAGCTTCTTCTCATCGGCCGATTTCGTCCGCGTCGTCGGCGAGTCCGCGCTGCGCGCGTCACTCCGTTTCTTTCCGCCGCTCTGCTTGGAAGTCTTCTTCTTTGCGGTGGTTTTCTTTCTTGCAGTCTTCTTCTTGGTCTTCTTCTTTGCGCTGGTCTTCTTTCTTGCAGCGTTCTTCTTGGTCTTCTTCTTGGTGGCTTTCTTCTTGCCCAGCGATTTTTCCGACTCGGAGTCAGCCTCACTCGCGGCCGAACGGGACTTGCGCGGCGGGAACTCGAAGCCGTGGCGACCGGTTTCCTTCAGGACGAGCATCGCGGAGAATGGCCGACCGAATCGCGAAGTGAAATCTTCGAGCAGCTCCGTACGACCGGTCTTCAGGTAGACCTCGGCCTCGTCACGTGTCAGCTCGCGCTTGCAGACGGTTCGCGGCAGAATGAACCCGCAGCTGGGCGGGAACTCCGATGCGGCTTCCGCCGCGAGCGCGCGAACCTCCTTCGGGCTCTTCCCTTCCTGCTTCCACTCCCGCTTCTTCAGCTTGATCACTTCCGAGCGGCGATCCTCCTCCTGCTTGCGGACACAGATGAAATGGGTCGGGGTTTCGATGACCTCGCTCTTCTCCTCGCAACTGCAGGGTCCGAGCGGTTCGGGGTCGACGTCGTACTCGGGATCTTCGCTGACGCCTTCGCCTTCATTCCAACCGGCCGAGATGACCTTCAACTTCCATTCGTCGGTATCGATCTCGATCGAAGCGCGGTAGGTCCGTCCATTGCGCGCGGTAAAGCCGTCGAGGATCTCGGTATTCCCGTCCTTGAGCAGGCTCCTGACCGCATCGCGATCCAGGTAACGCCCGGAGGTGTCCTTCCAGAACAGCATCGGGCAGTCGTCCTCGCGCTCGACGTCGGGCTCGGGGATGCAGCGATAGAACCACGCCATCTCGATCACGGGCTTGCCACAGGCCGGACACGTGCCGAGGGCTTCGTTGACGTCGTAGAGTTCGTCGTACTCGAAGGTCTTGGCGGTCTCGACGATCGCGTTTGCGTACTCCTGGATCTCGGCCATGAAATCGTCGGGATCGCGCTTGCCCGACTCGACGTCCTGGAGGTGCTGCTCGAGTTCGCCGGTGAGCGCCGGCGATGTCAGGCGTTGGATATTGATCCGGTGGAGCGTATCGACCAGGCGGATGCCCTTGACCGACGGGCGCAGCGCCTTGTCGATGCGAGCCACGTAGCCCTTGCCGATCAGGTTCTCGATCACGTCGGCACGGGTCGCGGGTGTTCCGATTCCCTTCTCGCCGAGCGCTGCCGAGATTTCTTCGTCCTCGATCTGCTTGCCGGCGTTCTCCATCAGTGAAAGCAGCCGCGCCTCGGTGACCCGTGCGGGCGGCTTGGTTTCTTCTTCGACCAACTCGGTCTCGACACGACGCACCGCAATACCCTCGGCACCGCCCCCATCCGACGAAAGCGGCTGGACTACGGACTCGCCCTCACCCTCTGTCGGCGGCAGTACCGCGCGCCAGCCCTTTTCCTTGAGCGAACGCGCACGAGTCCGGTAGCTCTGTTCCTGGGCCACGGTCACCCGCTCCAGGCGCTCCCAGATCGCAGGCGGGTAGAAGGTCCCCAGGAAACGACGCACGACGAGGTCGTAGAGTCGCTTGTCGTCGCCCGTGAGCACCTCGGCGGGAAGCGTCCCGGTCGGGATGATCGCAAAGTGGTCTGAGACGTTCGCGTCATTGAAGGTTCGCTTGGTGTTCTCCAGGCCGGCGCTCTGCAAGTGCGCAGCCGCAGCCGAATACTCAGAAAACTCCTCACCGCCGTGATCGGCGGCGGCCGCATAATTGGCCAGCACCTCGTCGACCGTCTCCCGGTAGTCCTCGGGCAAACAGCGCGAGTCGGTGCGCGGATAGGTGAGGATCTTGTGGCGTTCGTAGCAGCGTTGCGCCGCCGACAGCGCGCGACGCGCGGACCAGCCGAAGCGGCGGTTGCCTTCACGTTGGAGACTCGTGAGGTCGAACAGCGGCGGAGCCGATTCCTTCGAAGGCTTGCGCGTCTCGGACGCGGTCCCATTCTCGCCCGCGGCTGCAACGATGGCCTCGCCACGTTCACGGTCGAAGATCCGGTCGTTACGGAGTTCCGAATCGTCGCCGGCTTTGAATTCCGGATCGAACCAGGTACCCGTGTAGCTGTGGCCCGCGTGTTCGAACGTCGCGACGACCCGCCAGTACGGTTTGGAGCGATGGGCCAGGATCTCGAATTCGCGTTCGACGAGCATCGCGAGCGTGGGGGTCTGGACCCGGCCCGCGGACCACGCGGTTTTTTCCTTGCGGCTCTTCAGCCGCTTGGTGAGTGCCCGCGTCGCATTCATCCCGATCAGCCAATCGGAGCGTGCGCGACAGGCCGCCGCGTTTGCGAGGCCTTCGAGTTCCTCGCCGGGCCTGAGGTTGGCGAAGCCCGTCCGAATCGCGCGATCGGTCATCGACTGGAGCCAGAGACGCCGGATCGGCTTTTCGCAGCCGAGGTACTCGACGATCTCGCGAAAGATCAGCTCACCTTCACGACCCGCGTCGCAGGCGTTCACGACCTCCGTCACGTCGTCGCGGAACAGCAGCTTCTTGATCGTCCGGATTCGCTCGCTCTGGCCTTTCTTGGGCTTGAGCCGGAACTCCTGTGGAACGATCGGCAACGCATCGAGGGTCCAGCGCTTGTACTTCTCGTCGACCTCCTCCGGCGCGAGTAGCTCGAACAAGTGTCCGACCGCGTAGGTCACGAGGTACTCGTCACCTTCGAACCAGCCGTCGTGCTCGGTGAACCCACCGAGTACGTCGACGATGTTTCGAGCGACACTCGGCTTCTCTGTGATGACGACGGCTTTCGACAACTGTGCTCTCCCCCTGGGGATCTAAATGCTCGCTGGCTCCCATCCATTAGCCCGGCGTTTTCAGACTGACAAGCGTTGCCCGGCCAATCATCGCGCCCGTTCGGTCGGGGAGTTCCGGACTGGACTTGAGATGAAAGACTGGTCCCCATGGGGCACTCCGATGTAAGGTACCGAAGAATAAGCCGGAGCATCCGGTTCGACCCGCGGCCGCCGCGGCGCTGCGACCATGGTGTTCCCCAGGGGGCAAGAAATGGGCGACAGCATATTCGGCAAGATTGCACGCGGCGAGCTGCCGGCAACGGTCGTCTACCAGGACGACACCGCACTCGCGTTTGCGGACCTGAACCCACAGGCCCCGACGCACCTGCTCGTAATTCCACGCAAACCGATCGATCGCATCGCAAACGCGGAGCAGGACGACGAGCCGCTACTCGGGCATCTGCTCCGCGTGGCGAGTCGAGTCGCCGCGGACGCGGGACTCGAGGATTACCGGCTGGTGATCAACAACGGCGCTGGTGCAGGCCAGACCGTCTTCCACCTGCACGTCCACGTCATCGGTGGGCGGCCGCTGGGTTGGCCGCCCGGTTGAGCGACGACTCACCAGGCCGCTCCCGACTCAGCCCTCACGGAATGATCTCGACCGGGACCGGCATCAAATTCCAGGTGAAGACCGAACGGTCGTCGGGCCGGGTGTAGATAACCTCTCGAACGAGCCGGCTGCCGTTCCAGACGTAGCGGCGCAACTCCTTGTGGCGATCGCTGGCCACGTACAGCTCATCGACGCCATCACCGTCGAGGTCGCTCAGGATCGAGGCGTGCTCGAAGCCCGCGGAATCCTTGTCGATCAGCTCGCGCTGCCAAGAGCCCTTCGGATCCTCACCGGGTCGGAACAGCCACAGCCCACTGCTGAAGGCCGCGACCACCAGCTCCTTCTTGCCGTCGCCGTCGATATCGCCCGCCGTCAGGAAGCGCGACAGCGAATCCTGGAGCGTGCCGATCACGACGCCCGCGTCGGCGGCCGTGTCGGCGTCGTAGCGAAGGATCTCGACCGGATCGACCAGGCGCTTGTTCGCGCCCTTGCCTTCCAGGTGCCCCTCGACCGAGACGTAGAGCTCGTCGCGGCCGTCACCATCGACGTCGTCGACGAGGATTTCCTTCGCATGGCGGTCGCCGAGGTCGGCCACGACCACGCGGCCCTCCCCTTTCTTCGGCACGTAGCGCACGACCTCGCCATGCTGGCGGGTGCCGTCCATCCGGTTGGGATCGCTCGGAGTGGCGTAGACCTCGAGTATGCCGTCCGCATCGAGATCGCCGATCTCGATCTCGTGAACGAAGGTGTCGGGCTTCTCGTCGAGCTGGACCACGTCGAAGCCGCCCTCGGCCTTCGGCCGCAGCACGACCACGACGCCCTGATCGTGCGTCGCGACCACCACCGTCGCCTCTCCGTCACCGTAGAGGTCCGCGACCTCGGCATCGCGCATGCGGCTCCACTTGCCGCCGAAGTCCTGCTCCCACTCCGTGGTCGGTTCGAGCCCCGCGTCGGTCGCTTCCCAGGTCTTCACCGTCGCCGCCGTTCCCGCCAACGTCATCAGGCGCGGTCCGACGGGACCCTCGTAGTAGAAGGCCTTGTGAAAGACATTGCTCTGATCATCTTCGACGAAGGAGGTCTGCCACTTCCCGTCTTTTCGATACACGAACTCCAGCCGGGCCGGGCCCGGAACCGGTGCGCCTTCCTTTTTCACGAACTGGGCCAGTGCCAGCACCAGGCCCTTCGGCAATGAGTCGGGCGTCGCAGGTGTGGCGGCATCGGCGGGAGTGGTGCTCGGATCCGGCGCGGAGTCGGAAACGATCGCGGGTTCCGGGGCAGGGGCTGCCGGAGCCGGCTTTTCATCGGCGCCGCAGGCTGCGACGATACACACGAGAAACACGAAAATGGCGGTGGCAACAGGACGGATGTGCATGGGATCTCCTTCAGCGGGTTCCTGGTTTAGCAATCTCGGGCCCGATTCGACAGCACCTCGGGCCCCGGGGGCCCGGGTATGATAAGGGAAAGCCCATGAGCAAAGTCACTCTCCAGCCTCCGCGCGGTACGCGCGATTTCTTTCCCGAGGAACTGCGCCTGCGCGACTGGATCTTCGGCCACTTCCGGGCGGTCGCGCGACAGTTCGGTTTCGAGGAAATCGACGCACCGGTGGTCGAGCACGAGGAGTTGTTTACCCGCAAGGCAGGCGAAGAGATCGTCGACCAGCTCTACCACTTCGAGCTGCACGGCCGGCGGCTCGCGCTGCGGCCGGAAATCACGCCTTCGGTCGCACGCATGGTCGCGGCTCGCCGGGGTGCGCTGAAATTTCCGCTGCGCTGGTTCAGCCTGCCGCAGTGCTGGCGCTACGAACGAATGACTCGCGGCCGAAAGCGCGAGCACTACCAGTGGAACATGGATATCTGGGGCGAACCGTCGGTCACCGCCGAGGCCGAGCTGATCGCGGCGATCTTCGCGTGCTTCGACCGCATGGGACTCGCGGTGGACGCCACACGCGTGCGGGTGAACAGCCGTGCATTGCTCGAGGAAACGCTATGCGATTCGGTTCTGCGTGGGCGACCGGAAGCCTTCACGCCACTGTGCGTCGTGATCGACAAGATCGACAAGATCGGAGCCGACGCGGTCAAGGACCTGCTCGTCGAGCCGCAAGGAGCCGTCCGACTCGACTCGGCGGGTGCGGACTTCGTGGTCGACTGGCTCTCGCTGCGCGATTTCGACGATGCCGCAAAGCACGCGCCCAATGACTCCACGGCCGCCGCCGAGGTCACTCGGCTGTTCGAACTGCTCGACGCCTACGGGCTTTCGGACCGCGTCATCTTCGACGCCTCGATCGTGCGCGGCCTCGCGTACTACACCGGGATCGTGTTCGAGGGCTTCGACGCGGGGCGTTCACTGCGCGCGATTTGCGGCGGCGGGCGCTACAACCGCCTGCTCGAGACACTCGGCGGCCCGGCCACTCCTGCGGTCGGCTTCGGCTTCGGCGACGTCGTGATCTCAGAGCTGCTCGCCGATCAGGGGGTGCTGCCGGACTGCGGCCGCGAGTTGTCGGCGGTGGTCTTCCCGTTCGGCGAAGCTGAACGCGCGGCTGCGGTGCGAGTCGCACGGGCCCTGCGCGCTCGCGACGAATCGGTCGAGCTGGTCCTCGGCCATCCGAAGTTGAAACGCGTGCTGGCCGATGCCGACAAGTCCGGCGCTCGGCGTCTGTACCTGATCGGACCCGACGAACTGGCTCGCGGCGAGGTGCTGGTCCGCGACCTCACAAGTGGCGAGCAGACCAGCGAGCCGATTCCCGACTGACTACGAGCTTCGTGCAACCGGCCCGGAACGCGCATACAATCGGGCCGCCGGACCGTGGAAACCATTCGCGAGAGGTAGACATGCGCGGTTGGACCATCAAGGACAGTCTCGAACTCTACAACGTTCCACATTGGGGCGAAGGCTACTTCGGCATCAACGAAGCCGGCCGGCTCGAAGTGCATCCGCCCGATGACGACCGGCTCCGCGTCGATCTGCTCGAACTCGTTCAAGACCTGAAGCGCCGCGGCCTGCGCACGCCGCTATTGATCCGCTTCTCCGACCTGCTCGCGAGCCGGCTCAACCAACTCGTCACCAGCTTCGAGACTGTAATCGAAGAGTACGGCTACCAGGGCCGCTTTCGGGGCGTCTACCCCATCAAGGTCAACCAGCAGCGGCAGGTGGTGGAGGAGATCATCCAGTTTGGCGCGAGCAAGGGCATCGGCCTCGAAGCCGGCAGCAAACCGGAACTGCTGGTTGCGCTGGCGCTGCTCGACACCCCCGACGCGCTGATCATCTGCAACGGCTACAAGGACCGCGCCTACATCGAGACGGCGCTCCTGGCGCAGAAGCTCGGAAGAACGCCCCTGATCGTGATCGATCGTTTCGAAGAGATCGACCTGGTGCTGAAGACGGCGAGCGAACTCGGGATCCACCCCCACCTGGGCCTGCGCGCGCGGCTGACCACCAAGGGCGCGGGAAAATGGGTCGAGTCGACCGGCGACCGTTCGAAGTTCGGTCTCTCGGCATCCGAGATCGTCGACGCGGTCGAGCGCCTGCGCGCCGAGGACATGCTCGAGTGCCTCGAACTGGTGCATTTCCACATCGGCTCGCAGATCACGGCGATCCGCGCGCACAAAGATGCAATCAAAGAAGCGAGCCGCGTCTACGTCGGGCTGCACCAACTGGGCGCGGCGCCGCGATTCCTCGATGTGGGCGGCGGGCTCGGCGTCGATTACGACGGCTCGAAGACCAATTTCCACTCCTCGAAGAACTACTCCATGCAGGAATACGCGAATGACGTGGTCGCGTTCATACAGGAAGCCTGCGACGAATCGGGCGTACCCCACCCGGAAATCATCACCGAGGCCGGCCGTGCGATGACGGCCCACCATTCGGTGCTGATCTTCGACATCCTGGGCGTGAACGAGATGCTATCGGGCCAGGCTCCCAAGCCCGTCACGGAAGACGACCCAAAGGTCCTTCAGGATCTCCACCACATCTGGCAGACCACGTCGAAGAAGAACGTCCAGGAGTCGTACCACGACGTACTCCAGCTCCGCGAAGAGACCTCGTCGCTGTTTTCGCTCGGCTACCTCGACCTGCACACGCGTGCGCGCAGTGAACGCCTGTTCTGGAACTGCTGCGAGAAGATTCTGCGCATCGTCCGCGATCTCGACTACGTGCCGGAGGATCTCGAGGACCTCGAACGTGGCCTCGCAGACACCTACTACGGCAACTTCTCGATTTTCCAGAGCGCCCCCGACCACTGGGCCGTGAAACAACTCTTCCCCGTAATGCCGATCCATCGGCTCGACGAGAAGCCGACGCGCCGCGGCGTGATCGCCGACCTGACATGCGACAGCGACGGCAAGATCAGCAAGTTCATCGACCAGCGCGACGTCAAAGACACGCTGGAACTCCACTCCTGGACCCACGAACCCTACTACCTCGGCATGTTCCTCGTCGGCGCGTATCAGGAGATCCTCGGAGACCTCCACAACCTGTTCGGCGATACCGATGCCGTTCACGTGCGACTCGATGGTGACGGCGGCTATCACGTAGAGCACGTGGTCGAAGGCGACTCCGTCGAAGAAGTGCTCGCCTACGTGCAGTATGACCGCCGCACGCTGGTCGAAACCGTGCGGCGAACGATCGAGCGGGCATTGCGCCGGGGCCAGATCTCGATCGAGGAGAGCGCCCAGCTGCGCCGGCGCTTCGAACAAGGCCTGTCGGACTACACCTACCTGAGCAGCGGCCGCTAGAAACGCCCCCGGCCCCACCGCGTTTTCGCGCGAGCACTCGTCGGTGCGCTGCTAAGCTGCCGCCCCATGCCCGCGAAACGCTCCGCTCGAATCGTTTCCTGGAATGTCAACGGAATCCGCGCCGCAGCGAAGAAGGGATTCGCCGACTGGCTGACGGCATCACGCGCCGAGGTCATCGGCGTCCAGGAAGTGCGGGCGGAGGTCGAGCAGATCCCCGCGGAGCTACGAGAGCCGAAGAAGTGGCACGCGGCCTACCATCCCGCCGAGCGCAAGGGTTACAGCGGCGTGGGGATGTACTCACGCCGTCTTCCGGACCGCATCGACACCAGCCTCGACGAGGCGCGATTCGACAGCGAAGGGCGAGTGCAGATCGCCCACTTCGGGCGGTTGGTCATCGCAAACGTCTACTTCCCGAACGGCAACGGCAAGGATCGCGACAACAGCCGCGTGCCCTACAAGCTCGATTTCTATCGGGCGGTCTTCGACCGGGTCCAGGAATTGCGGCGATCGGGTCGACGAGTGCTGGTCATGGGTGACTTCAACACCGCGCACAAGGAGATCGACCTCGCACGCCCGCGCGCGAACCGCGAGACGAGCGGCTTCCTGCCCGAGGAGTGTGCCGAGCTCGACCGCTGGGTCGAGGCAGGCTGGATCGACACCTTTCGCGCGTTCGAACCCGGGCCCGATCGCTACACCTGGTGGAGCCAGCGCTTCGGGGTACGGGCCCGAAACGTCGGCTGGCGGATCGACTACGTGCTGGCATCACCGGCAGCAATGAAATTCGTGCGCAACGCCTTCATCCAGCCGGAGGTGATGGGGTCGGATCACTGCCCACTCGGCGTGGATGTGGAGCTGGGGATTTTCGGCTGAGGCCCCGATCGTCGGACGTCGGAAGACGACGGCTGCCTCCTCGCCTTGCTACTTCAAGATCTCCGTCAGGTACGGCAGGAGCGTCTCCGCTGCGATCTCGTGCCCGACGGCGTTGGGATGCTGATCTACCGGCGAGACCCAGAGGTCGCGCTCGTCCTTCCCCTCGAAACCGGAGATCAACGACATGGCGGGGATGTCGTGGGTCTCGGCGAACCGGAGTATCTCGGCCTCGACGTCGTGAAACTCGTAGTCCTTCAGGCCGTAGAGCAGCGGGAATACGACGAGGTGAAACGACGCGCCGGCCTCGACGGACGACTTGCGGATGGCGAGCAGTTCGGCCTGCATTTCGACCCACACCCGTCGCTCCTGTTCCGACCCCAGGTATGCCCTGCGAAACTCGCCGAGGTACCACTCCGTGAAGTCGCGCTGCACGCGGATATCGCAAATCCTCTTCACGAGATAGCTGTGGCGTTCGACCGGACGGCCGCAATGCTCGGCCCTGATTTCCGCGATCCGGTCCACATGGTAGTGAAGCGCCGTTCCGAGAGCGGTGCCGTCGCGCAGGAAGAAGACCGCGACGACGGCATCCGGGCGATAGTCACGCAGGAACACCCCGACGAACCGGACCCAATCTGACGGTTGCGACCCGGGAATTCCAGCATTGTAGAAGTGAAACCCGTCGCCGAACGCACGCTCGAGGCGGTCGCTGAAACGAAGGGCGGGATCGTCGACTCCCGATCCGAAGGTGAACGAATCACCGAGGAAGAGGACGCGCTGCATACCGGCCGCCATGACTTCGACCTCAAGGTCTCCCTCGCGAAAACCGTCGTGGTTGCGCTGCTCCGGATAGGCTTCCACCCCAAGGAACTCGCCGCTCATTTCGAGGACGGGCCGATAGGTCAGGCGAGCCCAACCCTCGGCCAGCGCCAGGGCAACGACGCTCGAACACAGCAGCAGCAGGAACCGCGGTGCCCAGCGCCGGATGGAGCGGCCGTCGGAATCCCGGCCGGACGAACTCTCTCGCAAGCGCTTCGGCAGTTCGATCCCCTCTACCAGCCGGCTCGACCGGGCGACCGAGGCGGCTACTCGACCAGATCGCCGGTCATCAGGAGACGGTAGCGGATCCGTCAACACTGAGTGTGCCAGTAAGTGAAGGTCCGCTCAGAGAGAGTGAGCGATCCCGTCTTCGCGTCGCCGATACAGGAAATTCGGCCGTGACGGCGAATGCGAAGCGACGCAGCAGGCCGCGGGCTGGTGTCGCGTCGCCGGGCTCTTGACGACCGGCGCTCGGTCGGATGTGCTGTGTCGAAATGAAGAAGCTCCTCATCGCAACCAGCATGAGCCTTCCGCTCCTCTTGCTCGCGGCTTGGCAAGCGTTCTTCTCTCCGAACATCGAGTTCCTGCGGCCGTCGCTCACCGCTGCCTGGATCGTGCATCCGGCTCTGCCTACGAGCGGCTTCTTCGAGACGGAATACCACTCACCCGATGTCGTCTTCCGCCGGCACTTCGAGATCGAAGCGCCGGCGGGCTCGTTTGCGGTCCGCGTCACGACTCTGGGCGTCGCTGCGGTCGAGCTCAACGGAAGAAAGCTGGCCTCGAACGAGACGGGCGAGAGTCGCAACTGGAAGTTCGGCCGGGAGTTCGAGCTGGGGCCGTTCCTGAAGCACGGGAGCAACGTCCTCAGCGTGCGGGTCGCGTACGAGAACGGCCCCCCCGCATTGTTGCTCGAAGCGGGAGGCAGGCTGGGCGGCACCCTGGAGACCGACGATCGTTGGAGGGCGGCACTCGAAGAGGACCGCGGCAGAGGGGCGCCGGCGGCCGTAGTCATGCGCGACGAGGCATTCCTCGCCGGCAAGCAGAACTTCCTGCGCAGATCCGCCTACTTCCCCTTGTACGCGCTCACCCTGGGCCTGCTCGCTCTCCTGATCGTGTACGCGCTGGTCCCCGTCCGTTTCAAGCCGTGGCTGGAACACGCGCCCGAGTCTTCACAGCCTTCGACCTTTCTTGGAAGGCACGCTTTGGCCGCGATCATCTTCACCCTGGTCGCCATTTCCCAGCTCCGAAACGCGATCCATTTCGACTGGCAAAGCGGCATGGCGGACGCAACGTCGCATCTCGGTTACGCGCTGTACGTCCTACAGACCTGGCAAGTTCCCTTTCCCCAAGAGGCATCGCAGGCATACCACCCCCCACTCTTCTATTTCCTCGCAGCGTCGGTGGGGGCCGTCGCAGAAGCCGCCCAGCGAGGCTTCCTGATTCCCAAGTCGATCCAGCTGCTCAATGCGACCTTCGGCTTGCTCAACATCCTGTGTTCGTGGCTTCTGCTGAACAAGCTGTTCCCGAACAACGTGTCGGCGCGGAATCTGGGATTCTCCGTCGCCGCGTTCCTCCCCGTCGGGTTCTACGTGAATCCGAACATCACCAACGAAGTGCTCTCGGGAAGCCTCGTGAGTCTCGCAATCTACCTGTCGTGCGTCTTCCTGTTCGGAAGAAGCCTGAACTGGAAGTCGGCACTCGGTATCGGGTTCGTCTGCGGCCTGTGCCTGCTATCGAAGTACACGGGATTGTTCGTCTTCGTCAGCATCGCTTCCCTCTTGGCCCTTCGAACCCTTTCCGAAGCCGACTCCGACGTTCGCCTCCGGACGGCCGGGGTCCTGGCGTTGTTTCTCGCCGTCGTCGTAGCGATCTCCGGCTGGTTCTACCTCCGCAACTTCGTCCACTACGGTGACCCCTTCATCGGGAACTGGGACAGTGCATCCGGATTCCGATACGAACAGCCGCCGGGTTATCGCCCGGCGAGCTTCTACGTCGACTTCGGCTCGCTCTTCTGGCACATCCCCGAGAGGGTGCGCTGGTCGGGCTTCTGGGAGGCAATCTACGGGTCGCTGTGGATGGACGTCCCCGGCTACCTCGTGGCGCCGGAAAGCCGCGGTCGTGACTCGCTGGGGAGCGTGATTCTCTGGCTCGCACTGCTGCCGAGCGTCGGAATCGTCGTCGGGTTCCTGAGCGCGTGCAGGCATCTGCTTCAGCGAGAATGGAATCACCCCTTCTTCATCGCCGTGACGACGAGCTTCTGGACCCTCATGTCCGTGATGCTCTTCACCTTGGAAACTCCCTACTACTCCACGGCGAAGGCGGTCTTCCTGCTCTCCCTGATACCAGCCATCGCAGCCTTCGCCGGGCTCGGCCTGGACGGGATGTGCCGCCGGCTCGGGCGACTTCGATTCCTGCTCTACGCAAACCTGGCCGGGCTGTACGGATCGATTCTCTACCTGTTTTCCGTTCGCTGAACGGGACCAGTCCGCATCAGCTCGAAGTTACCTTCGGCAGCCTCGTGACGAGCCGAAACGAACGGCATGCACCCCGATGAAAGCGACTGGCAACCGCCTTGCACGGGGGTCTACCGGGTGGCGCGAAATTCGGCGTAGTCGACCAACGCCCGTAGGGAGCGGATCGCGCGATGGGCGCTGGCGTGGCACAACCGGCCTTCCTCCTTGATGCCCTGGGGCCCCGCGTTGCCGTAGGCGCGGTCGGTGTGGACGAGTTCAGTCGCGGAGAGCACCGGCTTGCCGTACCGCTCGGAGGCCGCGCGGGCCGCGGCGGCATAGCGACGGTCCTGGCGGCGGTGAAAGTCGACGATGCGACCGAGGCCGTACTCCGGATGGAACTCGCCGGTGGCAAGCACTTCGGCGGACGCAGCCTGGATGCCGATGCCGAGGTGGATCACCGCATCGACTTCGTCGTTCGCGCAGATCAGGTCGAGCACTTCGGGGATCGTGTCGCGCGTTTCGCCACCCGCGAGGTCGACCGGGTTGTTGCGACTCCAGCGCGCCGGAACCAGCTCGTCGATCTGCCGGATGATGTCGTCCGGGAGTGCGATGAGGTCGAGGCCGGCCTGGGCGCAGGCGTCGGCTGCGAGCACGCCCCAACCGCCCGCGGTCGTGAACACCACCACGCGCCGGCCGCGCGGAAGCGGCTGCGTGGCGAGCGTCGCCGCCCACTCGAACGCCTCTTCGACGGTCTGCGCGCGCAGCGCACCATGCTGCCGCAGCACGCCGTCGAAGACGCGGTCGTCGGTGGCCAGCGAGCCGGTGTGGCTCGCGGCAGCACGTGCCCCCGCGGCCGCGGCCCCGCCCTTCACGAGTACCAGCGGCTTACGCGCGGTCAGGCGTCGCAGGCTCTCGATGAAATGGCGGCCGTGCGCCACACCTTCGAGATAGCCGAGCACCACATCGGTTTCCGGGTCCGCACCGAAGTAGTCGAAGCAATCCGCCAGCGTCGTCTGTGCCGAATTGCCGCATGAAATCGCCTTGCTGATCCCGACACCGGACTCGACTGCGTAGTTGAGATAGGACGAGACGAGGTTTCCGCTCTGGCTCGCCACCGAGATCCGTCCGGCGGGCGGATACGGTGCGACGATCTGCGCGCACATCGAGTGCGGTGTCGAGATCACGCCCTGGCCATTCGGCCCGATCAGCAGGATCCCGAGCTCATCCGCGAGAGCGACGAGCTCGCTCTCGCGAGCGCGACCCGCATCGCCCGCTTCGCCGTAACCGGCACTCGCGATGAACGCCGCGCGCACGCCCTTCTTCGCACATGCACGCAGCAGCTCGAGATTGGCCTGGTTGGGTGTACAGACGAAGACGAGATCGGCGGCGCCATCCGGGATCTCGCTCACGTCCTTGAAACTCGGGCGGCCGAGGATGTCACTGCCGTCGCGATTGACTGGAAAGACCTCGCCGTGATAGCCGAAGCGCAGCAGGTTGTGGAACACGACGAAGCCGAACTTGCCCGGGTGCGTCGATGCGCCCGCGACGATGATGCCGCGCGGGTGGAACAGCGGCCGGAAACGTTCGAGGATCTCCGCGTCGTCGACAGCCTCGGATTCGGGAATCGGCGCCGCAGCACCATCCGCGAGTTCCACCAGTGCGTCCACCGCGACCGGCAGCCCCGCGCGCACGATCAGCGGGTTGATGTCGATGCTCGCGATGTCGGGGCGCTCGCTGGCGAGACGCCCCAGGCCGACCAGCAAGCCGACCAGCGCGTCCGCGTCCACGGGCGGCTCGCCGCGAAACTCCCCCAACAGGTGGCTCGCCTGGAGCGCGCCGAGCAGCCTGCGCGCTTCACTCTCCTCGAGCGGTGCCGCGGCGAAGACGACATCGCCGAGCGCCTCGGTGAGCACACCCCCGAGACCGAGCATCACGCACGGGCCGAACACGGGGTCACGCACGACGCCCGCGATCAACTCGCGGTTGCCGCGCACCATCTCGGCCACCAGCAGGCCGACCTCGCCGTCCTCCGGCAACGCGCGCCCCAGCAGCTCGCGTGCGGCGGCCTCGACCGCGGACGCATCCCCGAGGTTCAGCCGCACCAGGTCGCGCTCGGTCTTGTGCGCGACCGCGTCGCCGCACAGCTTGAGCGCAACCGGGAAGCCCAGCTCCGCGGCGGCCGCGGCGGCCGCACTCGCCGAATCGACCAGCGCTTCACGCGCAAGCGGAACTCCGTACGACGCAAGTAGCCGCTTCGAGGCGTATTCGGACAGGGTCGAGCGGGGGCTTGCCAACGGGGTGGCTCCTTCGCAGGACGATCGGGAACCGCGTATGCTAACGGCTCGTCCGGTCGGCCGCAGACTCCGTCCAGCTCGGCGGCCTCCTCCCCCTGGACCGGTCGACCGATAGCCAGCAGCGAGGGGGAGGAAAGCGTGGATCCGACCAGTTCCGAAGCAACCGGATTGCTGAGCGCGCTCGAAACGATCTTCACCGACGTCATCGTGGCGCCGCTTTCGGCGGTGATCTTCCTCGATGTCTGGTTCTGGGACAATGCCGGGGGCGACGAGATCCAGGTCCCACTCGTGGTGCTGTGGCTGATCCTCGGCGCAACCTTCTTCACGCTGCGCTTCCAGTTCGTGAACT
>JAFDEI010000047.1 GCA_019310425.1 Deltaproteobacteria bacterium | reverse complement strand
GAGCGGCCTTGAATCTGCTCGGTCAGTTCGACGATCTGGGCGATGCCGGTGGCGCCCACGGGATGCCCCTTGCGCAGCAGGCCCCCCGAGGTGTTGACCGGAAGCCGGCCACCCAGACGCGTGGCTCCCGACTCTACCAGCCCGCCGCCCTCGCCCTTTGCGCAGAGTCCGAGCGACTCGGTGGCGCCCACTTCGGCGGGCGCCGAGGCGTCGTGAAGCTCGACCACACTGAGATCCTCGGGTCCGATGCCCGCCTCCTCGTAGGCGGCGCTCGCGCAGGCCTCCGCCGTGCCTTCCTCTTCGATGCCGTGATCCCAGCCGCTCATGAGGACGCTCGTGACCACCTTCACGGGTTTCTGGATGCCCAGCTCGCGCGCCTTCTTTTCACTCACCAGCACCACCGCGGCGGCGCCGTCGCCGATGGGCGAGCACATGGGCCGCGTGAGGGGCTCGGCGATCATCGGAGCCGCCATGACCTCTTCGACCGTCATGGCCTCACGGAACTGTGCCCGCGGATTCATGCTGCCGTGGAAGGAGTTCTTGGCCGACACCATGGCGAACTGCTCGGCTGTGGTGCCATACATTTCCATGTGTCTACGTGCCATGGCGGCGTAGATGTCCATGAACATCGAGCGCTTCTCGCCCGCGCCCGATGAGGCCGACTTGGCTCCGCGCTTGGCGGCGCCCTGCTGGAGCCCCGCCATGATGGTCGCCATGGCCTCGACGTCCACCGCCCCGCTGAAGGCCGCGAACGACTTCCTCTTGTCGGCGTG
Source organism: Deltaproteobacteria bacterium (assembly GCA_019310425.1). Lineage (GTDB taxonomy): Bacteria > Myxococcota_A > UBA9160 > UBA9160 > SMWR01 > JAFDEI01. The sequence goes on along the minus strand of JAFDEI010000047.1, from coordinate 17,732 downwards.
GTAGAGCTTCTCGACACCCAGGGCGAGCACGATGTCGTACATCCCCGCCGTCACCATGGCGGCTGCCTGGTTGAGCGCGGTCGAGGCGCTCGCACAGGCATTTTCCACGTTCACCACGGGGATCCTGCCGAGACCGATCGAGCGCAGGATCACCTGACCGCGGATACTCTCCTGGCCGGTTACCAGCCCCGCGGCGGCATTGCCCACCCAGGCGGCTTCCAGGTCGTCCTGGCTGATTCCTGCGTCGGCGATCGCGGCGGTTACCGCCTCGGCACCGAGGGCCTTGAGGCCGGTATCCAGGTGCTTTCCGAAGGGCGTCATGCCGACGCCCGCGACGATTGCATTGAGGCGCATTGCCTTCCTCCTGCCTTGTGGCCGGCCCTTTCGCGGGGCCGGCGTTCGCTTCGTTCCCCGCTTGCTACGCAGATTCTCGATGCTTTCGTACGACGTACTGCCCAACCGTAGAAGCCACCTCTTGTTGCGAGGCATCGCGGACGATGGCTCGCACTTCGAATTCGACTTCACCCTTCGACTCCAGCTGGCGCCGGAGACCCGCGACACGCTCGTCCGGAAAGAGGACTTCGGCGACGATTTCCGAACGCGCGGGACGTAGGAACTCGATGGTGACAGAACGAACCGCGACGAAGAGTTTCGAATCCCGGAAGTTGAACGCGATCACGAGACCCCCGAGCACCTCTGCGCAAGCCCATTGGATCGCAGCATGAACCGTGTCGAGATGGTTCTTGGTCTGGTCGTTCAGCGGAAGACTGCAGCGGTACACGCCATCCTTCGCCGATTCGATCGAAAGATCGACGTATTCGTAGAAGGGGATCAGCCTTCGCAGAAACGACTGGATCTCGTCTTCCGCTTCGCCCACGTTGCACTCCTGGAGTCGCCGCCCATGCCCATGTGGCTCGCCGTCGGATCTCGTGGCGAACCAGGCGATGCTACCGGGGCAATTCTCTGTGAGCCAGCAGCGCCGGCTGACCCCCTGGGCGAACTCGCGCGTGAGCGTCATCGATTCGCAAGCGGTGCCCGGTTTCCTGCAGCGGAGATTGGCCGGGCGGGCGCGGGGGTGTTGGTTGCGGAAATGGTAAGTTCGACGCGGCGGCGAATGGACCGACGCAAAGTGAGGGCCCAAGTATGCGAATCGGCGTGATGTCTGGTGCGACTCCTGAGGATAGCCGGCTGGATGAACTGGTCGCGAGGGCCAAGGATTTCGAGGCCCGCGGCTTCGAAACGGTCTGGCTGGCCAATATCTTCGGGCTCGACGCGATCACGGCTTTGGCGGTGATCGGTCGAGAGACCGAGAGGATTGAGTTGGGCACGGCGGTGGTGCCGAGTTACCCGCGTCACCCGACCGCCATGGCGCAACAATGCCTGACCACACAGGCGGCCGCGAGAGGGCGCTTCGTACTCGGAGTCGGGCTTTCTCATCAGATCGTCATCGAGAACATGCTGGGCTTCTCCTATGAGAAACCTGCTCGGCACATGCGCGAGTACATGGCGGTGCTCGGTCCGCTCCTGCGCGGCGAACCAGTCAAATTCGAGGGCGAGCACTACCGGGTTGATTTCCGTCTTGATATCGCGGAGGCCGATCCGGTCCCGGTGGTCATCGCGGCCCTGGGCGACCACATGCTGCGCATCGCGGGCCGAACCGCGGCCGGCTCGATTTTGTGGATGACGGGCCCCAACACCATCGAAAATCACATCGTTCCGAAGCTGCAGGCGGCGGCCGCGGAAGCCGGGCGCCCCGAGCCTCGGGTCGTGAACGGGCTTCCGATCGTGCTCACCAACGATCCCGATTCCGCTCGGGAGGCCATCACCAAGATGCTGGGGATGTACGGCCAGCTTCCCTCCTACCGGGCCATGCTGGACAAGGAAGGGGCGGCCGGGCCAGCCGACGTTTCGCTGGTCGGGGACGAGAAGGTTCTGGATGCCGGGCTCGATCGCCTGCGCGACGCGGGTGTCACGGATCTCAACGCGGTGATCATTCGCGTCGAAGATGAATCGGACCAACGCACCCTCGACTATCTCCAGAGTCGCCTCTAGCCGTCAATTACAAGAGGGTTGGTCAACCTGGGACTCCCTCGAGGGAGGACGGGATGGAGTACAAGGTGTTCGAAGGCCTGCATGACTGAGCGAATCGACCCGACCCGGCAGTTTCGGCTCGACGGCAAGGTCGCGTTGGTGACCGGCGGGAGTCGCGGCCTCGGCAGGGAAATGGTGCTCGCTTTTGCGCGCTGCGGTGCGGACGTCGTGATCGCGAGTCGCAAGCAGGAGGCCTGCGCGGCTCTTGCCGCGCAGGTCGAGAAGGAGACCGGGCGGCGCGCGCTCGCCGTCGGCTGCCATGTGGGCAGATGGGCTGAATGCGACGCGCTCGCCCAGAGCGCCCTCGACCATTTCGGTCACGTCGATGTCCTCGTGAACAATGCAGGACTCTCACCCCTCTATCCGTCGGTCGTCGAGATCAGTGAAGATCTCTACGACAAGGTGATGGGCGTCAACCTGAAGGGCGCCTTTCGACTCAGTGCGGTTCTGGGAACTGCGATGTTCGATGGCGAGGGTGGCACGATCATCAACCTGAGCAGCATTGCCGCCGAGAAACCGTCCCCCAATGAGATTCCCTACGCGGCGGCCAAGTCGGGGCTCCACAGCCTCACGAAAGGCCTCGCCCGGACCTTTGCGCCGAAGGTCCGCGTGAACTGCATCATGGCGGGCGCGTTCATGACCGATATCAGCAAGGCCTGGACGCCGGAGATGCTGGCCGCACTCGAGCGGATGACTCCGCTGGGGCGTGTCGGGCGGCCGGATGAAATCGTCGGTACGGCGCTCTATCTCGCGAGCGACGCTTCGAGCTATACGACCGGTTCGATTCTCAAGGTCGACGGTGGCGCCGCCTGAAGCGCAGCCAGGTCGTAGCTGCGGGGTTCTGGCTGGGCGACGCTATTGCTGCTGTGCTCGAACCATGCGGCCGCGGAACGCCAGCCCCAGGATTCCGAGTCCGAACAGCAGGCCCGTCGACGGCTCTGGGACCGCGGTGAACGAGATGCTGGAGATCGCGATCCACTGGACTCCTGCGGCCGGATCACCGTTTTCGTAGCTGATCGTGATCGAGGTGAGTGGAACGTCGAAGGACCAGAGCGCGGTCCCGTTCGCGGAGTCGCCTCCGCTCTGGTCGGCGTTCTCGAATGCGATGATGGTCTGGCCGTCTCCCTGCAGGGCCCAGACCTCTGACCCATTGCCCGTGACCGAGGTCGGGCCGAAGAAGGTCGAGCCGTCTGTCGCGACGGATTGCACTACGTCGACGTAGTCTCCGAGCCCGCTCGAGCCCGTCGCATCGACGTCGAAGGTCTGGAAATTCACGCCGACCACGGGTGTGTCGAAGACGAGGGTGACCTCGACACCGCTGGTGTTTCCCGGAGTCTTCATGAATAGACTCTCGGCTCCGGCATTCCCGGTCGGGTCGATGTAGTTGTTCGTTTGCGGCGAGCCGGGTGATCCGAGTGGCTCCGGGTCGGGGTCGATTGCGCCGGGTGAATTGAGGTCGTTGATGGAGAAGCTGAGGGTGACGCCATCGACCACGTAGTCGTTGCTCACCTCCCCGATCGACCACGAGTAGCCGCTGCCCCAGATCAGCTCGGAAGCACCGGCTGTAGTGGGCTGGTGGAACAGCGACGCAAAGGCGACCGTGAAGATCGTGAAGGCTCGAACCATGTTGCTCTACCCGTATTTGAGTGGGTACCTGGGTAGTGTGTCGGCAGGCCGGACCACGCCGTTGAGTGCGGAGTTTCGAGGGGTTGCAGTATTCGGGGAATTCTGACCACAGGCGACCGCGGGTCGCGCGCCGTCCAGTCAGACGACGCTGACGTCCGCGCGATCAGTGAAACCGCAGCGGCTAGCGGGCTAGCGGGTCCGAGCTGATGCCGACAACGAGGATCACCAGGGATACAGATCAGGCGCCTGAGTAGAGCAGGGCCATGCCGAGAGCGAAGGCGCCGAGACACCAGTACTGGACGAACGAAGACGAGCGCCGGAGCCACCATTCGACGAAGCGTCCAAGGCGCTCGGCCCCCAAGGTGAGCAACACTGCTGCACCGCCGAATTCGAGATAGCCGATGAGGCGAACCAACGTCGGGACGCGGCACTCCTGTGCGGCGATGACGAAGATCGATCCTGTGACGATGCGGACGGCGAACGTGACGGGAAGGCCGGTGAGCCCACGTCGGTCATTCAAGAGGCTTGTGAGTCTGGTCGGCGCGGCGATGCCGAGAAGGCCGATCCCCGCAACGGTGAGACCGATCAACGAGACGAGAACCGGGATGCCCTCGTTCATGCCCTTCGCCGCCCTCGGGTCGACGTCAACCGGCCGGCAACAGCGCTGCCGGAACCCGACCCTGCCGATCAGTATGCCTCCAGCCGCTACGAAGGGTCAATCGGGCCACCCTGCCGGCTCACTGCAACGGTTCGAATAGAGCGGCATACCCCCAACGAAAAAGGCCCACAGGCAGTCAACAGCAACTCGCCGTCATCGCCCAGAATCCGGGACCGGACCCGCGCGGACTCGCGTACAATCACAGCCGGAGTAGACCGCATGCTTTCCCACCTGCGTGTTCTCGACCTCAGCGATGGCGGCTCCGGGTTGGCGGGGCAGATACTCGCCGATCTCGGTGCCGACGTGCTGCTCATCGAGCCGTCGGAGGGGGTGGCTTCGCGCAGGCTCGGGCCCTTCGTCGACGAGGTTCCGGGGCCGAATCGCAGCCTGGAATTCTGGTCCGTGCATCGGGGCAAGCGCTCCGTGGTACTCGACGTCGAGTTGCAATCGGAGCGCGCTCGGCTGCGGGGGCTGGTGGCGGCGGCGGATGTCTGGATCGACGATTGGCAGCCGGGCCGTGCCGCCCAGCTCGGTCTCGACGCCGATTCGCTCGCCCGACTGCGACCGGAGTTGGTCCACGTCGCCATCACCGCGTTCGGCGAGCGGGGTCCGAAGAGCGGCTGGGCGGCGACGGATCTGACGGTCACGGCCAGCTCCATGGCGCTGTGGCTGACGGGTGACGAAGACCGTCCGCCCCTTGCGTGCAGTGTGCCCCAGGCCTTCTTGCACGCGGGCGCCGAGGCGGCCGGCGCGGTGCTGGTCGCTTTGCAAGAGCGCAAGCGGTCGGGCCTCGGCCAACACATCGACGTCTCGGCCCAGACGGCGATGATGATCGCAACCCAGTCGATGGTGCTCTCCCACGGCTGGAACGATGCCCAGCTCGGTCGCGTTGCGGGTGGTGTGAAGGTGGTGGGGCGTCGGCTCCGCTTCATCTACGCCTGCGCCGACGGCTTTGTGAACCTGACCTTCCTGTTCGGCCGGCCGCTCGGCCTGGGGGTCGCGCGCTTCATGGAGTGGATGTATCAAGAGGGCTTCTGCGATGAGGCTCTGAAGAACGAGGACTGGGTTCGTTACGGCGTGAAGCTCCTGTCGGGGGGTGTCTCCGACGAAGCGCACGAAGCCACCATGCAGACGATCGAGCGCTTCACGCGCACGAAGACGAAGGCCGAACTCTTCGCGGCTGCCTTCGAGCGGCGTCTGCTGCTGGTTCCGCTTTCCGACGGCCACGACCTCCACCGCTCGAAGCAATTGGCCGAGCGCGAGTTCTGGCAACCGCTTCGCCATGCCGATCTCGAGCGCGAGGTCGTCTACCCCGGGCCCTTCGCCAAGTTCAGCCGGACGCCGATCCGCTACCAGCGTCCACCGCCGCTGCTGGGCCAACACACTGAACAGGTTTCGGCTGAGTCGCGCGAACACGCTACGGCTGCGCCGATCCGCGTCGAGACGAATGCGGCGCCGCTTCAGGGGCTCCGCGTTCTCGATTTCAGCTGGATGTACGCCGGGCCCGCGGTGACGCGCGTGTTGGCCGACTACGGCGCGACGGTGATCCGCGTCGAATCGGGCACGGCCCCCGATGCCCTGCGATCGGCTCAACCCTTCAAAGATGGCAAGGGGGGCTCGGAGCACTCCGGCAACTATGCCAATGTGAACGTGGGGAAGCTGAATCTCTGCTTGAACCTGCGTGTGCCCGCCGCACGCGAAGTCGCGTTGCTGCTGGTCGATTGGGCGGACGTCGTGACCGAGAACTACAGCCCGCGCGGGATGAAGGGCTTTGGTCTCGATTACGAAACCCTGCGCGCGCGCAAGCCCGACCTCATCATGCTCTCCAGCTGCCTGACGGGCCAGACGGGCCCCGAGCGCGAACTCGCGGGTTACGGAACCATGGGTGCGGCGCTGGCGGGCTTCGGTCTGGTCACGGGCTGGCCCGATCGTCCACCCGCGGCGCCCTTCCTGGCGTACACTGACTACGTTGCGCCGCGATACGCCCTGGCGGCATTGCTGGCGGCTCTCGATCATCGCGAGCGAAGCGGCGAAGGCCAGCACATCGATTGCGCCCAGGCCGAGTGCTCGATCCACAATCTCGGCGCCTCGATTCTCGAGACGGGCGTCAACGGCCGGGTATCGGGCGCGCAAGGCAACGCCTGTCTCCACTACGCACCGTCCGGCGTCTACCCGGTAGCGGGCGACGACCGCTGGATCGCGCTGGCTGCACCCGATCAGGAGTGCTGGCTGGCGCTGGCCGAAGTCGCGGGGCTGGGCTGGGCGTCGGAGGAACGATTCGCGTCGCCGAACGCTCGCTTGCAACATCGCGAGGCCCTCGACCGGGCCGTGGCGGGCTTTACCGCCCAGCACACGGCCGATTGGCTCGAAGAAACGCTACAGGCGCGGGCGGTGCCGGTGCACCGCGTGTCGCTGAGCGCAGATCTGTTTGCGGACCCCCAGCTGGCCGCCCGGGGGCATTTCATTCACCTCGATCACGACGCGGTGGGAGCGACCCCCTGTGAGGGGTCGCGCGTCGTCTTCTCGCGAACACCGGCCAGGATCGAGCGCGGCACCGCCACGCTCGGGCAGCACAACGCGCTGGTCCTCGGCGAGATCCTCGGCCTGACGGACCAAGAGATCAGCGAGCTCGCGATCGCGGGGGCGCTCGAGTAGCCGACATCAGTGAAGGGGAAGAGACCGCCTCCTGCACGAATTGGCCGCCTTGGGCCTGGCTCACCCTCAAGTTCCCGGGCTCTTGCGACGACGCAGCATCCACTTCCGGCTGCCGCAGGCCGAGCGGGGCGCCGAGCCATCGCCCGCTATCCTTGCGGGGTTGGGTTGGAGGGGTCGATGGCAGTGTCTCCGCGGTCCGAGCGACGGGCCGAGCGCAAGACTGCGCGAAAGAAGAAGCGGGCAAAGCGGCGCGAACTGCGCAAGCCGGCGCTGTCCGCACACCATCTCACCACACCCCACCTGTGTTTGCTGCGCGCGCCGCGGATCGCCACTGCGACGCAGCCCAGCGGGCGCGACATCACGGTCGCGACCTACAACGTACACCGCTGGACCGGATTGAACGGGCGGGGGGCGAGCGATCCCGCGCGTGCCGCCTTCGTGATCTCGGAGATGAACGCGGATGTGATCGCGCTCCAGGAGGTGATGCGCCCGCACCGGGGTGATGACCCGCTCGTGACGCTCTCGGATGCGATGGGGATGCACGTTGCCTTTGCGGCCACCCGCGTTCACAAACGCGGTGAGATCGGCAACGCCATCCTGTCGCGTTGGCCGATTTCGGGTGTCTCGATGCTCGACCTGTCTTTCTCCCGGATCGAATCCCGAGTCGCGGTTTCGGCGCGTCTGCGCTTTCGGCACAGCTCGCTGGATGTGGTTGCGACCCATCTCTCCCTCGCGGATCGCACCCGCCACCGGCAGGTTCGCGCGCTGCTCGACCACCCCGATCTCCAGAACACCCCCACCCTGCTGCTGGGCGACATGAACGCGTGGCGCCAATGCAAGGCCACCCAGGCGCTCGACGAGGAGCTGCGCGAGCATCACAACCTCGACTGGCCGGCGTCGTTTCCGTCGGCGGCACCGGTCTTCTCGCTCGACCGCGTCTATGCCCGTGGGGTCAAGGTGCTCGAACTCTCGGCCCACATGACACGCGCCGCCGAGCGGGCGTCCGACCACCTGCCCGTCATTGCACGGGTCCGCCTGCCCGCCTGAGGGGTCGCGCAGGCAGGTACTTCGCATCCGCCGCCCGACAACGGTAGAATTCAAGCCATGTTCAGCCTGCGCACCACGACTGGAGGGCTCCTCGCGCTCTGCGCAGTGCTGGCCCTGGGCGTCGCGGGCTGTTCCAGCTACCAGGGGGCGCGGCTCTATCAGAGCGGGACGCTCGCCCTCGATCGGGGCGATTCTGCGCGTGCGATCGAAGAACTCGAGCATGCGGCCGAGTTGGTTCCCGAGGCGTCCGAGGTGCAGAATCACCTCGGGCTGGCCTACGCGGCCGCCGGACGCGAGGCCGAAGCCCTGAAGGCGTTCCAACGTGCGGTCGATATAGACTGTGGGAACCTCGCGGCTGCGGAGAATCTCGCGGTCGCGCAGGGTCATCATTCCGGGGGGACTGCGCCGTGAGCGGCGACGACAAGAATTGGCTCGACCGCGAAAAGCTGAGTTTTGCGGAGCTCGATCGTCGCCGTCGCGATGGGGGCCGCTCCGGCGATGCGCGCGAGCCGCGCAACCGAGCCGAGCGTGAGCGCTCGGACGCGGCGTCCAAGCAGCACCTGAAACAGGCGGATGGCATCTTCACGGGCGGCAACAAGGCGGAGCGCGAGCGGCTCGCGGCCGCCATGCGCGACGCGCACGGAACGCCGGGCCTCGCGGATGCCTGCCGCGCGTATCACGCGGCGGTTGGCCTACCGGAGGATCCCCGACTGGCTTCGTTGTTCCTCGACGCGAGCGACCGCGAAGTGATCCTATTGGGTTTCGAAGCGCTCCGGGTGGGCGCCGAAAAGGGCTCGATCACGCTTTCCGGCAGCCTGCGCTCGCAGCTTCGGATCCTCGCGGAGGACTCCGACGATGCGGTGGCCGACGCTGCCGAAGAGCTGCTCGAAGCGCTCTGAGGCCTCCGGCCGGCGGTTGAATCGGCTGAACCCGTCGCCTACCGTCGTCGCATGGTTCACGAGGTCGAACACCGCACGCTCACGGCCTATCTCGAAGAACACAGTCTCAAGAACACCAAGCAACGGGCCGCCATCCTCGACGTCTTTCTGAGTGCGACCGGCCACATCACCAGCGAGGTGCTGTTCCAGCAGGTTCGCGAACAGCACTCCAACATCGGTTACACGACCGTGTACCGGACGATGAAGCTGCTGTGCGACGCGGGCCTCGCCTCGGAGCGCCGATTCGACGACGGCGTTACGCGCTTCGAAATCGCGCACGAGCACCACGACCACCTGGTCTGCACCCGCTGCGGCAAGATCATCGAGTTCGAATGCGCGATGATCGAAAAGACCCAGAACGAGATCGCCGAGCGCCACGGCTTCCGCGTGCTGCGCCACCGCCACGAGCTCTACGGGCATTGCCGCGATTGTCGCGAGGACAGCCCGTAGGGCCTCGTTCGATCGCCGCTCGACCCCAGAGGCGTCGCCTCTGTTCACCGCCAGGAACATGACCCGAGAATCGGGTCACGGGACGATGCGGAAGCTCTGGCTGTGTAGCGGCCAAAGCGCAGCCAGCCGAACCCATTGGATTCTCTTCGGAAATCCCTGCTGCACAATATAAGCGAACGTATTCGCATAGAGGCTGCGGTGAGGATCGCGCGTTAGGTGTTGACAGGCTCTCACCTCACGCACTAGGGTCTATATTGAATTTGAATATGATTTTCATTTTCACGCCGCCGCGGATGAAGCCGCTGCTGGAGTCCTCCGAATTGAAGCCGATGAACCCGCCCTGCCGCGAAGCCGACTCCGAACTCCCGGAGGGCGACTGTCGCTGCCTGTGCGGCAGCCTGCTCGCGCGCGTCGTGGAGGGCGGTGTCGAGCTGAAGTGCCGCCGTTGCAAACGCACGCTGCTGGTTCCGTTCGAAGCTCCCGAGGCCCCCGTCACGACCGCGCGAAGCGTCGAATTGATCCCGGTGAGGCGAGCCGGATGATTGCGATGACCAGAAAATTTCAGAGGCCAGCGGACCCGAGCCCCGAGCCCAGCTCTTCGGAAACGAAGGAATGGAGTACTCGATGGCGAAGAAGGTTCGGTGGTGGGTTGGATCGCTAGTGCTGGCTTGCGCGGCGACCGCCGCGTACGCAGACGAGGGGGCCGGGGTGAACGTGTCGCCCCAGACGGCGGGGGCGCTTGCGCAAGATGACCGCATCGCGGAGCTCGAACGCGCGGTCGCGGTGCTCGCGAGTGAACTCGAGCGCACCCGCGCGGACATCACGGTGCCCGAGGAGCCCGAGCTCATCGGCCAGTACGGCTTCGGTCCCGCGGCGTCGAAGATCTACGGCATCGAGCGCGGTCTCTCGATCGGGGGCTACGGCGAGATCTTCTACAGCAAGCTCATCTCCGACAAAGGCGACGGCAAGGACCGCGCTGATGCGCTCCGCACCGTGCTCTACGTCGGTTACAAGTTCAACGAGAACATCGTCTTCAACTCGGAGTACGAGTTCGAGCACGCCACTTCCGGCAGCACGGTGTCGTCGGGGAACGGCAGCGTCTCCGTCGAGTTCGCGACGCTCGACTACTTCTGGAAGGACTGGGCGAATTTCCGGGCCGGCCTGCTGCTGGTGCCGATGGGCTGGATCAACGAAATCCACGAGTCGCCGTACTACCTCGGAACGCACCGCCCCGAGGTCGAACGGCAGATCATCCCGTCGACCTGGCGCGAACTCGGTGGCGGTGTCTTCGGCACGCTCTTCGAAGATGTCACCTATTCGGCGTACGTGATCAACGGTCTGAACGGCATCGGGTTCAACGCGGGCGGCCTGCGCGGCGGCCGCCAGAAGGGCAACCGCGCGCTTGCCGAGAGCACGGCTTTCGTGACCCGCATCGACTGGTCGCCGATCCCGGAGGTGCTCGTCGGAGGTTCGGTCTTCTACGGCAATTCCGGCCACAACCAGGAGCTTCCAGGGTTCGCGGATCCGAACTTCACGGTCGACATCCCCGACACGCCGACGACGATCTGGGAAGTGCACGGCCAGTACGCGAACAAGGGCTTCTTCCTGCGTGGCCTGTTCACGATGGCGCACCTCCAGGACGCGGGCTCCCTCAGCCGTGCGCTGGGCCCGGACGGAATCGGCACGCTCGGCACTGGCGAGGGCATCGGCGGGCAGATGCTCGGCGTCTACGGCGAGGTCGCCTACAACATCCTGCCGCTCTTCATCGGCGAGACCGAGATGTCGCTCGAGCCGTTCTTCCGTGCCGAGTACTACGACACGCAGCGCAAGATGCCGTCGGGCTACGAGAAGGATCTGAACAAGCGGCGCACGATCCTGACCGCGGGCATCCAGTACAAGCCGATCACGAATGTGGTGCTCAAGCTGGACTACCGCAACCGCAGGGCGTCGGAGGGTGAACTCTCCGACGAGTTGAACATGGGAGTGGGGTTTGCCTTCTAGGGGTTTCGCCCTTCTGGTCCTTCTGGTATTCGCGGCTCCCGCGTCTGCGACGGTCTACCACAGCCGTTCCGAGGCGCTGGAGCTCGCGTTTCCGGGGGCCGACCGGGTCGACACCCGGACCTACATCCTGAACGACGAGCAGGTGGCGATGATCCGACAGGCCTCGCGCGGTGAGGTCGAGTCGAAGCTCGTGAAGGTCTACACCGGCATGAGGGGTGACGAAGTCCTCGGCTATGCGTTCATCGACACCCACACGGTGCGCACCATGCCCGAGGCCTTCATGGTGGTGCTCACTCCGAACGGCGTTGTCCGCTCACTCCGCATTTTGGCGTTCTATGAGCCGCGTGAATACCAGCCCAACAATCGTTGGTATGCGCAGTTCGAGCACAAGACCGCAGGCCAGAGCCTGCGCGTGGGCGGTGATATCCACGGGATCGCAGGAGCGACACTCTCGGCGCGCGCCACGACTCGCGGTGTGCGGCGCGCTCTGGCCTTCTACGAGATACTCGTCGCAAGCGAGATCTAGGCCAGCAAGGAGCCAGCCCGTGCGCTTCGTCATCACCGGTGAGTGGAACCGGAACCGCTTGTTGCAGACGATCGTGGTGCTGTACAGCTTCTACGTGATCGGCCTGTGGGTCACGAACGCGCTGATGTACTTCAACAAGATGAGCCTCAGCGCTGCATCGGTGGTCGAGTACTACCTCGGCTCCGAGGAGCGTTTCCTGTCACCACGCAGCTACCAGGGCCTGCTCGAGGTGTCGCACTTCCACCTGTTCGCGATGGGGATGTTGCTGTTGGTGCTCACGCACCTCGTGCTCTTCGTGCCACTTGGCAACCGCACCAAAGCGTGGTTGATCGCGGTGCCGTTCCTCTCGGCGTTGCTCGACGAGGGGTCGGGCTGGGCGGTGCGTTTCGTTCATCCGGTGTTCGCCTACCTGAAGATCACGGGCTTCCTGCTGCTCCAGGGCAGCCTCGCTGCATTGGTGGGGTTGTCGCTGTGGGCCGTCTTCTCGGGGTCGCAGACCAACTACGCCGGGATGGAGAACGATCCGGCGAGACTGCCACCGTGATGCTCCGCGCCGCGACTCTGTTCGCGGTCCTCATCGTTGTGGCCTGCGCGGGTCCGGGGGCGCGCGAGCTGCCTCCGATTTCCGACGGCCGTTACGTGATGGGCACCGTGCTCGAGCTCACCTTGTACGGCGTGGGCGAGCGCAAGGCTCGGTCGACGCTCGCGGAGCTGTTTGCGGGCGCGGAGCGGCTCGATGCGTTGATGACAGCTTTCGATTCGCGGAGCGAGGTCAGCCGCCTGAACGCTGCGGCCGGGTCCGGGCCCCAGGCCGTCGACCCGGAAGTCGCGGAGCTGCTGCGCCGGTCGGTCGCGTACGCGCAGCTCACGCACGGAACCTTCGATGTTACGGTCGGGCCACTGGTGCAGCTCTGGACCAACGCTGCGGTGGCGAAGAAGCTGCCGACGCGCGATGCGCTCGCGCGCGCAAAGGCACGCGTCGGCGCCGACGCGATCCGCGTGTACGACGACGGGAAGGTCGAGCTGCGCGAAGCCGGCTTCGCGGTCGATCTCGCTGGCATCGCGAAGGGCTTCGCGATCGATCGCATGCGGCCCACATTGCGAAAGCACGGAATCGAGAACGCACTGCTCGATTTCGGCCAGAGCAGCACGCTCGCGCTCGGCCGGCCGACGGGCTCGGCCGGCTGGCGGCTGCTGGTGCGCGGACCCGAGGAGGCAGACCTGGGTGTCGTTACGCTGTCGGACCAGGCGTTGTCGGTGTCCAGCAGCTTCGGTCATTGGATCGAGATTGGCGGGCACCGCTACGGGCACGTGATCGACCCTCGCAGCGGGCGCCCGCTCACGGAGCCTCGGCAGGCGGTCATCGTCGCGCAGGATGCGACGCTCGCAGAAGCCCTCAGCAAGGCGCTGCTGATCCTGTCGCCGGAAGTCGGGCTCGAGCTCGTCGAGTCGCAGCCCGGCTGTGAGGGGCTGCTGGTTGTCGCGGGCGGCGATCAGCTTCGGACGTCGGGCTGGGACACGGCGACCCGCTGGCTGCCCGGGCCTGTCGCGAGCGGCTCAAGCGCGGGTGCGGTTGCTCCGATCGGAACCCCATGATCAAAGATCTGACCTGTACTGTGTGTAGCGCCGACCTGCCGCTTGCGGGTGACGAAAAGAAGGGCGACGAAGTCTATTGCACCTACTGCGGTGCGCCCGGCAAGCTGACCGCGGACGCGGGCAGCGAAGGCTGCGACATCGAGGAAGATTACTAGCGGCGCTCCGTCTTCGCCGTGCTGGCTGCTAGCGTGCCTCGGGCTCGTAGGGGAGCAGCTTGTCTCGTACGTCGCGCAGCAGTGGTGCATTGCGGTCCTTGTCGGACAGCACCGGGTCGGCGATCGGCCACGGGATCGCGAATTCGGGGTCGTTCCAGCGCACGCTGAATTCCTGTTCGTGCCGGTAGAGGTCGCTGCACTTGTACTCGACCTGTGCGACCTCACTCGTGACGACGAAGCCGTGCAGCATCCCGGGCGGGACGTAGATCTGCCGGAAGTTCTCGGCGGACAGCACCACGGAGACGTGCTTTCCGAATGCGGGCGAGCCGACTCGGACGTCGACGGCGACGTCGAAGACTTCACCCTCGATTACTCGCAGCAGTTTGCCCTGGGCGACCGGGGCCTGTGCGTGGAGCCCGCGCAGGGTACCGTGCGACGAACGCGAATGGTTGTCCTGCACGAAGCGTTCACGGATGCCGCCCTCGTGGTACTTCTCGGCATGGTAGGTCTCGAGGAAGAATCCGCGTTCATCGCTGTGAACCTGGGGCTCGATCAACACCACTCCGGGAAGGTCGGTTTCGATGAACTTCAGCACGTCACGGGCCTTTGCGCGCGAGCCGCGTCAGGTAGGCGCCGTACTGTGAGTTCTTCATCTCGTCGCCGAACTTCGCGAGGTCGTCGCGCGACAGGTAGCCCTGCCGGAACGCGATCTCTTCGAGGCACGCGATCTTGAGACCTTGCCGTTCCTGGATCGTCTCGACGAAGTTGCTGGCCTGCAACAGCGACGCGTTGGTGCCGGTGTCGAGCCAGGCGACGCCGCGCCCGAGCAGCTCTACCTGGAGCTGGCGACGTTCCAGGTAGGTGCGGTTGACGTCGGTGATTTCGAGTTCTCCGCGCGGCGACGGTTCGAGACCCGCCGCAATGTCGAGAACCTGGTTGTCGTAGAAGTAGATTCCTGTAACGGCGTAGCTCGAGCGCGGCTTCGCGGGTTTTTCCTCGATGCCGAGCACGGTGCCGTCGTCAGAAAACTCCACCACGCCGTAACGCTCCGGGTCGTTGACCCAGTAGCCGAACACGGTGGCACCTTCCTCGCGCGCGGCTGCGCCCAGGAGAACCGATTGCATGCCGTGTCCGTAGAAGATGTTGTCGCCGAGCGCGAGCGCGACGCGGTCATCGCCGACGAAGTCGCGCCCAATGATGAACGCCTGCGCGAGGCCCTCGGGCCTGGGCTGCTCTTTGTACTCGATCCGGATTCCGAAACGTTCACCACCTTCGAGCAATCGTCGGTAGGCGGGGAGATCCTCCGGGGTCGAAATCAACAGCACGTCGCGGATGCCCGCGAGCATCAGCGTCGACAGCGGATAGTAGACCATCGGCTTGTCGTAGATCGGCAGCAGCTGCTTGCTGACGCCGCGTGTGATCGGGTGCAGTCGGGTGCCGGAACCACCAGCCAGCAGGATGCCCTTCATCGATCGCAGTCTCCTCGGCATTCGTCACCTGCCGGCTTCTGGGCGAGTAGGATACCACCGGCTGGGAGATTGCGGGGTTCGCGATTCGGGTCGCGCTAGGGCAGGAATCGTTCGCGGTTGGCGAGTTTCTGTGGGAGATACTCTTCGATCACGTAGTTGAGGCCCCATTTTGCCAGTGCCTGTTGCTCGGCCCGCACCCCCATTTTCAGCAGCTGCTCGATCGCTTTCTGCCACGGTTTGTGGGCTTTGAAGAACGGGTCGTTCTTGAGTGCGTCTTTTGCGCGTTTGATGTCGACATCCTGCAACGGATGAGTGGGTAGCTCGTAGTCGATGATGTCCTGCGGCGTCACGCCGAGGAAGTGTGCCTGTGGGACGCAGAAGAACTGTGACAAGTGTGCGGCGTTTCCCGAACCCACCTTGAGCGTCCGGTAGATATTCGAAATTCCGTACGGGTCGCAGTCGACGAAGGCGTAGACCGGGATCTTGCATTCGTCCGAAAGCTTGCGGATGAACCGGCGCGTGGCGCGGGTCGGTACGCCCGCAAGCGAGACCAGGATGCAGTTCTCGGTCTGCCAGAACTTGTGGCTCTGGAGCCGTTGGAAGACGCCACCCGTTTCGATCGCGAGGATGAACTTCGCATCGGTCTCGAACGAGAGTTGCTCGACACTCGATGGAATAGAGTAGGCGCCCGATCCGAAACGGGTGCAGTCGATTCGTTCGACCTCGCCGGTTTCGCGGTCGGGGTCGAGCACGATCAGCCTGCCCGCAACCGCACCGCCGTGCTCGTCGGGGATGAAGCGAAGCTGCTCGCGCGAGGTTCCGCGCAGCGAGAACATCGCCTCGATGTCGTCCATCACGGTATCGGATTCGCTCTGGTCGTCGAAACGCGCTTCCTCCCAGTTCTTGCTCTGGTAGTAGGCATCCCGCTTCGTTGCGAAATCGTTGGTTTCGACGAGGTCCTTCGACAGGCCCATCATCCGCAACGTCTGGGCGAAGCTCTTCACGGTGTTGACGGTGAGCGTTCGAATCTTCTTCTGCTTGCCGATCTCGAAGTATCCCTTCTTCATCGAGTACGAAACGTTCTTCAACGAACGAATCGGGAACTCGAGGTCGGGTTTGGTCTTCTTGCGAATGTCGCGATAGACCTCGCCCGCGGCGTTCTCGATCAGCGATATCGTCGCGGCATCCTGTTTGCGCATGCGGCCCTTTGCGCCGCTCGCGCTCACCTTCTTGCGTGTGGTCTTCTTTCCAGCGGCCTTCTTCCCGCTCGTTCCGCGTGCGGGGGTCTTCTTGCGCACGGCCTTCCCGGTCGAGGCCTTCTTCGTCGTGTTCTTCTTCGCGCTGGTCTTCTTCTTGCGTGCGGTCATGTCACATCTTCCTGCTTCGTTCGAGCACGTCGGTCAGGTTCACCACGACCTTGTCCCGGTCCTTGTCCGACAGATCGAGGATCTGTTGCAAGCCGACGGCGACCTGCGGGATGTACTGCACGATGTACGCGCGTTTTTTTTCCTCGTCGGCTTCGCGCTTGCGCTTGCGGATGTGTTTGGAGACTCGCCGCCCGCATTCCTGGAGTGCGAGTCGAAACTCCTTGATGATCTCGGGGTAGTGGGCGATTGAGTCCTTGCTCTCGGAGGTAAACGGCACCCAGACACTCGCGATGTGGACGATCAGCAGCATCGGTCCGAGAGGCGGCGCACCGCGCGGGTGCTGCATCTGGTATTGCTTCCAGTCGGTGCCGGTCACCGCCTTGGTGATCGCGCAGGCGCCCTGCTGGTACTGCAGCGGAACCCGATTCGCGTAGCGGTAGACCGTGACGGAATCCTCGGACGTGAGTTCACCGCCGTAGGCGAGGCCGACCTCGACCAGGAACGGATTGCCGCGATAGATGGCCGGCCGCCGGGTCACGCTGGCGTAGAAGTCGGCTTTAACCTCGGCCTTGAGCGCGCGCAGGATCAGATCCTCGCCGATCGGCGCGATGCAGTCGGTGGGCGGCGCCATGATCTTCGTATCTTGAATGGCCTTGTGGATCTTCTCGGCTTCTTCGCGGCCGATCTCGCTCGGTCGCCGAGTGGCTGCGACGCCGCTCTTCTCGCAGATTTCCTTCGCGGTTCTCGGGGACACCCGGCTGAAATCCCCGTTCAGGCACGAGCGCAGGTTGCGGGCCCTGGTGTCGCGAAACATCTGCATCAGCACACCGAGCTCGACCCCGTACGGGTGCGGCTTGATTTCCGCCGTCTGTTCCGGGACTTCCTTCGTCACCCGCGGAAAGGTGTGTTCGGCACCGTGTGCTTCGGCCTTCGGCGGGACATAGGTGATCTGCGCGTGGGGGTTCGCGAGCGAGATCTGCCGGATGTAGGAATCGACCGAGTGCTGGCCGCCGCGATAGGTTCCCTCGAGCTCGATCTCGACGCGCGTTCCCTGGCCCTTCCGCCAATCGACCTCGTTGTCGCGCTTTACCTTCGGCTCGTTCTTGCGGGTGTCGATCACGAGTTCGAAGTGGTGCGCCTTCGCGCGCTGGCC
>JAFDEI010000220.1 GCA_019310425.1 Deltaproteobacteria bacterium | reverse complement strand
CTGGCTCGGCTCTGACTGGAAGGAATTCATCGAGAACTTCCGGCGCTGGATGACCTTCTCGCGCGGCTTCGATGATTGGTCCTTCCCGCGCCCGATCGCCTGGCGGACCAGCGTGTTCTTCGGCGGCTTCATCGGTGCCGTCAGCCTCGCCGCCACCGGCCACGGGCTCGCGGCGATCCCCTGGTGGATCGCTGCGGCGGTCGTCACGGGAAGTCTCGTGCTGCTGCACGAGCAGATGGGGGGAGCCAAGCTGCGGCCCCGCCACTGGCCGGCTCCGGCCGTGCTGCTGCTGATCATTCCGTTCATCTTCGCTCGGGTCTACACCCAGCGAAGCGTCTCGTGGCGCGGGCGCAGCTACCGGCTCGACGGCAGCGGGCGACTCGCCGACCGCAGCCGCTGAGCCCGGCCGCTCAAAATTCGATCTGCGCGCGCATCATGAAGAGGCTGCTACCGCCATGGCCGGTGAGGTAGAGGTAGTTCGCTTCAGTGTCTTCGCCGAGCGCGCAGCCACATGAGGGGCGGCAGTATCAACACGAGTTCGAACCCGAGCCCGCAAAAAATCGGGGACATCAACGCGGCGGCAATGACTTTCTGAGAGTCCTTCGGCAAGAGCAGGTCTTGTCGATTCAAGCCATTTGCCGCGCGCACGACCTGGTTCACGTAACTGCCGTGGGTCGGGTAGAGCTCATCCAGTGTGGCCTGGTCGAAGGGGGTGACGCTGCTCGCCAGGAAACAGGCCAGGTTGCCGATACCCTGCAGGAACCCGGGAAGCGTGGGGTCTGCGACATTGCCCGGTGTGTAGGTCGCGGTTGGCACATCCATCGACGGGAGTCGAACGCCACCGGTTCCGTTGCCGAAGACATCGCGCTGGACCGCTCCGGTGATCGGATCGGTGTCCATCCGCAACCCTGCCGGTGGAATTCGGCCGTGCCGGACCTGCTGCTCCATGGCATCCCACATCGCGTTCAAGATGTAGGAAAAGAAGATCGGGCCGTCCGCCGTTGTGTTGAGCGGGTTGAGACAGAGATCCTCGAGGAAAATAGGATCGGGCCCGAACACGCCCGCTGGGATGATCTCGACGCCCTTGTGGATCGTGAGGTGACTGCCGCCCGCGACTTCGTAATAGCGGAAGGTCGGCGTGTCGTCCTGGCGCGCGACGATGCCGAACAGGATCTCGATGTCGGTCTCCGTAATCGCGTGGTAGACGGGAACCGGCAAGTCGGTGCGCACCAGGCGATCGTCTCCCTGGAGCACCGGCCTGCAGAAGGGGAACGGAAACGAGCCCGCCGAGCCGCACGCGGGGCCGCCGTTGATCGAGCGCGCCGCCGCTGCCTGTTGCACGAAGTAGCCGTCGTTCACGTCGGAGTGGAAGCCGCTCGCGTAGGTGACCATCGAGCCTCCCTGCTGCGACTGCCCGGTGTGGTAAATCCGCACTACGTCGAAATCGTCGGGCAGCGGGTTCTGGTCGGCGCCGTTCTTCAATAGATTCGCGATCTGGCTCATCATCTCGTAGGCGAGGCCGTCGTCGGGTAGCGACAGCGTCGCGTAGCGTGTGCCGCAGGTCGGCGGGAGCACACCGAGCAGACTGCAGCCGCCCACCAGGAAAGCCAGCCCCTGATTCGAGTTCGTGACGCCCACATAGATGGTGCCGTTGCGCGCGAAGTACTCCGCCGACGTATCCCAGGCCGGTGCAGTATCGAAACCCGCCGTGGTGTTCCACCACTCGATGACGACCGTACCGTTGAAGTGCCCCGCCTTCTCCGGCCGCCGCACGATCATCCGCGTCTTATAAGGCACGTTCTGCTGAATCGGCATGATGTCCGTCGGGCCGAGCGGAGGGTTGTGGGCGTAGCTGAACAAATCTGCGGCGCCGGAGACCAGGTACTCCTCCTCGACATAGACCTGGCGTAGATCGGCGATGGTGCGAAAGCCGGGAACGAATGCATCGCCCATCCCCACGGGAGGATCGTCGACCACGACGGGCGCAGTCGGGTCGGCCCAGCTTGCCCCGGCGGCGAGCCCCGTCAACAAGACCAGCGTGATTGCTCCTGCACGAAACGAGAATCGCGGTGAACGCATTCGAAGTCTCCTTTGGTGGCCTCCCCCCTGACACGACCCATTCTGGAACACTCCGAAGTGATTGTGGGAACAAATAAGAGGTATTCGGGGGGTCCGTCCCGACATTCCCAGAGAGTGAAGTGCGCCTCCAGTCTCCGTTCGATTGCGGAAGCGGTCGGTTGTGCTGGAGTTATTCGCAACATTCCTCGGGGGAAGGCGATCGCAAGAAAGCCGCGAAACGGGTCTTGCGAATCGCCCCGCTGCCCAATCGACGTGGGAAACGTCTACCTTCCGCCCCTTCGGAGGCCCCCAATGCAGATCGTGATCCTGCTCTACCCCGACATGACAGCACTCGATGCGATCGGCCCCTACGAGGTACTCGCGCGGCTGCCGGAGGCAAAGCTCACGTTCGCCGCGGAGGCGGCCGGGCCGGTCGTCGCCGACACCGGCTGCTTGACCCTCGAAGCCGAGCGCGGCCTGTCGGAGATTGCCGCGGCCGACCTGCTGTTGATTCCGGGCGGGCCCGGAGACGCCGCAGTCCGCGAGAACGCCAAGCTCACGCAGGAGATTCGGCGACTCCACGAAGGCACGCGCTTCACCACTTCGGTCTGCACCGGATCGCTGATCCTCGGCGCGGCCGGCCTGCTCTCGGGCCTGCGCGCAACGACCCACTGGACCCAACTCGAGACGCTTCGCGAGTACGGCGCAGAACCGACCGCCGAGCGTGTGGTCGAGCAGGGCAAGATCATCACTGCTGCGGGTGTTTCGTCCGGGATCGACATGGCGCTTCGCATCGCACAGAAGCTCGTCGGCGATGATTTCGCCCAGGCACTCCAGCTCGGGATCGAATACGATCCGCAGCCGCCGTTCGATTGCGGCTCACCCGAGAAGGCAACACCCCACGTGGTCGAAATGGTAAAGGCCGCGATGGCCCGTTAGTCGGACGTCTCGTCGTTTCGGGTGAAGGTGATGAATGCCATGCTCGGGCGTTTCGACGACTCGCGCATCGCGAACTGCATGGTGTCGAAGGCCCAGCCCTGGGCGGTCCACTCGTTGAGCGCCTGCTCGATATCCTCGTCGTTGACCGAACTCAGCTCGATGACCTTGTATAGAATCGCCACCGTCTCTCCCTCGTCAGGGTGCAAGCCGCGCGGCGACATCCAGCGCGGCGTAGGTGAGGATCCAGTCGGCGCCCGCGCGCTTGATCGACACCAGGGCTTCGTCCATTGCGCGATCGCCATCGATCCAACCGCGCTCTGCAGCAGCAACGATCATCGCATATTCGCCCGACACGTGATACGCGGCGATCGGCACCTCGAACTCGCGCCGCGCTTCGGCAACCAGATCGAGATAAGGCAGTGCGGGCTTCACCATCAGCACATCGGCGCCCTCTTCCAGATCGGCACGCATCTCGCGCAGTGCCTCGCGGCGATTGGGGGGGTCCATCTGATAGCTGCGCCGATCCCCGAAGGCGGGCGCGCTCTCCGCCGCGTCGCGGAACGGACCGTAGTACGCGCTCGCGAACTTGGCCGAATAGGCGAGGATCGCGACGTCTTCCAGACTGCCGCCGTCGAGCGCGCTGCGAATCGCCCCGACCCTGCCGTCCATCATGTCGGACGGCGCAACGATGTCGGCGCCTGCGCGCGCGTGAGAGAGCGCAGTCGCGGCCAGGCGCTCCACCGAAGGGTCATTGCGTACGTCGCCGTTCTCGATGATTCCGCAGTGCCCATGGTCGGTGTATTCGCACAGGCACACGTCCGTGATCACGCAGAGGTCGGGCTCAGCTGATTTCACCGCCTCGACCGCGCGCTGGACGATCCCGCCGGGATCGTCCGCACCGGATCCGCGGGCATCTTTCCGCTCCGGAATCCCGAACAGGATCACCGCCGGCACGCCGGCCGCGACCACCCGCTTGGCCTCGCGCACCACGGTGTCGACCGAGAAGCGGTGGACGCCCGGCATCGACGCGATCGGCTCGCGGACACCACTGCCTTCGACGACGAACAACGGCAGCACCAGATCGTCACGCGAGAGCGCGGTCTCACGCACCATCCGGCGCAAGGTGTCGTTGCGCCGGAGTCGTCGCAATCGGGTTCGGGGGTAGCTCATCTGGAACCTCCCGCATCGGTCATTACTCGGGTCACCAACGACTCTACGAGTTCCTGCACACCCGCGCGCTCGGCCACGACGTCCGCGGGCAACCCTACATCTCGTAGCGCCTCCGCGGTCACCGGGCCAATGGCCCCGACCAGGCAGCCCGCAGCCGTTTTCAATCCGGCGTCGTCCAGCCGTTCGACGAAATTCCGGACCGCGGACGGGCTCGTGAAGGTGAGAATGTCGATCTCGGTTTCGCCCAGCAACGTCTGGAGTTCGGCCCGGCCGAGTTCGGACGGCAGTGTGCGATAGACGACGACGGAATCCACGCTCGCACCCGCCGCGGCGAGGCCCGTCGGCAAGGTCGCGCGCGCATCGTCGGCGCATGGGAACAGGTAGCGCCGACCACTCGGCGAGAACCGGCGAACCAGGGTATCGAGCAGTGCCTCGGCATCGTGACGCTCGTCCGGGATCGCCCGGACCGGAACTCCGGCCTCGCGCGTGACGCGTGCGGTCTCCGGCCCGACGCAGTACACCGGAAGCCCGCTGTCGGCGAGCGACACGCCGCGAGTCTCTGCCCGTTCGGCGAGAAAGCGGATCGCGTGGGCGCTCGTGACCAGCAGCCCGTCGTAATTCGCGAGATCGGCGAGCGCGGCGTCGACGGACAGCCAGTCTTCCGAAGGCACCACATGGATCATCGGCGCCAAGACGGGCTCGGCGCCTACGTCCCGCAACGCGCTCGACAGACGGCCACCGGGGCGCTCGTCGCGAGTCACAAGGACGCGCTTGCCGAACAACGGGCGGTTTTCGAACCAATTGAGGGTCTCGCGCAGGCGCACCACCTCGCCGACCACCACTGCAGCCGGTGCGCAGAGGCCGGCGGCGCGCGAACGCTCCGCAATTTCACCGAGCGGCGCGGTCACGACCCGTTGGCTGGGCAACGTTCCATTCATGATCACCGCCGCGGGCGTCTTCGGATCGCGGCCGCCGGCGACCAGACGACCGACGAGATCTTCGAGCTTGCGCATTCCCATCAGGATCACCAGGGTATCGACCGCGGTGGCGAGTTCGTCCCAGCGCGTCTCGCCCGAAACCGTCGTCGGATCCTTGTGGCCAGTCACCACCGCGAACGACGCCGCGAGGCGCCGGTCGGTAATTGGGATGCCCGCGTACGCAAGCGCTGCAACCGAGGACGAGATCCCCGGGATCACTTCGAAATCGATGCCCGCATTCACACACGCGGTCGCTTCTTCACCCCCGCGACCAAACACGAACGGGTCGCCGCCCTTGAGCCGAACGACGACATTGCCCGCACGCGCGAGCTCGATCAGGAGCGCCGTAGTTTCCGGCTGGGTGCGCGTCGGCTCGTCGTGGCCGCGCTTTCCGACATTGTGGAGCGTCGCGCGGGCCGGCACGTGTTCGAGCAGCTCTGAAGCCGCCAGTGCGTCGTAGATGACCGCATCGGCACTCTGCAGCGCCTTCAAGCCGCGCAACGTGATCAGGTCCGGATCGCCCGGGCCGGCGCCGAGCAGGATCACGCGGCCGCGTTGCTTCGTGTCGACGCTCATTCACGAGCTTCTTCATGCAGCTCGGCGAGAATCGCCTCGCCACCCGCAGCGAGTATCGCCGCAGCTGCCGCCTCCCCGGCCGCCGTCGCATCCCCGATGGAGACATTCGCCTCGTGAGTCAACAACCGCGCGCCATCGATCGAAGCCAGCAGTGCGCGCAGGCGCAACCTACCCTGCCCGTCCGGCGAGGCCGATCAGGAACGCGCGCTCCGCGGCTGCGCTCGCTTCGGCGTTCGCGCAGGCCAGAACCGCGACGTCGCGCGAGATGGAATCATCACTACGACCTTCGATCGCGAGGATCCCCTGCGCGACCGCCGGCAACATCACGTCGGTCGGGATGCGCTCTCCGATCCGATCCGACAGCCCGAGGCGATCGAGCCCCGCACTCGCGAGCACCACCGCATCGAGCGACTGCTCTTCGATCTTGCGCAATCGAGTAGCGACGTTTCCACGCAGCGGCACGATCTCGAAATCGGGCCGGTACGCACGCAGCTGCGCCGCGCGCCGAACGCTGCCGGTACCCACCCGTGCACTCGCGGGAAGGTCCGCCAGCGTCGCTCCGGGCTCGCGGCCGACCAGCGCGTCGCGCGGGTCGGCGCGTTCGGGAAACGCGACGAGCGACAGGCCCTCCGGCACCGCAGCCGGCAGATCCTTCGCACTGTGCACCGCAATGTCGGCACGGCCGTCGAGGAGCGCCTCCTCGATCTCCTTTACGAAAAGGCCCTTGCCGCCGATCTTTGCGAGCGACACGTTCTGGATCCGGTCGCCGGTCGTCTTGATCGGGACCAGCACGACCGTGACCCCGAGCTCGGACTCGATGCGCGTCGCCATGGCACGCGACTGCGTGAGCGCGAGATCGCTCCCGCGCGTGGCCAGCCGAATCGTACTCACTCGCTCTCCGCATCGTCGGCCACGGCTGCGGCGGAAGCCGACGGCGCCTCGGGTTCTTCATCCAGCCCGAACAGCGCTCGCGCAGTCTCGAGGTAGGCCATGCCTTCCTCCCGCTCCGCTTCCCGCCGGAGCCGCGAAAGCGGCGCGTGCAGGATCTTGTTGACGATCGACCGAGTCAACGACTCGACCTGTTCGCGCTCGAGCTCTCCGATCTCGAGCTTCGCGAGCGTCTTGTCGACCTCCGTCCTGCGAATTTTCTCGACGTGTGTCCGCAGGTGCTTGATGGTCGGAACGGCCCGAAGCGCAGTGAACCAGCCATCGAAACGCTGCTGTTCCTCGGCGACCAGCGCTTCCGCTAGAACCGTCTCGCGGCGGCGCTGCTCCGCATTCTGATCCGACACCGCGCCGAGATCGTCGATGTCGTAGAGGTAGACGTTGTCGAGCGTGTCGACTTCGGGCTCCGCGTTGCGGGGCACGCCGATGTCGATCACGAAGATCGGCCGGTGCCGGCGATTCCGCAGCGCCGCCTCGATGAGATCGCGGGTCAGGATCGGTCGGTTGCCGCCGATGCAGCTCAGTACGACGTCGGCCTCGGAGACCAGATGGGGCAACTCGTCCAAGCCGTGCGCGGTAGCCTCGAATCGGACCGCGAGGTCGGCCGCCCGTTCCGGAGTGCGGTTCGCAACTGCAACCGACTCGATACCCGCCGAACGAAGGGCCGACAGCGCCGCCTCGATCATCTCGCCGGCCCCGATCAGTAGCGCCTGCTTGTCGCTGAAGTCCTCGAAGATCTGGCGCGCGAGATCCACCGCGACACGGGCCACCGAAACCGGCCGCTCGGCGACACGGGTCTCGGTGCGCACTCGCTTGGCCGTGGTGAACGCGTGCTGAAACAGTCGATTCAAGATCGGACCGCTGGCTTTGCATTCCGCGGCCGCGCGGTACGCGTCCTTCATCTGACCGAGGATCTGCGGCTCGCCCACGACCATCGAGTCGAGCGCTGACGATACGCGGAGCACATGCCGCATTGCCTCGGCATCGGTGTACTCGTAGAGGTGATCCTCGAGCTGGGAACCGTCGCCGGGGTTGCCGCCGTCGAGGTCGCGGCGGAAGAACGAGCGCAGGCGGTGCCGAGCCGGTTCGACGCTGCGGGTCAACGCAACCACTTCGACACGATTGCAGGTCGAAACCAGGACCGCCTCGTCGATTTCGTCGCTCGCCACGAGCTTCTGGAGTAGCGGCGCGACATCGTCGACCGCGAGTCGTTCGCGCACCTCGAGCGGTGCCGAGCGATGGTTCAGGCCAACCAGAATGATCTTCATGCGAAGAACTCGAGCCCGATCACCGCGAAGAAGAGAAAGACGAAGCCACCGACCGCACTCGCTGCCGCCTGGCGCGCACCCTGTCTGCGCCCGAAGCGCAGCGCCACGACGATTGCGTAGACCAGCCACGCGATCCCGGACCAGAGCTCATGCGGCGACCCGACCCAGACACGCCCGTGAGTCTTCTCGACCCAGAACATACCGGTGACAACGCCGAGGCTGAGCAGCGGGAAGCCGATCCCGACAGCAACGGAGTTCACCCGGTCGAGCGCTTCGAGCGACGGCAGTCGAAAGCGAGGCCCGATCCGCTGCTTCGACTTGAGCCGCCTGTGCTCGAGCAGGTAGAACATACCCGCGACACCCGCGACGCCCAGCAGCGCGAGGCCGGAGCCCGCGAGCAGCACATGGGCGTGTTCCCAGGAACCGCCGGGAGCCGCGGCCGCCTCGACCGCGGCCGGATCGGTCAGACGGAGCCCGGCGACGAACACGCTCACGAACGCCATCGGTGCAACCAGCACCACGAGGCTCACGAGGCGCGCTCGCCTTGCGAGCACGAGGTAGAAGACCGTGCCGATCCAGGCCATGAAGGAAACCGCCACAGGCAATTCGTTCAAGGCCGGCGTCTTTCCGTCGACATGCATCGCGCCGAAGCCGCAGCCATGGACGATCACGCCTGCGCCGAGCAGGAACAACGAGATCCGCCCGAGACGCGGAGCAGGTAGCGCAAGCCCGAGGCTCGCGACAAGCGCAGCGATCAGATAGATCGCCGCAGTCAGCTGGTGGAGTTGGATGACCACGATGGGAATTCTCTCGTCATTCCGCGTAAATGGCGGTCCCAGAGGATAGCGCGAATGGCGTTACCAGGGCCGGAGGGCTCATTTCTGAGCGCGTAGCTTCTCCATCTGCTCGTGAATCTTCGCAGCATCGCTGGCCGCCTCGAAAATCCGATAAGTCGGCTCGCCGAACAACACGATCCGGATCTCGCGCAGCGTGGTCTCGCCCGCGAGATGCCGCCGACACTCGTCGAGCAGGATTTCGGCACAGCGCTGCTCGGGAAACCCGCCGATTCCCGCTCCGAGCGCCGGGATCGCGACGATCTCGCAGCCCTTTTCGCGCGCAAGCTCGAGGCTACGTCGGATCGCGGCGTGAATACTCGAATCGGTCGCAGAGCCCCCCGACGGCATCCCTGCAGC
The DNA here is from genome assembly GCA_019310425.1 of Deltaproteobacteria bacterium. Taxonomy (GTDB): domain Bacteria; phylum Myxococcota_A; class UBA9160; order UBA9160; family SMWR01; genus JAFDEI01. The sequence continues at coordinate 2,887 of JAFDEI010000220.1, read as the reverse complement.
GTGAATCACGAAGCGCGCGGCGAGGTCCCCCGCGCCGGTCACAACGGCATCGCCGAGTTCGATCGGTCCGATCGCATCGCACTCCTGCTGAATCTGCGGGCCACCCCGCCGTTGGATCGCACCCGCAACCCCCGCACCGAGCACGAGCTGGGTGTTCGCTGCGTTCACGATCGCGTCGACCGATTGCTCGCTGATGTCGCCTTCGCACAACACAATGCGCCCCATCACGCGTCTCCTCCGTGGATCGCTTCAATGAGCCCGGCCGCGAGTAGCGGCAACAAGATCTCGTGCGGCCCGACCAACGAAATGCCGCGCCCGCCCTGTCGCGTTGGGCGTTCGACGACGTTCACCCGCGGTCGGTACTGCCGAATGAAGTCCATGTCGACCGCGGTAAACCCGCGTGCCGGGTGGCCGAGATTGCGGGCGAGCGAGAGCGCCTTCAGGAATACCTCGGGCAGGATCACCGCGGAGCCGATGTTGTAGACGACTCCATCGCGCAGCGTCGCGACGAGGCCGGCCAGCGTTTCGAAATCTCGATAGCTCGTCGCCCCGAGCGCCGCACCGTCGGCACCCGGGTGCATGTGGTGGATATCGCCGCCGATCGCAACGTGCACCGTGACGGGAATCCCGAGGCGGACGGCGTTGGCGAACAGTGAGCGGTCCTTGTGTGGATACTCACCTTCGAGGATCTCGCGTCCGATCGCCTCCCCCATGCCGATGCCCGCTTCGGCGCCGCGCGCGATCGCACGATTCAGCAGCGCAGCGGTCTCACGCGCCATGCCGAAGCTGCCGTCGTCGATTTCCGCCGAGACGTCTTCGCTGGTACGGCCGATCAACGCGAGTTCGAGATCGTGAACGCAGCTCGCGCCGTTCGTGAACATCCCGGAGATCAGTCCCCGCTCGAGCAGATCGACCAGGACCGGCGCCAGACCGACCTTGATCACATGGGCTCCAAAGCCCCACAGCAGCGTCCGCCCTCGCGCGCGGGCCCGAACCGTCGCGGCGATCGCCGCGCGCAGGTCTTCGGCGGCGAGCGTGGCGGGGAGCCCCGCGAGGAAATCCGCGAGCGAGGCTCCGGCGCGATGGGGTTCGGCGTCGTCGGCAATCTTCACGCGGCTCTTGCGGTCGTGGATGCTCGTCGTCCGCACGCCGTCGCGATCGATCTTCGGAAACCGGCGACTCATGTCGCAACCCACTCGGCGGCTGCGGCGGCTGCGGCGGCTGCACTTCGGGCCATGGTCGCCGGGCCTCCCGAGTTGAATAATTCAATAAAAACGGGCTTGTCGACGATACCCGTCGCCGTATTCAGCGTCAACGGGAGGTAACTCGCGGTGCATTGGCTACGGTGGGGGACCGGCGCAGTGCCACGACTCCCGGGGCGATCCGGCGACCGGAAACGAAGCGGACGATATTCCGCGGGCGACTGTGCGTCCGCGTACAAAGGAGATCTCGAAGCATGGCCGAAGTCATCGACGTCACCGACGAAACCTTCCAGGTGGAAGTTCTCGATTCCGACAAGCCCGTCATTCTCGACTTCTGGGCGGAATGGTGCGCGCCGTGCCGGCAGATTGCCCCGATCATCAAGGAGATCGCCGCCGAATACGGCGATCGTGTAAAGGTCGCCAAGATGGACATCGAATCCAGCGTGAACACGCCGGGCCAGTTCGGCGTGCGCGCGATCCCGACCGTCCTCGCCTTCCAGAACGGCACCGTGGTCGAACAACTCCAGGGCGCCCGCCCCAAAGCCGATTTCAAATCGATGGCCGAGAAGCTTCTCTAAACGCCGCCTCCTTCCTACTACATTCGTTCGCGAAGGTTTCTGCTCGAACGCGGATCGGGATGGGGGGCCTTGCGCTCCCTTTTTTACGGTCGCGAAAGGCCCCCCATCCCGATCCGCTTTTAGTGCAGCTCGACGCGGGTCGAGAAACGCGGGGGAGGCCGACGCTTCGCTCCGCCATGATCATCCGGAACGAACTCGTGGGAGCGCGGGGGGTGGGGGTGCCTTTCGCGACCGTGAAGAAAGGGAGCGCAAGGCACCCCCCACCCCCCGCGCGTGTCCCTAGAGATCGGGGGGCGTGAAGAACTTCACCGGCCAGCGGCGCTTTCGGGCGGTGCGGTAGAGCATGTGGTCGGGGTTCGTGATCACCGGGTGACCGACGAGGTCGAGCAACGGCAAATCGGTTATCGAGTCCGTGTAGAACCAGCTCTTCGCGAGAGAAATCCCCTGCTCCTCGATGAACTTCTCCAGCCAGTAGATCTTCCCTTCCTCGAAGCACACCGGCTCGACCACCTTCCCAGTGAACAGACCGTCCACCACCTCGAGCCGCGTGTAGAGCATGTGCTCGATTCCGAGACAACGCGCGACCGGAGCGACCACGTAGTAGGTCGCGCCCGAGACGATCGCGACCAGATGCCCGCGGGCCAGATGCTCGTTTACGAGCTCACGTGCCTCGGGGTAGATCTGTTCGGCCACCATCTCCTCGACCCACCTCACCGCCTCTACCTCGAGTTCGCGCTCGCTCTGCCCGCGGAACTCGAGTGACATGCTGCGCGTCCAGTTCTGGATGTCGAGCAGCCCGACCTTGTACCGCAGATAGGAACCCAGACCGCGCAGCAGCTCCATCCGGCCGACCTCCCCGCGCTGCCGTCGGTAGCGCATGTAGAGGCTGCCTGAGTTCTCGGCGATCAGCGTCTTGTCCATGTCGAAGAAGGCGCCGATGCGCGGCTCCGACCGATCGACGAAATCGCGACTCATGCCGAGGAGTCTACTGATTAAGTTGTGCCCCAAAGAATGTTGGTGGCACACATTTTGCGGTGTAGGCTGATATGGCCTCTTCTTCGCCGCGTTTCACTCCTCCGTTCTGCCCCAATCCAGACTGTAAGTACC
>JAFDEI010000219.1 GCA_019310425.1 Deltaproteobacteria bacterium | reverse complement strand
ATCGACGAAGCCTACGCGCGATCTCTGGTCAATGGCCTGCTCGGGGGCGCAGAGCCGATCGACGATCCTTTCGCAGGAGAAGGGACCCTCGAGGCTGGCGATGTGATGCGACAGGAGCGCCTTCTGCTGCTGTGAAAGGCCGCTCGTCTGCCCTTCGCTCAGCGCCTGCAGTGCGCTAGCCAGCGCCGCGGAATCCGCGCAGTCCTGCCCGAAAGCGTGCGACAGCGGGTTGTCATATTCGGACTTCCAGGGGCGGAAGTTCAGCACCGGTGTCCCGCCAACGGCCGCCTCGACCGCCGTGGTACAGCTGTTGTGGACCAGCGCTCGCGCTCCGATGATCCAGGGCACTACGCCGCCCTCGAAGACGACGTGAGCGTTAGCCACCTCCCCTACGGCGCGTTCCCATGGAGTGTGGTCCTCGTTGGGGTGGGGGCGGACCAACAGCGTCATCGGTGCGATTGCGTCGGCCAGGGGACGTACGAGCCCCAGCACCGCCTCGAGCATCGCGCTCTTGTTGGACAAGAAATCCGCCGTGAGCTGCTTGCCACGATCATCTTTCGCCCATTTGGCAATCCGCACCCCGCCGCCCTTCGGCGTCAGGTTGTTCACCGTGGAGAAGTTGGTGTTCAGGAGGACATAGTCGCCGTACTGCACCTGGATATCAGTCACCCGCGCGGCGTAATAGGGCGCCATCTCGTGCCGCATCAGGTCCATCCGCGGGTTGCCGACGATACTCACGCCGCCCGAAAAATCGAGATTGGAGTGTCCCCACATCGCGTTGTCATCCTCGCCCCAACACAGGATGTGAGCGACGTGGTCGAAGGCGTCCTGCCGGTGTTTCTTCAGGAATATCTCGTCCGACTGGCGAACCAGTGCCTCTTCGTCCATCACCAGCACGCGGTGGCCGAACTTGCGCACGCGATCGATCCACTCGGATTTCTGCCGCGCGTTATGCGCCAGGAAAAAGCCCGGAGGCAAGCTGGCAAGCTGCGATTGAAACGCCGACTTGTAGCCGAAGACCGGGCTCATCCCGCTTTCCTTGGCAAACAGCGCCAGCAGCAGCTTTGCCTCCAGCTCGCGCGGCTGGCTCGTGATCGGAAGGTAGAGGTTGGGCATGGTCATTCGATTGGGCCCGGCAGGATCGGGAATTCGGCTGCGTTCCGGGTCGAGTCGGGTCGCTCTGGCAAGGGGCAGACGAGGTGCTTCCTCAGGAATACTTGCAGTTCGCCGGCCCGGTAGAGCTCGTGGATGATCGTGTGGCGCTTGAAGCGATGATCGGGCAAGAGCGTGGTGGAAGGGATCATCCGTGCGATCTCGCGGGCGGCTTCGCTGTCGCGTTGGTTTTGCGCAGAATAGGCTACGGCCACGGAAGAAGCCGAGGGCTCGGCGAGCGTGGAGCGGAGCCGCTCTATCGTCTCGGAAAAGTGGGGGTGACTGGATGGGCGGTCGGCTCCGCAGACGAGGACCTTCGGCCATCGGTTGATGGTGGCGGCGCAGATGGCGGGCAATCCACCGGCGCTCGTACCGATCGCAACTACTCGCCGATAGCCCTCGTTCCGGGCGTACTCGTCCAATCTCCGGGCCATGGCCTCGAGAGTGTTTCCCAAGCCCGGAACGCCGAAGCGGTAATGCTTGCGCTCCGGGTCCCGGATCAACAGCAAGTCGTGCTGATCGGGATCGAGACAGAAAAGCAAGCGGGAAACGGGCACCATTAGCCGCATCGCCCCCCCGGCGAAACCAACGATCAGGGTCTTCGCAGGGGGCTGTGCGGGTGGCGCCGCGAACAAGTAGGCATTCTCGCCGACGCCGCGGCGCCTCCAGGCCATGGGTCGATCGGCCAGGGCGTGGTCGCGCAGGAATCTGCGCTTCATTCGCCGGCGTCGGCGTGCGATGTTCATCGCGGTCCGGAGCCGGAACAGGTCGGATGCGCGCCAACGCGAGCTCAGCGGAGGTTTCTGGTTGAGCCAGGCGTGCAGCTCGGCCGGCGTGCCGATCGATTCCCGGGATTGGCTCAGCATCTTGAATTCGGCCACCGTCCGGCAGTCGTAGAGCGCGTAGGGCGCGGCGTCCTCTGCGCCGAGCAGGGCTTCGCTGGCCGCGGCGATCGCACGCTCCACGCGGAGCTTCCCGGCTCGATCGGGATCCGGAGCAGCAGGGCTGCCGGGCAGCGCATCGGCCGAGCAACCCATTGCGACCAGTGCCGCTGCCATGTTGCTGACCGTGTCGAAGCTCGCGAGTGCGTGGTCGGGAATCTGCACTCCGAACAGCGATTGAACGGCGACGAGAATCCGAACACTCGATAACGAGTCTCCGCCGAGCACGCTGAAATCGTCGTCGATTCCGAGGCCGTCCAGGTCGAGTTCGCTCGCCCACAGCTCCACCAGCGTGGTCTCGATCCTGTTTCTAGGAGCGCGGTGGGGCGCCTGGCGGCTTGCGCCCACTGCGAGCTCGGCCAGCTCGCTGCGCCGAAGCTTCCCGACGGGGCAGCGGGGGAGCTCAGTCAGGAACGACACCTGGCGTGGGACTTTGAACGCTGCGAGCCGCTGCGCGACGAAGTCCTGCAAATCGACCTGCGTTGCCGTCAGGCCTGGCTCGAGGACTACCGCTGCGGCGACCTCTTCGCCCAGGGTGGGGTGAGCGACGCCGAAGGCCGCAGCTTGTGCGACGGCCGGGTGATGAAGCAGGACGCGGTCGATCTCCCCGGGCGAGATCTTCTCGCCGCCGCGGTTGATGATCTCCTTCACACGGCCGGTGAGAAAGAGATAGCCGTCGGCATCGAGGTACCCGATGTCTCCGGTGTAGAACCAGCCGTCGCGGAAAGAGTCGATGTTGGCCTGGGGGTCGCCTTCATACTCGGCGAACACATTGTCGCCCTGGATCGCGATCGGGCCGCGCTCGCCGATCGACAAGGGCCGGCCATGGTCATCCATGATGCTGACTGACGCACCGCACGGGACGCCGGCGGACTCGGGCTTTCGCTGTCCGGGTGGCAAGCGATTGGACGTGATCAGCGGCGCTGCCTCGGTCATGCCGAAGGTCTGGATCACGGGAACGCCGAAGCGCTGCTCGACCTCCCGCATCCATTCTGCGGGGAGGGCCGCAGCGACCGAACGGATGAATCGCAGCGACGAGCCCGACGTGTCCACGCTGTGAGCCTTGGCATGGAGACACAGCTCGCGCAGCGTCGTCGGCACGCCCTGGAACCAGGTAGGTTCGGCGTCCGCGAGCGATTCGAAGAAGCGAGCGGCATCGAAGCCGGCAGCTGCGATGATCCGCCCACCCGAGGCCAGTGGAGCCAGCAGGAGATCGACGACTCCGCCGATATGGAACTGCTGCCACATGCTCAGGCAGCGATCTCCCGCTCCGAGGTCCAGCGAGCGGCAGACATCGCGCGATGCCGAGCAGAGGTTCTTGTGGGTCAGCGGGACGACCTTGCCCCCGCCCGTCGAGCCCGAGGTCAGCATGATCACCGCGAGATCCTCGCCGTCCGGGGCGCGCAGCGGCGGCATCGCTCCCTGTGGATCCTCGTCCACCCGGGCGCTGTCCAGGCCCAGACGCAGCACGCGGATGCCGGCTTGCTGCGCGACGCTCACCGCCGGCCCGGTCTCATCGCCGGCGACCAGCAGAAAGTCGACCCGCGTGCGGGTGAAGTAGCTTCGGTACTCCTCGGCCCGAAAGGCGGGATTGAAGGGCAACGCCACGCCCGCGCAACAAGTTCCCAAGAGCGCGATCGACTGGCTGGGCCCGTTGGCCATGACGATCGCTACGCGGCTCGCGCGCTCGCCGCCGCCTACCCCGCAGGCTCGCAGCGAGGCCGCCAGGGCCGTGACACGAAGCAGAAGAGACCCGTACGTGACCGGGTTCGAAGCGAGCGAATGCAGCGCAACCGAGCGCTCATGGCTCTTGGCGCTGGCCTGGAGCAACGACAGGACATCGGCATGAGGGGAATCTTGAAAGGTCGTGGACAAGCTGGAGTCTCTCACGTGCGTCGACTGGAGAAGATCAGGCCTCTGGACCGAGGCGGGCGATCTCTTTGCGATCCTGGTCCAGGTGGGCACGCAACCTGGACAAGTCCGCGGCATCGGGTCGCACGCCCGCGCCGAGCTTCGCCAGTAGCTCGACTTCGTAGTAACGCACGGCGTTGCAAAGCACAAACAGCTCTTGCATCAGGTCCGGCGTGCCCGCCGGCGAAGTGATGTCGTCGATGTTGTCCGATCCGACTCGCACATGGACGCCGGCGTCGAGCATCTCCAGCACGCGTGCGATGGAATTGCCCGTCGGCGTCTTGACCGGTCGATATTGCCGCATGCTGAGCGCCGCCGACGGGCAGCAGATCACGCCGATGTTCAGTTCCACGAACGCCTCGATCAGAGCGTTGAACCTCTCGTCGTCGTAGGTGGACGGTGAAATCACGTGCACCAGCCAGATCATGGGCTCCTGGTCGCACTGACCGCTCAGGCCGATCTGCCGCGCCGCGCGCACGACTACTTCGCTGGCGGCCTCGTCCGGGTGGTTCCTCTGATCGACGTGAAGGTGCAGCGGCTTCCCATGCTCCGCGCTCAGCGTCAACATTCTCCGACAGCTCTCTTCGAAACCGATGTGCTCGGGGTAGCTCGAGTGATCGTCACGCTCCGGCAAGGAGCCGATGAAGTCCGCGATGCGAACCCCTTCGACCAGCAGCTCGAAGCGGTCCGGCTCGTCGTCGCGGAAGCCCAGCGGTGAATAGGCGCCCACACGCAAGTCCAAAGTGCCGTGCCACTTTGCCTTCAACTCCAGGAACACTTGCAATGCGCCCAGCCCGACGCGATCCGCTGTCGTGTCCACCACGGTGTCTGCACGGGTCGTACCGACCTCGACCAGCGCATCGAGATGAGCGTCGACGCGCTCGGCCAACACGTCCGGGTCGTAGCATCGACTGGCGTGGACCATCGGGATCAAGGCGTGCTTGTCGGACAAGGAGAGGTACGAATCGCCGCCGCTGCTCGAGGTTCCCAAGAGATCCCTGGTCTCAGCCAGCGTGCCCGAGCGGTCCAGGTGCAAGTGCCCATTGAGCATGCCGCCCAATTCCAGCATCCGTTCGTGGAGCGTGGCGAAGAATGGCGCCAGGTGTCTTCTCAAGGCTCCCGTCCTCCCTTCGACCCTTGCACAGCTCGGAGGCCCCTGTCGCCTCCTCAATACCAGCACGCGGACCGCCAAGCCTGCCTGCGAGTGTACACGTTGTTGGAGACTGTCCGTCCCGAAAACCCGATTCTGGCTGGCTCACGGCCACCTATCGAGGCGCATCCGCAGCCGTGGGGTAGGCCCGGCCGGCCGGCCATCGCCAAGGAGGTCCGCGATCTCATCCGCAAGATGTCGGAGTCCAATCCCGCCTGGGGGTCGCCGCGGATTCGGAGCGAGCTGGTGTCGCTGGGCTTCTTCACGGCCCCAACGGTTCGGTTCGAGGTGCTCTTCGTCCTGATCATCATTGGTTCTCAGTGAGCGGCATCTGCGGCGGATCCTCGAGGACTACTTCTCCGCTTCCACCGCTGGCGCTGCCGCCAGCCCCTGGAGATGGACTGCCCCTCGCCCCGGCCTGTAGCCGCCGGTTGCTGGCCGAAGTGAGCGACGACCCGAGACCGCAGCCTGTCTCTTGATCGCTTGTCTGCCTCGGCACTAAGAGCCTATCCCATAACCCCCGCCGCATTCAGCGTGATGATGGCGCAGGCAAGGTGGAGCATCGCTTCGTAGTTGGCCGCCTTCTTTTTCCACCGGATCAGGAGGCGTCGGAAGCGATTCAACCACGAGTGGCTCCGCTCCACGACCCAGCGACGCGCACGGAAGCGAGGATTCGTGCGCAAGGCATTCGCCTCGTCGCCGCGCGACTTGATGTGCAAGGTGTAGCCCCAGCGCCGAACCAGATCTTGCGTGTCGACGTAGTCGTAGCCCTTGTCGCCACAGAAACGCTGCTTGCGACCTCCGGGCTTCGGACGGGGGCGACGTACCGCAAAGTTCTTCAGAGTCGGCTCGACGAGCCGTTTGTCATGCGTGTTGGCGCCCGACACGGCCAGGGCCAGCGGAACGCCGCCTCCATCTGTAAGAAGGGAACGCTTGGTTCCGGATTTGCCGCGGTC
>JAFDEI010000218.1 GCA_019310425.1 Deltaproteobacteria bacterium | reverse complement strand
TCGCCTGCGCACGGTCGAGCGCAAGGATCTCGACTTCCTGGCCGTCGTCGATCAGCTGCAGGTGGACGACCAGCGCATGCTCGTACCGGTCCCGTCCGGCCCGGTGATGGACCCGAACGACGGCGCCACATTCCAGGACGGGGTGGTGCAGTTCGGGCTCACCACGCGTGAGATCGACAGCGTCTACGAGCGGATCGGCAAGTTGATCCAAGGCGTGGACAGCGGAAGAATTCCGGTCTTCTGAGGCGGCTCGGAGCCCTAACGAAGATACCGCTGCGAGCGCGCGTCGAACGGGAGGGCCGTCTCGTTCGCGCTTGTTCATATGGGCCTTCCGCGACTGCGTGTGTCGCCTGACGGCGGATATCCAGACATCTACCCGTGAGATCGGATCGCTCGAATCGAGGCCGAATCCACTCGGTCGCTTCCGGGCAGCCCCACAGATACTGTTTAACTATCTGTAAACACAGTCTTTTTAGAATATTCCCGAACCTGCAATGAATTAGGACATATGCGGTCCAGTATTTACAGGACCGCCACGGTCCGATATCGTTTCGGCATTCCCTCCATCGAACCTGGACCCCCAGATGATCCGACTCAGCCGCATCACCGACTACGGCATCGTGCTGATGGTTCGACTCGCCCAGAGCCCGGACGATGAAGCCCGCAACGCGCGCAACCTCGCCGCCGAGACCGACTTGCCGGCCCCGGTAGTGAGCAAGGTGCTGAAGACCCTCGCCCGCGAGGGTTTGCTGTCGTCACAGCGCGGTTCGAAGGGCGGCTACTCGCTCGCGCGCAACGCCGTGGACATCTCGGTCCCCGAGATGATCACCGCCCTCGAGGGCCCGATCTCACTCACCGAATGCAGCGCCCATCCCGGCACATGCTCGCAGGAATCATCGTGCGACGTGCGCGAACCCTGGCAGCGGATCAACGCCGCAGTCCACGACGCACTCTCGAAGATCACGCTCGCCGACCTCGCGATGCCCGATGTAGCGGGCTCCATCGTTCCGCTCCGCGCTCTCCGAATCAACCTCACATCGACCGGATTGGAGTGACCGTGTCGGAATCCGAAACCCACGAGCTGCAGCGCCTCGCCGACCGCGAGTACGAGTACGGCTTCGTCACCGACATCGAGGCGGATTCGATTCCGCCCGGCCTGTCGGAAGACGTGGTGCGCCTGATCTCTGCGAAGAAGAACGAACCCGAGTGGCTGCTCGACTTCCGGCTGAAGGCGCTGAAGCGTTTCTTCGAGATGCTCGCCAACAACGAAGAACCGACCTGGGCAAAGCTCCACCACTCTCCGATCGACTACCAGGACATGATCTACTACTCGGCGCCCAAGCAGGCCAAGAAGGCCGAGAGCCTGGACGAAGTCGACCCGGAGATCCTCGAGACCTACGAGAAACTCGGCATCTCGCTGAACGAGCAGAAGCGCCTTCAGGGTGTCGCGGTCGACGCGGTATTCGACAGCGTCTCCGTGGCGACGACCTACAAAGAAGAGCTCGAACGACAGGGCATCATCTTCTGCTCGTTCTCCGAGGCCGTCGCGCGCTGTCCCGACATCGTGCGCGAGTACCTGGGCTCGGTGGTCCCATATTCCGACAACCTCTACGCAACGCTGAACTCCGCGGTCTTCAGCGACGGCTCGTTCGCCTACATCCCCAAGGGTGTTCGCTGCCCGATGGAGCTGTCGACCTACTTCCGCATCAACGCCGCAAACACCGGGCAGTTCGAACGCACCCTGGTCGTCGCTGAGGAAGGTGCCTACGTGAGCTACCTCGAGGGGTGCACCGCGCCGCAGCGTGATGAGCACCAGCTGCACGCGGCGGTGGTCGAGCTCGTTGCCGTAGGCGACGACACCGAGATCAAGTATTCGACCGTCCAGAACTGGTATCCCGGCGACAAAGACGGCAAGGGCGGTATCTACAACTTCGTCACCAAACGCGGTGCGTGTCGTGGCCGACGCTCGAAGATTTCGTGGACGCAGGTCGAGACCGGCTCGGCGATCACCTGGAAGTACCCGAGCTGCCTGCTGATCGGCGACGAGTCGGTCGGAGCATTCTACTCCGTCGCGATGACGAACCATCGCCAACAGGCCGACACCGGCACCAAGATGATCCACATCGGCCAGGACACGAAGAGCACGATCGTATCGAAGGGCATCTCGGCCGGGCACGGCGAACAGTCGTACCGCGGGCTGGTCCGAATCGGGCCGAAGGCCCATCGCGCTCGCAACTACTCGCAGTGCGATTCGCTGCTGCTCGGAGACCATTGCGGTGCCCACACCTTTCCCTACCTCGAAGTCAAGAACTCGAGTGCGACCGTCGAGCACGAAGCCACGACATCGAAGATCGGCGAGGACCAGCTCTTCTACTGCCGACAGCGCGGTATCTCGGAAGAGGACGCGATCTCGATGATCGTGAACGGCTTCTGCAAGGAAGTTCTGCGCGAGCTCCCGATGGAGTTCGCGGTAGAAGCCCAGAACCTGCTCGGAATCAGCCTCGAGGGAGCCGTCGGTTGACGCCGACCAACGTTTGCGAAGGACCCGTCATGCTGAAGATAGAAGACCTCCACGCCCGCGCTGGCGGTGCCGACATCCTCAAGGGGATCGACCTCACGGTCCGTCCGGGTGAAGTCCACGCCATCATGGGCCCGAACGGGTCAGGCAAGAGCACCGTCGCAAACGTGCTCGCGGGGCGCCCCACGGTCGAGGTCACGAGTGGCTCCGTGGGTATCTTTCTCGCGTTCCAATACCCGGTCGAAATCCCCGGAATCGCGAACAACTACTTCCTCAAGGCGTCGCTGAACGCTCTGCGAACGGCCCGCGGCGAAGACGAACTCGACGCATTCGACTTCCTCGACGTCGTGCGCGAGAAGATGAAGCTCGTAGAGATGGACGAGAAGTTCATGAGCCGGTCCGTCAACGAGGGCTTTTCGGGCGGCGAGAAGAAGCGCAACGAGATTCTCCAGATGGCCGTTCTCGAGCCGAAGCTCGCGATCCTCGACGAAACCGACTCGGGCCTCGACATCGATGCGCTGCGCACGGTCGCGAACGGTGTGAACGCGCTGCGCAGCCCCGATCGCTCGCTGATCGTGATCACGCACTACCAGCGTCTGCTCGACTACATCGTCCCGGACTTCGTACACGTGCTGGCGCGCGGCAGCATCGTCCGCTCGGGCGGCAAGGATCTCGCGCTCGAACTCGAAGAGAAGGGCTACGGCTGGATCGAAGACGACAGCACCGTCGCCAAGCCGGGAGTCATCGCGTGAACGCTCTCAGCGACCAGCGGGATCGCATCGTCGCTGGCTACCGCGACTCCGCCATGGCCGAGCGGCCCGGCGCACCGCCGTGGCTCGAGCCTATTCGCAGCGCGGCGATCGACCGCTTCCAGGAGCTCGGCTTCCCGACCCGCAAGCGCGAAGACTGGAAGTACACGAACGTGGCAAACGTCGCCGACTTCGTGACGAACGGCTTCGACCGGAATCGACCGGAATCGATCGCCGACGACGCTGAGTTGGACACCTCGACTCTCGAGCACGCACTCGTGTTCGTGAACGGCCGCTGCGACCTCGAGCGATCGCACGCGGGAGGTCTGCCGAGCGGCGCCGTTATCGACAGCCTCGCACGCGTATTGAACGAGCGGCCCGAGTTCGCCAGGCCGATGCTGTCTCGAGCCGCAGACCTCGGTGATCGCGCCTTCGTAGCGCTGAACATCGCCTTCCAGCAGGACGGCGCGTTGGTATCGATTCCGCCCGGGGTGACTCTCGAGAACCCGATCTACCTGATCTTCGTCAGCACCGAAGCTGCGAGCGGGTGCATCGACCATCCGCTGATCCTGATCCGCGTCGGCGAGGGCGCGTCCGCGACCGTGGTCGCACGCCACGTTTCGGTCGGCAAGGCCGCCTACACGAAGAACGTCGTCAGCGACATCGAGCTCGCGGACGGTGCGAACCTCCAGCACGTGGGCCTCGAGCTGGAGAGCGAATCCGCGTTCCATCTCGCAACGCTCAACGCACGCATCGGACGCGACGCACACTTCACGTCGCACTCAGTCTCGCTTGGTGCCGCGGTCGCGCGCCACGAGGTCCGGGCGGTACTCGAAGGTCAGGGCGCCGAGTGCACGCTGAACGGGCTCTACATCGCGAGTGGTGGGCGGCATGTCGACAACCAGACGGTCGTGGACCACGCCGAGCCCCACGGCACGAGCCGCGAACTCTACAAGGGAATCCTCAGCGGCCGCGCGAAAGGTGTCTTCAACGGCACCGTAATCGTCCGGCCCGATGCGCAGAAGACCAGCGCAGAGCAGTCGAACCCGAACTTGCTGATCTCCGGAAGCGCCGAGGTTGACACCCGCCCCAACCTCGAGATCTACGCGGATGACGTGAAGTGCACCCATGGAGCGACCGTGGGGCGACTCGACGACGATGCGATGTTCTTCTTGCGCGCGCGCGGCATCTCGGAGCAGATCGCTCGGCAGATGCTCAGCCATGCATTCGCGGCCGAGGTGATCGACCGGATTCCGGACGAGCCGCTGCGCGACCGCATAAGGCAACGGGTCGAGGAATCACTACTGGTGGCTGGGCGAGAAACGGAATGAGCGCCGCGAACGAGCAGACACCCGCCGCAGGCCTCGATGTCGAACGCATCCGGCGCGACTTCCCGATTCTCGCCGAGCAGAGCCACGGCCACCCACTCGTCTTCCTCGACAGCGCCGCGAGCGCACAGAAGCCGCAGCAGGTGATCGACGCGATGTCGGAGTTCTACAGCCACGACTACGCGAACATCCATCGCGGTGTGTACGAACTGTCGCAACGCGCCACCGATGCCTTCGAGGCGGCCCGCGAGAAGGTGCGCGCGTTCCTGAATGCCGGCGAAGCGCGCGAAATCGTCTTTGTACGCGGCACTACCGAGGCCATCAATCTTGTCGCAATGACGCACGGCCGCAAGCACGTAGGAGCTGGAGACGAAATTCTCATCACCGCCATGGAGCACCACTCGAATATCGTGCCGTGGCAGCTGCTGTGCGAAGATCGCGGCGCAAATCTCGTGGTTGCGCCGATCGACGACCGCGGCGCGCTGCTTCTCGATGAATTCGAGAAGCGCCTGTCGCCCCGAACTCGAATGGTCGCGGTCACTCACGTATCGAATGCTCTCGGCAGTGTGAATCCGGTGCGCGAAATCACACGGCTGGCACACGAGCGGGGCGTGCCGGTTCTGGTCGACGGCGCGCAGGCGGTACCGCACGGTCGCATCGACGTACGAGAACTCGACTGCGACTTCTATGCGTTCTCTTCGCACAAACTCTTCGGCCCCACCGGCATCGGCGTTCTCTACGGCCGATCCGAGCTGCTCGAATCCATGCCGCCCTATCAGGGCGGCGGCGAGATGATCCTCACCGTGAGCTTCGAAAAAAGCACGTGGGCCGAAATCCCGCACAAGTTCGAGGCCGGCACACCCGACATCGCAGCTGCCATTGGGCTGGGGGCCGCGATCGACTATCTCGGCGAAGTCGGATTCGACCACATCGCCGTGCACGAGCGCGACCTGCTCGAGTACGGAACCGCTCTGCTCGATGCAATTCCCGGTCTGCGGATGATCGGCACCGCCGCCGACAAGGCAGCGGTGCTTTCGTTCGTCCTCGACGGCGTTCATCCCCACGATGTCGGCACCATCCTCGACCAGGAGGGCATTGCGGTCCGAACCGGACATCATTGCGCGCAGCCCGTGATGGACCGATTCGAGGTCCCCGCGACCACCCGCGCCTCGGTTGCGCTCTACAGCACCCGCGCGGAGCTCGACGCGCTCGCACGGGCGATTCTGAAGACCCAGGAGATATTCACCTGATGTCGGAGCTTCGAGAGCTCTATCAGTCAGTGATCCTCGATCACAACAAACGCCCGCGGAACTTCGGTGAGGTCGAGGGCGCAAACCGCAGTGCGGACGGTTTCAACCCGCTGTGCGGCGACAAGATCACCGTGACGCTCGATCTCGAAGACGACGTCGTAAAGAACGTCGCGTTCGACGGTGCGGGCTGCGCGATTTCAACCGCGTCCGCGTCGCTCATGACCGAAAGCATCAAGGGCAAGACCATCGACGAGGCGCTGCAGCTGTTCGAGGGCTTCCACGAGCTCGTGACCGGCAACCCGAAGATCGAAGTCGACACATCCGGACTGGGCAAGCTCACGGTCTTCAAGGGCGTTCGCGAATTTCCTGTCCGGGTCAAGTGCGCGACGCTGGCCTGGCACACCATGAAGTCGGCCCTGGAAGGGTCCGGCAAGATTGCGAAGACGGAGTAGAACATGTCAGAAGTTTCCGCCGAAGCGCAGATTCCGGTCGATTCAGCCGACCCGGAGCAGATCCGCGAGCGGGTAATCGCGACACTGCGGACCATCTACGACCCCGAGATCCCGGTCAACATCTTCGAACTCGGCCTGATCTACGACGTCGCCATCGCCGAAGGGGGCGAGGCCCGCATTCGCATGACCCTCACGACACCGATGTGCCCGGTCGCCGAAGAACTCCCGATCGAGGTCGAAAGCAAGGCCCGTACCGTCGACGGCGTGATGTCCGCCCGGGTCGACCTGGTCTGGGATCCGCCCTGGACCATGGAGATGATGTCCGAAGCGGCCAAGCTCGAACTCGGGATGCTCTAGCCTCCAGGCACCGTGCTCATCCTCTGCTTTTCGGCTTTCGTCTGTTTCGGCGTCGTGCTCGTGCTCGCGGGCGCAAATCAGGCCGAAATCGCCGCCGACCTCGGCCTCGACCTCGCGCGTTCGGGCCTGCTCGTCTCCACACTCGCGATCGGCATCGGGATCGGCGTCGTCGGGGCTGGGCCGCTATTCGATCGCCACGCGCGCCGTCCCCTCTTCGTCGGCTCCACTCTGCTCGCCGCAGCGGCGCTGATCTTCGTCGATGCGAACATCAGCTACAGCCGCCTGCTGGTTCATCTGATCGCGATCGGGGTCGGGATCGGCGCCTACGACACACTCATCAACGCACTCGTCATCGAACGCTTTCGCGATCGCGCAGCTCGCCCGATGACCATTGTGCACGCAGGCGCCACCGTCGGTGCAATGTTCGGCCCCGCTCTGGCCGGCTTCGCGATCACGCAGCTGCATTGGACCGCGAGTTTTCACTGGACCGGCTACGCGCACCTCGCGCTGGCAGCCGCCGCACTCGCCTACCCCTTCCCGAAGCCCCCCGCACGGCTACCGACCAGGCCCACCTCGCAGAAGACACGCCACCTGGCCTTCACACCCGCCATGCTCCCGTTCGCAGCGATTGCATTCGCGTACGTGGGCGTCGAAGCCGCCATGACAATCTTCGCGGTGCCTTATGCGAATGGCGTGCTGCAACTCTCACCGGACCACGGCCGCCTCGCCATCAGCGCGTTCTGGTCAGGTCTGCTGGTGGGCCGAATCGGAAGTGCTGCGTCGGCAAAGCTACTGCAACCAAGGCTCTTCATTGTCGCGGGATTGCTCGGGGCTGCATGCATCGTGGCGGGCGTCGTATCGAAATCGGCTGAGGTGCTCGTCATCTTCGGACTCACCGGTCTCGCGTGGGGCTGCGTGTATCCACTCATGATCGCACTCGCAGGGCGACAATTTCCGAAGACGCCGGGCACCGCCACGGGCCTGGCAGCCGGCTTCGGAGCCGCGGGGGGCTTCGCGGTGCCGTGGTTGACGGGCGCGATCGGCGATTCATGGGGGGTCGCGACCGCGGTCGGCAGCATTGCATTCTGGTCCGTGGTGGTTGCCGCGGGCGGCATGGCGGCGGCGCGCTTGCGACCGCCGCCGTTCGAAGACCTTCGCTGAGCAGCCACACGCGCTGGCGACGCGAGCACGTGTGGAATGGGAGGCGGCTGTTTGCGCGCCTCGCCCGACACACGGGTGCTATGTTCCCGCTTGCCGAGTCGGGTGCATTGGCCCGCGGACGAGAAGGCTTGCGAGGAATCGCACGTGCAGGCACAAACGACGCAGGCCGATCGGTCGGGCTCGGTGTTGATCACCGGCGCCAACGGAAATCTCGGGCGGCGCCTGATTCAGCGTGCGTTCGAAGCTACCGACGGGCCTCGGCCGGTACGTGCGATCGTTCGCTCGGAACGCGCCCGCCGGACCCTCGCCGACATCTCGAACCTCGATGTCGCAGTGCTCGACTACACAGACGTCGAAGCCCTCGCGCACGCGGCCGAGGGTTGCGATTCGGTCGTCCACCTGGTCGGCATCATCAAGGAAGGCAGCACCAGCAGCTACGCGGGCGCCCACGAGGCCACCTGCAGCGCACTCGCAAACGCCGCAGCGAAGGCCGGCATCCGGCGGATCGTCTACCTCAGCATCCTCGGCTCACGGCCCGACGCCGACAACGCCTGCCTCGCGTCGAAGGGGCGTGCAGAGAGAATCCTGCTGGAAGGCCCGACCCCGACGCTCGTGCTGCGCGTCCCGATGGTGCTCGCAGCGGGCGACTACGCATCGCGAGCACTGCGCGGCCAGGCGCAGTCGCGCGTCGTGCCGCTGCTGCGGGGGGGCACGGGGCGCGAGCAGCCCATCGACGCGAACGACGTCGTGAACGCAATCCTGCGCGGCATCGACCTGCCCGGTTCGAGCGACCTGGCGCTCGACCTGGCCGGCCCGGAATCGCTCTCGCGTCGCGAACTGCTCGAACGCTGTGCCGCCCTCTACGACAACCACCCCCGGGTGCTTCCCGTTCCGGCATTCTTCGTGAACGCCTTCGCGCGCCTGCTCGAGATGCTGACCGCGAACCCCCCGCTGACGCGCGCAATGGTGGGCGTTCTCGACCACGACGACGACATCGACACCGGCAGGGCGTGTGAACAGCTCGGGTTGAGCCTCACGCCGCTGGAC
>JAFDEI010000217.1 GCA_019310425.1 Deltaproteobacteria bacterium | reverse complement strand
CGGAATTGCGGCCAGTGGCGTCGCGAGCGTGCTGATCGTGGTCCACAAGGGAACCATCCGCGCGATCGCGCAGAAGCTGCTCGCTGAAGCGCTGCCCGAAGGCGAGCCCGGCCTCGGTGAGGTGATGGTGGTGTCGTGCGGGGCGGACGGCAAGTGGTTCCGGGGCCGTCACGGCTCGGACGCACCCGCGCCGGAAGAGCAAGCCGCCTGAGGGGCGTCTCCGCGAGCGCGCTGTGGTGGTGGCCCGCGCTGCTCGGCGTGCTGGCGGTCACGGGTTGCGGGGCCGCCGACGGGCTGCGCGAGCGCCCCGAGCACGTCGTCCTCATTGTCGTCGACACGCTTCGGCGCGATCACTTGTCGATCTACGGATCGGAGCTCGAGACGCCGAACATCGCACGTCTCGCAGCGCGTGGTGTCGCGATCGAGAACGCACTCGCGAGTTTCCACCAGACCACACTATCGATGGGTGCGCTCTTCAGCGGTCGCACCCCGAGCCTCGAATCCGGTGATCCCGAGCGTGCGCTCGCGCGCATCAGCCCGAATTGGTGCGGCCTCGCGCGTTTCAGGGCCGAGGGCGCCGAAGAAGCCTGCGTGCCGGAGCGTTTGTTCACGCTGGGTGAGCTGATGCGCGAGCAGGGGTATTGGAGCGCGGCGGTGGTGGCGAATCGCCTGCTGTTTCGGCCCGCCGGTTTCGACGCCGGCTTCGACCGCTGGGAGGAGGTCGGGGTCGCGGACAAGGCGTCGGTGCTGGCAAACCCGGGCCTGAGCGCAAATCAACGCACCGGTGCGCACGTCAACACCGCCGTGCGGGAGTTGCTCGCCGAGCGACCCGACGAGCCGACGTTTCTGTACGTGCACTACATGGACGTGCACGACTGGAATCAAAGGCACATGACGTACGCGGAGTCGGTCGAGGCGGTAGACCGCGCGATCGGAGAATTATGGGGAGTGCTCGAAGCACACGGCCTGTGGGGCGACGCGTTGATCGTGCTGATCTCCGACCACGGCGAGACGCTGGGCGAGCCGCACCTGCTGCAGTCGCTGCCGACCCACTTCGGAAACCCGTCGTTCGAACCGGTGTTGCGGGTGCCGCTGGTGGTGGTGGGGGCCGAGGTTGAGGAGAGCGACGTACCGATCCGGTCGGAAGATGTCTACCACCTGCTGGCAGAACTCGTGGGCAACGGGGGCTCGGAGGAGCGGGACCTCGAGGCGGACGAGCTCTTCCTGACCGAGGCGTGGTACCGGACCTACCGGACCGGCCGCTGGAAGAGCTACTGGCGCAGGGCGGACGGGGACTTTCGGTTGGTGGACCTCTCGGCGGACCCGGGCGAAACGCGCGATGTGGCGGGCGCGCACCCGGAGGTGGCGGCGGCACACCGTCAGCGCATGAATGTACTGACTCGACAACTCGCCGCGCCCGGCGCCATTGTGCGCGACCTCACGGAGTGGGAACGGGAGATACTGTCGGCACTCGGATACCTGGAGAACACCGAGAAGACGAATCGGGCGGCGGGGCCGGGGGGGGCGAGCAATTGACTGCACGTGCGTTCACACCCCGGACGGATCCGGATCCGTCAGCCTGTGCCGGAGTGCTGCGGTAGCATCCCGGGCGTGGAAGGCGAAGCTCCGTCGGTCAAGCTCTTCACCTATGCGATGAGCCCATTCGCGGCGAAGGTCCATTGCTTCCGTTCCCGAACGCGCCGATCCGTCGGTAAGAGAGGTGTTCGTGGTTCGCTACCGCCTGATGTATCGAGCGCGGGAGGATTCCCGTTCAGATTCTCGCATTCATCCATGGCGCACGCGATTTCGAGCGCTGGAGTCGCGAGCCATAGCCCGCGGTCCAATAAGGGGGCTTGCAGTTGCCCGGCCCACAGCACGCTTCGAACGGTCCGTGGTAGCATCCGGCATTGGACCCTGGGTTTTCAAGCGAGCCGCGGCAGCGGGCCCGACAGCTGAAGCCCGATGCGTTAGAAGGCGCCGCCGCACTTTCCAATGAACTCGATCCTTCGTCGTCCGGTCGATCTCGTTCTGATCTGCTTCTTTGCGGTTTCGATCGCATACGGGTTTCTCTTCAGCCTTCCGGAGGGTTTGGGGGTCCCGGTTTCTCCGGACAGCTCCTGGCCGCCATTGCGGGCACTCCATGAATGGGCGGTCGCTGAAGAACCCGCGCATCTCGACCCCCCTCCGAATCTCATCGCAGCGTGCTTGTTCGATGGGTTGTTCCAGGCTCCGGTCTTGCTTTTCATCGTCGCTGGGCTCGTTCGGCCTCGCCGGTGGCTCAAGCCGCTCGGTCTCGTCTACGCGGGGGCGGCCACGACGAACATGTTCTTCTATTTCTCGCAGACCTTCCTCGGCCCACACCCGCCTCCCAACACGGCGTACTACCTGGCCTTCAACCTTCCGTGGCTGATTGCGCCGATTGTTCTGGGTGCACGCCTCGTGTGGGGAAAGAGCCTGTCGCGAACTGCGGCCTGAGGACATCGATGCAGGTCGCCCCGGTCACTGTTCTCAACAAGACATTCCTCGGCCTTGCATCGATTCGCATCTACCGGGTGCTGGGGGTGCATATTCGAGATCGAATCGGGCAAGATCAAGGCGTGGCGCGATTACTTCGACCTGACGACGTATCAGCGCGATCTGGGATGACGAAGCACGGACTCTTGCCAGGCAGGCATCGACTCGAAGCGATTCGCAATCCACGGGTTGTAGAGCTGAATAGGAGCACTCGATGCGATTCTTGTTCAACAGCACCGGCGACTACGGTCACTTCCACCCGCTCGCGTTTCTTGCGAACGCGCTGGTCGCGCGCGGACACGAGGTTCGCTTCGGAACCGAGCAGCGATTCGCGGACCGGGTTGCTGCGGCGGGCTTCGAAGTGGTCGCGCTGCCCGATCGCAAACCCACGATCGGCTCGGAAGAATATCTGGCGTGGATGGAGCAGCTCGAAGGCAAGGATCTGATCACGCTCGCCCCTGCGATCCTGGGTTGGTTCTGGCAGGGGGCGGTGTGCGCGCAATCCGCGCTCAGTACCGAGGTCGAACGCTGGCGGCCCGACGTGATCGTGAACGAGCAGACGGCCTGGGCCGGGGTGCTCGCCGCCAGGCTTGCGGGCTTGCCGTACGTGACCTTCCACTTTCGTCCCGCGCCGCCTGGCATTCTTGAGGCGTTGCTAGGCGAGCAGATTGCCACTGACCTCGAGGCCATCGGGCTCGAGGGTGATCCGAGCCTCGTCTTGAGCGACCCCCACCTCGCGCTCCTGGGCGCGCCCGATGGTTGGTTTACCGCCGACGAGTTCGGGCCAACCAGCCGACTGATCCGGCCGCCGCTGTTCGACGGCGGCGACGTTGAATCGCCCGATTGGCTCGATTCGCTGGGCGTGGAGCGTCCGCTCGTCTACGTGACGATGGGGACGGTCTTCAACAGCGATACCGCACTCTTCAAGACGATCATCGAGGCGCTGCTGGATCGTGATATCGACGCGGTGGTTACCGTCGGGCCGAAGCGCCCCGGGAGTGTCGCCGCAGAAGATCTTGGTGAACTTCCCGGTCGAATCCGAATCGAGGAGTACCTCGCACAGTCGCTGGTGCTGCCGCGTGCGAGCGCAGTTGTTGCTCACGGCGGCTACGGGACCCTCATGGGAGCTCTCGAACAGGGTTTGCCGGTCGCCTGCATCCCGCAGGCGGCGCTCGATAACCAACAGAACGCCCAGAGTCTTGCGCGGCTCGGCGCGGGTGTCTTCGTCGAAGAGGTGTCGCGCGCGGCGATCGGCGCCGCGATCACGAGCGTGCTCGATGATCCCGCGATTCGCTCGAGCGCGCGTTCAGCCGCGGAATCGATCGCGCGCCTGCCCGACGCCGATCGGGCAGCACAGCTGATCGAAGAGGTCGCGGGTCGCTAGCCCTCGTCGCTTTCGCGCAGTCGTGCGAGTACGGTGTAGTCCTCGAGGGTGGTGGTGTCGCCCACCGACTCCTTGCCGCTCGCGAGGTCGCGCAGCAGGCGGCGCATGATCTTGCCGCTGCGCGTCTTCGGCAGCTGGTCGGTGAAGCGGATCTCGGCCGGCTTCGCGATCGCGCCGATCTGCTTGGTGACGTGCTTGCGCAGCTCGACCTTCAAGTCGTCGCTGGTCGTGACGGTTCCCTTCGGAGTCACGAATGCGACGATCGCAGTGCCCGTGAGGTCGTCGGGCCGCCCGACGACCGCGGCCTCGGCGACGTCGTCGTGTGAGACGAGCGCACTCTCGACTTCCATCGTGCCGATGCGATGGCCCGAAATGTTCATCACGTCGTCGATGCGGCCCATGATCCAGAAGTAACCCTGCTTGTCGCGGTGGGCGCCGTCCCCCGCGAGGTAGGTTTTGGGGTACTTGCTCCAGTAGGTTTCCTTGTAGCGCTCGGGGTCGCCCCAGATGCCGCGCAGCATGCCGGGCCACGGCTTGCGAATGACCAGGTAGCCGCCCGACGGCGGCTTCACGGCCTCGCCGTCGTCGTTGACGACTTCGGCGTCGATGCCCGGGAACGGCAGCGTCGCGGAGCCGGGGACGGTCTCGACGCCGGCCGGCAGTGGCGTGATCATGATTCCACCGGTCTCCGTCTGCCACCAGGTGTCGACGATCGGGCAGCGCTTGCCGCCGATCACCTTGTGGTACCACATCCACGCTTCGGGGTTGATGGGTTCGCCGACGGTTCCGAGCAGCCGCAGCGACGACATGTCGTGCTTCTTCGGGTGCTCGTCACCGAGCCGCACGAAGGTCCGGATCGCGGTCGGCGCGGTGTAGAAGATCGAAACGCGGTGGCGTTCGACGATGTCCCACAGGCGGTCGGGCCCCGGGTGCGTGGGCACGCCTTCGTACATCAGGGTCGTTGCGCCGCACGCGAGCGGCCCGTAGATGACGTACGAGTGGCCGGTGATCCAACCGATGTCAGCGGTGCACCAGTAGGTGTCTTCGTCCTTGAGGTCGAAGATCGCTTTCGAGGTCGTCGTGACGTGGGTGAGGTAGCCGCCCGTCGTGTGCAGGATGCCCTTGGGCTTTCCCGTGGTGCCACTGGTGTAGAGGATGAAGAGCGGGTGCTCGGAGTCGAGCTTCGCGGGCGCGCAGGTCGCACTCGCGTCCGCGATGAGATCGTGCCACCAATAGTCGCGCCCCGACTTCATCTTCGTGTCCGTGCCGGTGCGCTGAACGACGATCACGCTCTCGACGAAATCGAGTTCTTCGACGGCATCGTCGACCGCGGGCTTGAGTGCGTGCGGGCTGCCGCGCCGGTAGCCGCCGTCGGCAGTGATCACGACCTTCGCGCCCGCGTCCACGATGCGGTCGCGAAGTGCCTCTGCGGAAAAGCCGCCGAAGACGACGTTATGCGGTGCGCCGATGCGCGTGCAGGCGAGGATCGCGATCGCGAGCTCGGGAATCATCGGCATGTAGAGCGCGACTCGGTCGCCCTTCTTCACACCGCGGTCCTTCAATACGTTGGCGAAGCGGCAGACCTCGCGGTGGAGATCGCCGTAGGTGAGGGTGCGCGTGTCGCCCGGCTCGCCCTCCCAGATGATCGCGGCCTTGTTGCGCCGCCAGGCGTTCTTGCCCTCGAGGTGCCGGTCGAGGCAGTTGTACGACACGTTGAGCTTTCCGCCGACGAACCACTTCGCGAACGGTGGCTTCCAGCTCAGCACCTTCTTCCAGGGCTTGAACCAGGTGACGTTCTCGCGGGCCATCTTTGCCCAGAAACGCTCCGGATTCTTGGCAGCGAGCGCGCGGTACTCGCGGATGGTCTTCTTGTTCCAGTTGGCCTGTTTCGCGAATTCGGAGCTCGGCTTGAAGCGGCGCTTTTCTTCGAGCAGGGATTCGATGTCGGGCATTCGGTCGTGTCCTCTTCGGAAGGGGTCCGTCGTCTGGAGAAGTTTCAGTCGCTGCCGACCAGTGCCTCGATTTCGCGCGTCGTCATCGGCTGGGATGTAGATGCCGGGCTCGACGGTCAGGCAGAACCCGGCTTCGAGCGCTCGATGCTCGCCGGCCAGCTTGTAGCTGCCCACATCGTGTACGTCGAGGCCGAGCCAGTGGCTGGTACCGTGCATGTAGTAGCGCCGGAAGGTCTCGTTCGCGATCGCGTCGTCTACGGGGCCGTCGAGCAGCTTCAGGCCGATGAGCCCCTCGGTGATCACCCGCACTGCGGCGTCGTGGATCTCGGGCAGCGTCGTGCCGGGCTTGCAACGGTCGAGCGCAGCGTGCTGCGCGGCGAGCACGATGTCGTATATCGCGAGTCGCTCCGGCGTGAAGCGTCCGCCGACCGGGAAGGTTCGTGTCACGTCCGCCGCGTAGCCATCCCACTCACAGCCCGCGTCGATCAGCACCAGCTCGCCATCGTTCAATACTCGATTGTTGGTGATGTAGTGGAGAACGGCCCCGTTCTTGCCGCCGCCCACGATGCTCGGGTAGGCGGGCCCGGCTGCGCCACGGCTGCGGAACTCGAATTCGATTGCGGCCTGGAGTTCGTACTCGAAGCGGCCCGGCTGCGCGAGAGCAGCGGCGGCGATGTGCGCGCGGTGGGTGATCGCAGCTGCGTGGCGCATGCGATCGAGTTCCGCGGGTTCTTTCAGGATTCGCATCTCGTGCACGAGTGTGCGCGGGTCGTGAATCGCCTCCGCGGGAACCAGGCCGCGGCGCGAGCGCATTCGCATCGATTCGAGGGCCCCGGTAATGCGTGCGTCGACGGCGCTGTCGCGCCCGAGCCGGTGGTAGATCCGTTTCGCCTTGTCGAACATCCCGCCGAGTGCGGGCAAGAACTCTTCGTTCGTGAATGCCTCGTCGGCTGCGTACTCGGCTCTGGCGCCCTCGACTCCCGGGCGATGGCCGGTCCAGGTCTCGAGTTCGCGGTCGCGCGGCTCGACGAAGAGGCTGAACTCGGGCCCGCCGTCCGTGCGCAGCACCGCCATCGCGTTGGGGTGCTCGAAGCCCGTCAGGTACCAGAAGTCGCTGTCCTGGCGAAACGGGAACTCGGTGTCGTTGGAGCGGTTCGCGAGTTTTGCGCCGAGCAGCACCGCTACCGCGTCGGGCCCCATCGATTCCCGCAGCCGCTGTCGGCGTTCGGCGAACACGCTGCGATCTTAGCTCAACCACTTTCCAGGCCGCGCGCAGCCCGGAGAGCGGTTCGCTTGCTTGCAAAACGCAGCCAAAGGATGCACTGACACAAAATGTTCCTAGTCTATTAACTAGCTGAAAGAATTAATGTTTATTGATATATACAGCGAAAAACCATCGTGTGTATCCAATAGATGCATCATAATATTGCATCGATGCAGGTGGTAGGATGTCAAAAACCTCTTCAATTTTCATGTGTTGCAGGGATTTCTGAGGTCCGCGCGAATTGGCACGCAACCTGCTTTAGAAGGGCCACGTACGATCTGGAATGGAGGCGCCGGGCGTAAGCGGGCGCGCACGTTCGGCGCCTCCAGCTCCTCGGAGTCTCGTGGAACCCCCGCAGGCACCTTCCCAACTCGGCACCCCGCCTGCACGGAGTCTTCGAGGGGCCAGATCGAAAAAGCTCCTGCCCGTTGTTCGTTGGGCTCCCCCCGGTCGGATCCGCATACCTGCCGGGGGGTTTTTCGTTCAGGGCCCGGGCGAGAAGTCGCCCGTCAATTCTTGTTCGGGACGTCCGCAGAAAGGCTGGCTTCGGTGACTTCGGCGCCGAACTCGCGCACGAACCAGCCCTTCAATTCGCTCAAGCCTTCGAGATCCGTGGGGGTCTCGGGTGCGCGCCACGCGATCGCTTCGAGTGCGGAGTTCGGGCACAACACGCCCGGGTCCATCTCGACATCGGCAGAACGCTTCGAACGCCACTTCTTCAGTGCTGCGAGGCGTCGCTCGGCTTGGCGGTCCATACGCCGGCGGCTGGTTCCAGGCAGCTTGGGGATCGGCCCGTGCGGCTTCTTCTTGCCTGCGCGGACCGCAGCCATGAGCTCGCTTCCCATCCGCCGCAGGATCAGATCGGAGATGCCCTTCACTTTCGCGAGATCGTCGAGCTTGCCCGGCGGATTTTCAGAGATCTCGAGCAGCGCGCGGTTGCCGAGCACCTTGAACGGGGGCCGGTCGATTTCGCGCGCGCGCGCGTCACGCATCAGGAACAGCTCGCGCAGAACCGCGAGTGCCTTGGGGTCGAGCTTGCGCGCCCCCTTGATTCGCAGGTAGCCGAGCTTGTCGAACTCACGGTCCGGCCACTCACGCTCAACCAGCGCCTCGAAGTCTTCCTGGGCCCAACTGAGCCGCTTCGCCGCGCGTAGTTCCTTCTCGAGCTTCTCCGCAAGGGGGATCAGGTACAGCACGTCCGAGGCCGCGTAGGAGAGCTGCTTCGGCGTGAGCGGGCGGCGCGACCAGTCCGAGCGCTGTTCGTCCTTCGGGAGATTCACGCCGAAATGACGCTCGGCGATCCCGGCCAGGCCGACCGATGAATAGCCGAGCAGCTGCGCGCTGATCATGGTGTCGAACAAGCCGCGGAACTCGAACGCGCAGTCGCGCTTCAGCACGAAGATGTCGTATTCAGCCGCGTGGAAGATCTTGCGGATGTCGGGCGACGCCATGATGGGCGCCAGCGGCGAGAGTTCCGCCGGTCCGCCGAAGGCGAGCGGGTCGACGAGATAGATCTGCCGCCGAGTCGCGATTTGAACCAGGCAGGTCTTGTCGAAATAGTGATAGAAGCTGTCGGCCTCGGTATCGAAGGCCAACACTTTCTCACCAAGCAGGTCCTGGACGAGAGTGTCCAGGTCGGCCCGTGTCTCGATCCGTTCGAAGTCAGCCAACTGCTGCCTCAATAGTGTTTCCATCGGCCCGTTCTCAGCAGGGGGCCGTTTGGGTGCAGATATCCGGGAGGAATGCCGCACTCAGAGAGGGTATTCGAGGGCGCGGCGACGCGATCCTAGCCGAGTGGCCTCGGCCCGGAAAGTCCACGGCCCAGCCTGGGCTGTGGGTGCTCGAGCCTATACTCCCGCCCAATGCGTGCCGGATCTGGAATTGCGGCAGCCGCCACGGTGCGGGAAGCCGTAGAAGCGGCCGCGGAGGCGGCTCTCGCGGACGGCCTGCGGCCGGATTCGGCGCTGCTCTTCGTGGGTGCGAGCTTTGCGAGGGATATACCCGAGCTGCTCGACGTCGCCATCGGCTGCCTCGGTACCGAGGCAATCGTGGGCGCGACCGGCACAGGGGTGCTCGCGGCCGGGCGCGAAATCGAAAATGAGAACGCAGTCGCTATTCTCGCCCAGGCGGGTCTCGAGGCGAAGCCCTTCCTGGTGTCGGACCTCGCGGGTGACGAGGCGGCCGCGGGATCCGAGATCGCTTCGCTGTTGGGC
Organism: Deltaproteobacteria bacterium; assembly: GCA_019310425.1. Taxonomy (GTDB): domain Bacteria; phylum Myxococcota_A; class UBA9160; order UBA9160; family SMWR01; genus JAFDEI01. The sequence continues at coordinate 1,343 of JAFDEI010000217.1, read as the reverse complement.
GGGCCGCCGCGCGCCGAGGACCTGATCGTATTTCTGCCGGACCCCGCTGCGGTGCGATCGGATGAGTTGCTCGAAGGTGTCTGCCGCGAACTCCTGCCCGCCCAGGTCGTGGGGGCCGGTGCGGTTGGCTCAGGCGCTGCTCCACTGCAGTGGTGCGGCCGTCGCGCCGAGCGTGGCGGTTTGGCGGGCATGGTACTGCGAGCCGAGCGACCACCGCGAATCGGCGTCACCCAGGCCTGCCGCCCGGTCACCGAACCGCTGCGGGTGACACGGACGCGCGGCCACTGGGTCCTCGGGATCGAGGATCGCCCGGCGCTGGATGTCTATCGCGATGTCGCGCGCGACCCACTCGCCGGCGACCTGCGCCGCGCGGCCGCGTTTCTGCTGGTGGCCTTGCCGCGGGACGAGGCCGCACCACTTACGCCGGGAGGCTATCTCGTGCGCCACGTGGTCGGCTTCGACGAGCAACAGAAGGCGTTCGCGATTGCGGACGAGGTCAAGCCGGGTGACTGGATCGCGTTTGCTCAGCGCGAGCCCGATGCAGCGCGCGAGGATCTGAAGGCCATGCTCGAGCAGCTGGGTGGTGAGCCGCCGGGTCTCGGCTTGTACTTCAACTGCTGCGCACGCGGCGCCGAGTTCTTCGGGTTCCCAGGCCTCGAGGTCGCCTATCTCGAGCGGGCGTTCCCCGACGCGCCCATTGCGGGTCTGTTCGGCTCGTGTGAGATCGGGCCGATTGCGGGGATCCCCGAGTTACTCACCCACACCGGCGTGCTGGCCTTGATCGACTCCTGAGGACGCGGGCTTCCCGGCTCGCTGTGCGCTCGGCCGAAAGCATGTTAGATTGTGTTCAACATTCCGGAACGTTGTTCCGAATAATGGAACAATCTCCTGTGAACCTAGGAGCGCGCCCGGTGGATTCCCAAAGCACCGTTGAAAAGGCCGTGGATGTGCTGTTCCACCTGCACGCCGAGGCCGGTCCGCGTGGCGTGACGGCGATTGGGCGAGCGCTCGGTCTGCCGAAGTCGAGCACGCACCGACTGCTCGCGGCCCTGGGTCGGCGAGGGTTGGTCGAACGCGATGAGCGAGGTCGTTACAGGCCCGGTTTCGGTCTGATTGCGCTCGGTGTCGGCGCACTCGAGAGCGAGCCGGTGGTCGCGGCTGCCAGGCCGGTTCTCGAACGTGTTGCGCAGTCGCTCGGCGAGACCTGCTTCCTCGTGGCGGCGCGTGCCGAGCGATTGATCGTGCTCGACAAAGCCGAGGGAACCGGATTCCTGCGCGCCGCGCCGACGGTCGGTGCGAGCGTGCCGGTCCACGCGACCGCGGTCGGCAAGCTCTTCCTGGCG
>JAFDEI010000046.1 GCA_019310425.1 Deltaproteobacteria bacterium | reverse complement strand
ATGATTCGGCACTGGGTCGACGCCCTGAGTGACCGCAACCCGGTCTACCTCGACGATGAATTCGCCGCGAATTCCCGCTTCGGCGGAATCGTCGCGCCGCCGGCGATGCTCCAGGTGTGGTCGATGTCGAGGCCCACGATCGAGGGTATTGCCGAGCGAGGCGGTGCGCCGGTCGAGATGGAGTTCGACAACCCGATCGGGGTACTCGACGAGGCGGGTTACGTCGGCGTCCTGGCCACGAACTCCGAACTCGAATTCGTACGCTACCTGAGACCCGGGGACTTCCTGCAGCTGACGACCGAGGTTGAGTCCATCTCGAACCTCAAGACCACCTCACTCGGCAAGGGCTATTTCCTGACCTGGGTGACCACTTATACGAATGGTGGTGACGAGGTCGTGGGTCGCCAGCTCTTCCGTATATTCAAGTTCGACCCGTCCACCATCGGAGCTCCCTCATGACGACTGGCAAGGCGGATTCCCTGCGAATCGACGAGATCGCCGTGGGGTATGAGCTGCCGAACTTCGAACTTCCGGTTACCTCGACGGTGATCGTCGCTGGAGCCATCGCCTCTCGCGACTTCATGCCCGCACACCATGATGCCGAATTCGCCAAGGCCCAGGGCGCGCCGGACCTGTTCATGAACATCCTCACCACCAACGGCTACGTGTCGCGCTTCATCACGGATTGGGCTGGACCGGAGGCCATGATTCGCAAGATCGCGATTCGCCTCGGCGCCCCGGCGGTCCCCGGCCAGCCGCTGCGATTCCATGGCCAGGTTGCGAAGACGAACCACGAAGGGGACGAGTGTGTGATGGAGATCGCGGTTCGAGCCGCGAACGAGCTCGGAGATCACCTGACCGGCACCGTCGTGGTTTCGCTGCCTATCGGGTGAGAGCCCGGGCGGGGTGACGTCAGAGACCCTCGGGACGAGTCCCGATCACGCCCTCGGCTTCGAGATCGCGAAGTTCATCGGGCGATAGGCCGAGAATTCCGCACAGCACGCGTTCATTGTGTTGCCCGATCGTCGCTGCCGGCGTCCGGAGCCAATGATCGATGCTCGCATAGCGGAACGGCAGCGATGGCAGCGGCATCGCTCCGACGACCGGGTGTTCGGGTGTTTCGAAGTAGCCGCGCGCCTGGAACTGGGGGTTGGTCTGGAGAAGTCTGCACGGGTCCGCGACCTCCGATGCGGGAATACCCAGGGCGCGCAGCTCGTCCACGATCGCCGCGCGTTCGCGCCGGCACGTCCAGTCATGCAGTCGCTCGTCGATCGCGTCATGGGCTACGCGCCGCCCCGCCCGAGTCTCCAGCGCGGAATCTCTTGCCCACTCGGGATCGCCGAGAGCCTTGCACAGCGCGCGCCACTGGGGTTCCGTGGCGACCGACAGCGCCAACCATTTTTCTGCCCCGGGTTGTCCGCCCGCACACGGATAGAGACCCTGCGGCGCCGCGAGGGGTGAACGATTGCCATCGCGTTGCAGCAGGCTGCCGTACGCGCTCCACTCGATGACCTGCTCGGCGGCTACATTGAGAGCGCTCTCCACCATCGTGCTCTCCACGTGATGTCCGTGACCGGTCGCGGACCGCTCCGCCAGAGCGACGAGAAACGCAACGGCCGCGTGCATGCCGGCGAGGGGATCACAGGGCCCGCGCGGAATTCGCGGTTGGTCTCCCGGGTGGCCCGTCACCCAGGCCAGGCCCGAGAGCTGCTCCATCGTCTGAGCAAAGCCCGTATTGTCACGCCAGGGTCCCGAGAGCCCGAAAGCGGGCATGCGCATCATCAGCGCCTTTGGATTCAGCTCCTTCACGCGTTCCCAGCCCAGTCCGAAATTCCCGAGTACGCGCGGAGTGAAATTCTCGACGATCGCATCACATTTCACGATGAGCTTTTCGACCAGCTCGCGACCCTTCGGCGTGGTGAGGTCGAGGGTGATGTCGAGCTTGTTGGTGTTCACGTGCAGGAAGTGCGTGCTCGTCTCCCACCATTCGTCGTAGTTCGCGGCCATCATGCCCCCGACCATGCGCAGACCATCCGGTCGCTTCGCCGATTCGACGCGGATGACCTCGGCACCGAAGTTCGCGAGCATGTGAGTAGCGGCGGGTCCGGCCCACCAGGCGGTCAGGTCGAGCACGCGCAGACCCGCGAGCGGGAGTGAATCGGTTGAAGCTCTCGTTAGCGGGTTATCGGCGGGCAGAGCCCCCCTGCAGTTCTCTAGCGGGTTATCGGCGGGCAGAGCCCCCCTGCCCGCACGGCGAGCCTCCGGCTCGCCTTCCTTCTGTGTGAAGGTGGCTGAGTGGGTGTGGGCCCCCAATCTTGGGGCGGGTTGCGGCGGTGGTGGATCGGCATCATCGATTCGGTAGGGTCGTCTGGGCCGGACGAAGCGGCCTTCCGCGTCCGGGCCGAAGACTCCACGCGCCGTCAGCTGTTCGTGGCTCTGGACGGTCTCGCCGTTGCAGATCGGAGCCACCGGAATCCGCAGCAACGAGGCGAATTCGATGATTTCTGCAGTGGTCTTCTTCAGCAGAAAGCTGCGCATGATTTCGTTCCACTCGTCGAAACGCATCAGGCGGCCGGCGAATTGAGCGAGTTGTTCGTCCTCGCGTAGATCCGGGCGCTCGATCAAGAGCAGGAAATCCGAGAACTGCTGCTGTGCGTTGGTGCAGAAGCCGACATAGCCATCGGCGGTCGGCTCGATGGATGGCGTTTCCACCGATTGCGCCAGGAATGCATGCTCCGGATTCTCGGGGCTTCCATTCATCAAACGGTTCATCGTTTCCGAGAAATTCGTGTACACCGTGTTCGCGACTTCGAGGATCGACAAGTCGATCAGCTCTCCCTGCCCCCTCCCGCGCGCGTGAAAGACGGCCGGCAAGGCCGCGACGGCGCCATACACGCCCGCCGCCCACTCGCTGATGCGGCCACCCGCCTGAAAGGGCTCCTTCCCCATCAGGCCCCGCATGCCGATCGACCCCGACTCGGCCTGCAGCGTGAACTCGGTTGCCCGGCGATCGGCCCATGGCCCGGTCAGGCCGTAGGGCGTGATCGACAGAACCACGAGGGACGGATGGGCGGCTCGCAAGCCAGTGGCGTCGAGGCGCTCCCCAGTGTCGGATTCCAGGCCGTGGGCGAAGATGACGAGGTCGGCTTCGCGCAGGAGCGCTTCGACTCGAGGATCTGCAGCGCTTCCGACGACTGACTGCTTGCCGGCGTTCAGGAAGCTGAAGAGTGCGGAATCGTTGCCGCCCAGATCGGCACTCGTCGCCGACCAGCGGCGCATCGAATCGCCGTCTCTCGACTCGACCTTGATGACCTCGGCACCTCCGTCGACGAGGAGTTTCGAGCAATAGGGGCCTGCGATCTGATCCGAAAAATCGAGCACACGGATTCCGGCCAAGCCCTTCTGCATCACGACACCCTACCCACCCTCGTTGGCGACTATGAGAGGCGCACCGGTAGCTCTTTGAGCGCGACGAGAATCGGGTTGTAGATGCTCAGCGCGCTGTAGCTAGGTGGCGCGAGCAGCTCGATCTCGCGCGTGCGGGCGAGCAGCTCTTCGAAGAGGATGGCGATCTCTCGGCGTGCGAGGTTCGCGCCGAGACAGAAGTGTGGCCCACCGCCGCCGAAGGCCAGGTGTTGCTGCGGCGTGCGATTGATGTCGAAGGAAGAGGGGTCGTCCCATACCTCCTCGTCGCGGTTGCCCGACGGGTACCAGAACGTGACTCGTTGGCCTTCTGCGATCGGCACCCCGCGGACCTCCGTGTCGCGGGTTGCTCGGCGTGCGAAATACGAGACCGGCGAAGACCACCGGAGGATCTCCTCGACCGCGGGGCGCATCGCGCTCGGGTCGTTGCGCAGCGTCTCGAGCTGGTCCGGGTGGTCGAGGAGCGCGAGCAGGCCGACCGAGATGGCACTGCGCGTCGTTTCGCTGCCGGCGACCGTGAGCAGCAGAAAGAAGAAATCGAGCTCGATCTCGCTCAGCGCTGCGCGCTCGCCCTCGTCGGTTTCGATCTCGACCGTCGAGAGAATCGTCCAGATGTCGTCCTGTGGGTCCGCTCGCTTCTTCCGGCCGAGTTCCTGTGCGTACTGGAACATCTCGACCTGAATCGCCATCTGCTGCTCTTGCGAGATGGGATGCTCGGGGTCGCCGGCCTGGAGGAAATCCGTCGTGAGTGTGAAGAGCCACTGCCGGTCCTCCACTGGGATGCCCAGGATGTCGGCGATCATGTGCATTGGGAGTTGATACGCGACGTCATGGACGAAATTGCAGGTCCCACGTTCCAGCGCTTCATCGACGATCGACACCGCCCAGCGTCGCGCCTGCTGCTCGATCCGGCCGACCATGCGGGGTGTGAATCCTGCGCTGATGAGTCTGCGCTGCCGATTGTGGTCGCGACCGTCCATGCTGACGAGCATGGCACCACTCATTTCGGGGTTGTGGCTCAACGCGGGGCCGTCGATCGCGCTGAAGAGTTCGGTGTCGCGATTCGCCGCCTGGATGTCGTGGTATTTCGAGAGCACCCAGAAGCCATTCTCTTCGATCTTGCTGAGTTCTTCGCGCACGGGCTGCCAGTGCACCGGCGCTTCGCGGCGCAATCTCGCGAAAATCTCGTGCGGGAAACCCTGTCGATAGAGCTCACTCTCGGTGAGGTCTATGTCGGCAAGATCCCTCTCGTGGGTTTCGCTTCGGGGATCGGCCATCGGTCCACTCCTCTCATTACCATTGTGGCGGATCTTTGGTGGCTAGAGCGCGTCTTCGTCGGCCGGATCTTGCCAGAAACTGAAAACTGATTCAATATTCAGTGATGCCCGAGGAACCGCCCCTCGCTGGACTCGCAGCGCGTAACGGGCGCACCGGATACGCCAAATCACGCCAAACGCGCGCCAGAATCCTCGCCGCTGCGCTCGCGGAGGCCAGCGATTCCGGCTTCCACAAGACCTCGGTAGCCCGGATCGCGGCGCGGGCGGGTGTGGCGGTCGGCAACCTCCACTACCACTTCGGCTCTCGGCGCGAGCTGCTGCGGGAGTTGATGGGCGGGCTGGCGGCTGACCTCATGTCACGTCTACACGCCGCCGACACCGACGACGGCGCTGATTTCTTCGATCGCCAGCGAGTCGGCCTGCTCGTCTACCTGGACTACGCGCGAGCCAATCCGGCATACCTTCGGCTTGCAGACGAGATCAAGCTCCACGAACCGGATCTCTACCGGCGCGCGGTTGCCGGCTGGGTCGAGCGAATGGTGACGAGGATTCGCGTTGGCATCGACCAGGGAACGCTCCGGTCGATGGGCGACGCCGAGATCACTGCCCAGGCCCACTTCCTGCTCGGCGTGCGCCATTTTCTCGAACAGATGCTGGAGAGCGTCGACGCCGTGGAAGACGAAGCGGTCGTCGACGCTTATCTCGGCCTCGTACGGGACGGACTCGGTCGCCGATCGCGGAGCATCAGCGAAGAGGAGAAGGAAATATGACTACGGAAAATCAAGACCCGAGACGGCCGAAGCCGGAACCGGCCGACCTCGGATTCGATCCTGATGAACTCCGAACAAAATACCGGGAGGAACGCGACAAGCGCATCCGCGCTGACGCCAACGAACAGTACGTCGAGGTCAAGGGCGAATACGCCCGTTACCTCGACGACCCCTACGTCGAGCCCGGCTTCAAGCGTGAGCCGCTCACGGACGAGGTCGAGGTGGCGGTGATCGGAGGCGGATTCGGCGGAATTCTGACCGCTGCGCGGTTGCGCGATGAAGGGGTCGAGGACATCCGGATCATCGACAGTGCCGGCGACTTCGGCGGCACCTGGTATTGGAACCGCTACCCCGGCGTGGCCTGCGACATCGAGTCTTATATCTATCTGCCGCTACTCGAAGAGACGGGCTACATGCCCAAGCAGAAGTACGTCACCGGAGCCGAGATCCTCGAGCACAGTCAGAGGATCGCGAGGAAGTACGATCTCTACCGGGATGTCTGCTTTCAGACCAAGGTGACGGAGTTGCGGTGGGATGAGGACGCAGCGCGCTGGGTCATCTCGACGAACCGTGGTGATCGCATCAAGGCCCACTACGTTTGCATGGCACTCGGGGTACTCAACCAACCGAAGCTGCCCGGGATCCCCGGGATCGAGAAATTCAAGGGCCACGCATTCCACGCCAGCCGCTGGGACTATGCCTACACCGGTGGCGGTGCCGACGGAAACCTGACGGGACTGCACGGCAAACGCGTCGGCATTCTCGGAACCGGCGCCACCGCGGTGCAGTGCGTGCCGCACGTGGGCGAGGCGGCGGAACATCTGTACGTGTTCCAGCGCACGCCATCGTCGATCGACGTGAAGCACAACGATGCCACCGACCCGGAGTGGGTGAAGACCCTGAAGCCCGGCTGGCACCAGAATCGAATGGACAACTTCCAGATCCTCACTGCGGGTGGCTACCAGGCAGAGGATCTGGTGAAAGACGGCTGGACCGAGATCATTCGCAAGCTGCTCGCCATGTCCCAGCAGGAGGACGACCCCGACGCGTCGCCCGACGCCGTGATGAAGAAGGTGGAGATGGCGGACTTCGAGAAGATGGAGCAGATCCGGGCCCGGGTGGGTTCCATCGTGGAAGACGAGGAGACGGCGGAAGCGCTCAAGCCCTTCTACCGCCAGTTCTGCAAGCGCCCGTGCTTCCACAACGAGTACCTGCCGACTTTCAACCGTGACAACGTCACGCTCGTGGATACGCAGGGCAAGGGTGTGGAGCGCGTGACGGAGAAGGGCGTGGTGGTCGACGGCAAGGAGTACGAGTTGGATTGCCTGATCTACGCCTCCGGCTTCGAGATCGGCACCGGCTACGCACGGAGGGCTGGTTACGAAATATTCGGGCGGGGCGGCCAGACCCTGACCGAGAATTGGGCCGATGGTGTGCGTACGCTACACGGCATTCACACGCGAGGACTTCCGAACTGCTTCTTCATCATGAGCATCGTCCAGACGGGCTTCACCGTGAACTTCACACATATGCTCGGCGAAACCAGCAGACACATTGCCTTCACGATCAAGCGTGCCATCGACAAAGACGCCCGGACGGTCGAGGTCTCGGAAGAGGCCGAGGCCGAGTGGGTCGAAACGATCATCCAGCGCGCGAAGTTGGGGAACGACTTCCAGCAGAGCTGTACCCCCGGCTACTACAACAACGAAGGAAAGCCCGGGGAGGTGAGTCGCCAGAACGGCTTCTATCTCGGTGGGCCAAGCGAGTTCATGGACATGCTCGAAGCCTGGCGAGCCGACGGTGAGATGAAGGGACTGAACCTGAACTAGGGACTCGACCCTTGACTCGAGACGCAAGAGTCATCGTGGCTGTCACGATGGACTATTTCATCACCGACTGGAACGAGAACACCTGACGATTCGCGGGTGCGGAATGCTCCGCGGAAATGTGCCGAAGGATTTTTATGGAGTTGGATTTCACAGCGGAGCAGAAGAAGTTCCGAGACGAGCTGCGCGAGTACTTTGCCGAGATGATGACCGACACACTCACCAGCGAGCTCAGCTCGGGTGGGGTCGGAGAGGGCGGTGGCCCCGAGTTTCGCAAGGCGATGAAGCAGATGGGCGCGGACGGGCTGCTCGGCGTCAGTTGGCCAAAGCAGTACGGCGGCCAGGAGCGCTCCGCCGTCGAGCAGTTCATCTTCGCGGACGAGGTCCAGGCCGCCGGCTTTCCGCTGCCGTTCTTGACCCTCAACACCGTCGGGCCGACCCTGCGCGAATACGGGACGGAGGAACAGAGTCGCTTCTTCTGTCCTCGGATCCTGGCCGGCGACATCTTCTTTGCCATCGGCTACTCGGAGCCCGCCGCCGGCACCGACCTCGCGTCGCTGCAGACGACCGCTGTGCGCGACGGCGACGAGTGGGTGATCAACGGACAGAAGATGTGGACCAGCCTGGCGGGCTATTCCGATTACATCTGGCTTGCCGCCCGGACCGATCCCAAAGCCCGGAAACACCGTGGGCTCTCGATCTTCCTCGTGCCGACGACTTCGAAGGGTTATTCGAGGCAGACGATTCGCACGGTCGGCGGCGTCTGCACGAATGCGACCTTCTACGACGATGTCCGTGTTCCCGCCGAAAATCTGATCGGCGGCGAGAACAACGGCTGGCGCCTCATCACCGGGCAGCTCAACCGCGAACGGATCTCGCTCATGACGGTCGGAAGAATGCAGCGCGATATCGAGGCGGTCAGCCAGTGGGCGAGGGTGACCCGGGTCGACGGCCAGCGGGTCATCGACAAGGGCTGGGTGCAGCACAACCTCGCCCGAATCTACGCCAAGGCCCAGGTGCTTCGCCTGATGAATTGGAAGCAGGCCTGGGTTGCCGCGAAGGGTCAGCCACAGATGGCCGATGCCTCGGCAATCAAGGTGTACGGCAGTGAACTGATGATCGAAGCCTATCGTGCGTTGATCGAGGTGCTGGGTGCTCCGGGCATTCTCGCCAAGGACAGTCCGGGTGCGGTGCTGCAGGGGAAGATGGAATCCTCGTATCGCAACGGGCTGATCCTCACCTTTGGCGGTGGAACCAACGAGATTCAGCGGGACATCATTGCAATGGCGGGCTTGGGCATGCCCAACTACAAGGACTGAGCGTGGACTTCAGCTTTCGAGAAGAAGAGCAAGCAGTGGCGGAGTTGGCGCGCAAGATCCTCGAGGATCTTGCGACCAACGAACGAATGAAGGAACTCGAGGCGAGCGGGGTGCCGTACGACCTCGCGCTATGGCAGACCCTGGCGCGCTCCAACCTTCTCGGTGCCGCAATTCCGACCGCCTATGGCGGATCCGATCTCGGCTTCCTGTCGCTTTGCCTGTTCCTCCAGGAAGTCGGGCGGACCGTGGCAAAGGTCCCCGCTTTTCCCGCGCTCGTACTCGGCGCGTTGCCCCTCGCGCGATTCGGCAGCGAGGCGCAGAAAAAGAAGTGGCTGCCCGGCATTGCGGGCGGCGAGCACATCTTGACGGCCGCGCTCAGCGAATTCGAGTCGAGCGATCCCCTGGCGCCCGCAACCCGGGCGGAGCTCCAGGGTGATGGGGTTCGCCTCACGGGGATCAAGACCAACGTACCCTGCGCCGAGCAGGCCACGCAGATCCTGGTGCCGGCGTGCTTCGACGATGGTTCGGTTGGTCTCTTCTTCGTCGAACCAGCCAGCGACGGTGTGAACCTGGCTGCCCAAAAGACATCGGACGGTCAACCTCACGCGCAACTCGAGCTGGTGGGCGCCCTTGTCGCCGAGGATGCTCGCTTGGGCTCGCAGAGTGATGGGGAGGAAGTGTTGCGCTGGCTGGTCGAGCGGGCCGTGGCCGCTCGTTGCATGATGCAACTCGGCGTGACGGAACGCGCACTCGAGATGACCGCGGAGTACAGCCGCGAACGAGTCCAATTCGACCGCCCCATTGGCAGCTTCCAGGCCGTTCATCAGCGGGCGGCCGATGCGTACATCAACGTCGAGGGGATACGGCTCTCCGCTTGGGAGGCAGCCTGGCGCCTTTCCGAGGAACTGCCCGCGGAAGCGTGCGTCTGCGTTGCGAAATTCTGGGCCGCCGAGGGCGGTCAGCTCTCCGCTTACGCGTGCCAGCACCTACACGGCGGCATCGGAATCGACACCGACTACCCGCTGCATCGCTATTTCACCTGGGCGACCCAGATCGAACACGAGCTCGGTTCCGCCAGGCATCAGCTCGATCGACTCGGTCGGAAGATCGCGGCCAATGGGCTGCCCCCGGCCTAGCATGATCCGGCCCGTTGCTTCGCTGCGCCCGACGCTCCGGATCACCCGATGAGTCGACCGAAAGCACACATCGTGGGTGTCGGAGAGTCGCGATACACCCGGTGGGGAAAGATCGGTGATGTGACGGAGCACGCACTGGCGTGCCAGGTGATCAAGCGTGCGGTCGCGGACGCCGGCCTCACGATGGACGACGTCGACGGTCTGGCATCCTTCAGCGAGGATCGCAACGAAGCCGTATTCCTCGCAGCGGAGTTGGGCCTCCCCGCGCTTCGCTTCGGCAACATGGTCTGGATGCCGGGTGGGGGCGGTGGCTGTGCGGCCATCTCGAATGCCGCGATGGCGGTGGAAACCGGCCAGGCCGAGGTGGTCGTGGTCTACCGCTCGCTCTGCCAGGGGCAGTTCTTTCGATTCGGCTCCGGTCGGATGGGTCTGTCGCCTACCGGAGACCCGCAACCTCCCACTGTGCAGCGGGCGAATTCGATGACGGGGGCCTCCGTGGGATTCGTCATGCCCTATGGCCTCCTGACGGGTGCGGCGGCGTACTCCCTGCCGACTCGACGTCACATGCACCTGTATGGAACCACCAGCGAACAACTCGGGTTGCTCGCGGTGACATTTCGGGAGCACGCGAGTCGCAATCCGCGCGCGGTCATGGGCGATCGCCCGATGACACTCGCAGATCACCAGGCTTCTCCGATGATCGCGGATCCCCATCGGCTCTTCGATTGCTGCCTCGAGAGTGACGGCGCCTGCGCGGTCGTCGTTACCACGCAGGAGCGGGCCCGCGATCTCGCGAAGAGACCTGTCGAGATCCTCGCGAGTGAGCAGGGGGCACCCAAGGGATACGCGTTCGGGCCATTTGCCAACGCCAACATCGCCGACGAACTCTACGCGACCGGCGGCGGCGAGGAGATGGCCAATCGCCTCTGGGGCAAAGCCGGCCTTCGACCCGGTGATGTGGACGTCGCCCAGATCTACGATCACTTCACGGGCTGCGTCCTCATGCAGCTCGAAGACTACGGCTTCTGCGAGCGGGGCGAGGGAGGACCTTTCATCGAAAGCGGCGCCCTGTCCTGGCACGGCGGGAGCCTCCCGACCAACACCCACGGTGGGAGCCTCTCCGAAGCCTATATCCACGGTCTCAACCATGTCGTTGAAGGCGTTCGCTCACTGCGCGGTGAGTCCACCAGCCCGGTCGAGAACGCCGAAGTCTGCCTGGTCACGAGTGCAGCCTGCGTTCCTTCGAGCGCGATTCTACTGGGGCGAAGATGAGCGAACGGTTCTTTCCCGACAGCATGCCCCCGCCCATGGCGGAAACCATCACCCTACCTTGGTGGGAAGCCGCTGCCGAGCACCGACTCGTCGTGCAACGCTGTACGTCTTGCGAACATACCCGGCTCCCGCCGGCGCCGGTCTGTCCCCAGTGCCGCTCCGAAGACTCCGATTGGAAGGAAGTCTCGGGCCGAGGTGAAGTCTATACCTATACGATCGTCCACCGCACGATCGTGGCAGATCAGGAGCTTCCCTTCTTCATAGCGGTCATCGCGTTGGAAGGTGCGGGCGGCGTGCGGATGATTTCGAATCTCGTCGATGTGAATTCGGATCAGATCGAGATCGGATTACCGGTCGAAATCGTCTGGGAAGATATGAGCGCGGATCTGGCGATTCCGCGTTTTCGGCCCGTCGAAAACCGGTGATCGTCATCGTCATCGCCGAACTTCGCATGGGATGACGCCCCGTCGTGATAAGTTATGCGGCCGGATTGCTTGCGGCGGAACAGGGGGTGGTGGCGTGAGTGACGCATCGAACTCGAAGTCGAATCGCTACTGGCGCAGCAACCTGCGCGTGCTCGCAATACTGCTTCCCATCTGGGCCGTGGCGGGCTTCGGCCTCGGGATCGTCTTCGTCGAGCCCCTGAACGCGCTGCGGATCGGGGGCTTTCCCCTCGGTTTCTGGTTTGCCCAGCAGGGGGCGATCTGGATCTTCGTCATCCTGATTCTCGTCTACGCCCTCTGGATGGATCGAATCGAGCGGCGAGTTCGCCGCGAGCGATAGCCATGGACATCCAGAGCTGGACCTACTCGATCGTCGCGGTGACCTTCGCGCTCTACATCGGCATCGCGATTCGGAGCCGCGCCCGGACCACCTCGGGCTTCTACGTCGCCGGCCAGGGCGTCCCCGCGTTTGCCAACGGCATGGCGACCGCGGCCGACTGGATGTCGGCGGCTTCCTTCATCTCCATGGCGGGCCTCATCTCCTTCATGGGCTACGACGGTGCCATCTATCTGCTCGGCTGGACCGGTGGCTACGTCCTGCTCGCCCTGCTCCTCGCTCCGTATCTGCGCAAGTTCGGGAAGTTCACCGTCCCCGAGTTCGTGGGAGACCGCTACTACTCGCAGACCGCGCGGGTGGTCGCGGTCGTGTGCGCGATCTTCATTTCCTTCACCTACGTGGCGGGTCAGATGCGCGGTGTCGGTGTTGTCTTCTCGCGCTTCCTCGAGGTCGATATCGATACCGGCGTCTATATCGGTATGGGGATGGTCTTCGTCTTCGCGACGCTCGGCGGAATGCGCGGCATCACCTACACCCAGGTGGCTCAGTACTGTGTCCTGATCGTCGCGTACCTGATTCCCGCGGTGGCAATTTCCCTCGACCTCACCGGCCAGGCGTTTCCGCAGGTCGGCTTTGGTTCGAAGCTCGTGAGTGGACCGAGCGCCGGCATTCACCTGCTCGAAGCCATCGATCAGATTCACCGGGATCTCGGGCTCCCGGAGTACACCGGCGCCTTCATCGCGGGCAAGCGATCGATGATCGACGTCCTGGCGGTAACGCTGGCTCTGATGGTCGGTACCGCCGGTCTGCCGCACGTGATCATTCGTTTCTATACCGTGCGGACGGTGCGTCTCGCTCGTTGGAGCGCATTCTGGGCCATCAGTTTCATTGCGCTCCTCTACACCACGGCCCCCGCCGTCGCCGCGTTCGCCCGCGTTAATCTCATTCAGACCCTGCATGAGCGCCCCTACGCAGAGGCCCCGGAGTGGTTCAAGAGCTGGGAGACGACAGGGCTCATCACCTTCGAGGATCACAACGGTGATGGGCGAATCCAGTACAGCGAAGATTCGAACGCCGAGCTGACCATCGACAAGGACATCATGGTCCTCGCCAACCCCGAGATCGCGCGCCTGCCCGCCTGGGTGGTTGCGCTGGTCGCGGCGGGCGGCCTGGCCGCGGCGCTCTCGACCGCTGCCGGGCTGTTACTGGTGATCTCCACCTCGATCTCCCACGACCTGATCAAGTCGATCTTCCACCAGGGTATGACGGAGGGGCGTGAGCTCCTGCTTGCGCGCATTTCCGCGGGCGGCGCCGTGTTGCTCGCGGGCTACGCGGGCATTCACCCGCCGGGCTACGTCGCGGCCACGGTTGCCTTTGCCTTCGGCCTGGCGGCGGCGAGCTTCTTTCCGGTCCTCGTCCTCGGCGTGTTCAGCAAGCGCGTCACACGTGAAGGCGCGATTGCGGGCATGGTGACGGGCATCGCGTTCACGGCTGCCTACATTCTCTATTTCAAGATTCTCGGCTGGGGCGGCCGGGAAGGCTGGTGGTTCGGAATCAGTCCGGAGGGGATCGGCAGCCTGGGAATGCTGATCAATTTTGCGATCACGCTCGGAGTGAGTCGCTTCACCGATCCGCCGCCGCCCGAAGTCCAGGCCATGGTCGAGGAGATCCGGCGGCCGAGCTCCGAGGCCTGACGGAATCGGCTCGGCCGGCCGCACCTCGACTGTGAGTGCGGGTCAGGCCGCCAGCTGGTAGCGGGCCCGCGGCGAACCGCGGCCCCGCTACGTTCCCGACCGCACCGCGGCACGGTTTCCGGCTCCGCAACCGGACGCCGCGCGGTCCTCCGCGGCGACAGATGCATTGCATCGATCCCACGGTCAGGAACTGAGGAATCAACATCTCTTCGGCGTCACCTCGACATGCACTTGGCTCGGGCCTCTCCGTCGCGCGACGCATGCCGCGCAAAGAGCAGGTTTTCGAGGTCAGAGTCTCGTCACATCTGACAGCGCCGAAGTAACTGCAATCTGCTTGCCAACATGAACGTGCAGTCGAAACTCTTTGAATTCAACTAGTTGCAGGTAGACGTGTTGAAAATTCGAGGTGGCGGAGAGAAGCCCGCTTCCGTGGGAGGGAACCCCTATTCCGGATCCGTGGTCATGGGCTGCAAGCAGCCCATGACCAGTGCGGCACGGCATCCGATCTCGTTACTGGGACGGGCGTGCTTCTCCCATGCGGCGGCGGATGAAGAGTATCCCGCCCGCAGCCAGCAGGCCGAGCAGCAACATCCGGGCCAGTCTCGGCAGCGCCGGCACGTCCGGACCCGTGAACGGTTCGCACACGTCGCCGACGCCGTTGCTGTCCGCGTCCTCCTGTCCCGGGTTGGCGGCGAACACGCAGTTGTCGCACGCATCGCCGAGGCTATCGGAGTCGAAGTCCGCCTGGTCGGGGTTCGCGATGGCCGCGCAATTGTCCTCGGCAGCAGGCCAGCCATCGCCGTCGCCGTCGTCCGGTTCGCAGACATCGCCGACGCCGTTGCTGTTGATGTCTTCCTGGCCCGCGTTCGCGGCGGCCGGGCAGTTGTCGCAGGCATCGCCGAGGCCGTCGCTGTCGCCGTCCGCCTGGCTCGGGTTCGCCATCGCCGGGCAGTTGTCCTCCCCGGCCGGATAGCCGTCGCCGTCGCCGTCGTCAGGCTGGCAGGCGTCACCGATGCCGTCGCCGTTCGCATCCGCCTGGGCTTCGTTGTCGGTCGCCGGGCAGTTGTCGCAGACATCGCCGAGGCTGTCGCCGTCCGAGTTGGCGTTGTTGCCGCTCGCCGTCGCCGGACAGGTGTCTTCGATGTCGGGCCAGCCGTCACCGTCGCCGTCGTCCGGCTGGCAGGCGTCACCGATGCCGTCGCCGTTCACGTCGCCCTGGTCGTTCGGCGTGCTCGGGCAGTTGTCCTCTTCGTCGGGGAAGCCGTCTTCGTCGGTGTCGACATCACACTGTTCGGCGGGCAGACCGGGCACGTAGACGCGCGACTGCTCGGCACCCTTGAGTGTGAGATAGGCCTGGGCGGCCGGGTCGGGCGGAAGCGTGACCTCGTTGGCCACGAACGTCGCGCCCGCGATCGGGCCCCCTGCGCCGAAGGTCAGTGTCGTGAGGTCGAGTGTGGTCGTCGAGTCGAGCGACCCCACCGGCACCGACCCGCAGAAGCTACCGGTGCACGAGATGTCGCCGAAGGTGCGGTAGTCGGCGAGCCCGACGAAGAACGACACGGTGCTGCCCACGAGCTGGCCGTTATTCGAGCCCGGGTCGACTACGCCACCCGGATTGCCGTTCCAGCTGTTGTTGGGGATCTCACTGTCGAGATCGGTGGTCACCACGGTGCCGAGCGTTTCGGTCACGAAGTACTGGTTGAGGTCGAGCTGCACGATCTCGGCAGACCCGCCATCCAGGATGTTGCCGCCCGCACCCGCACCGTCGGCTTCGAAGCGCACCGTCAGCGTGCCGGGGCCGAGCAACTGTGTGCCGTCGCCGAGACCGCCCGGTGTGTTCGTGATCCGGTACTCGGTGGCGCCCGGCGGAGTCGCGGCGAGGCTGTAGCTGACCTCCCAATAACCGGCGCCCGGGTTCGGGTTGCATTCGCACGCATCCCCCTCGCCGTCCAGGTCGCTGTCTTCCTGGCCGGGGTCGAAATCGTCCGGGCAGATATCGCAGACGTCACCGACGCCGTCGAGGTCGGCATCTTCCTGGTTGGGGTTCACATCGAAGATACAGTTGTCGAGGGCGTCGCCGACGCCGTCGCTGTCTGTGTCGGCAGCGGGCGTGACGAGTTCGACCTCGATCGAGAAGCCGCCGTTGCTCTTGTTGCCGTAGTAGAGGTGGCCGTAGGGGCCGGTGCTCTTCTTGTCGTCGTGCGGGGTGGCCCACAGGTAGAGTGCACCGGGTGGCACGATGATCTGCACGCCCGTGGTCGGGACGAAAAAGTCCTCGACGATGTCGGTGTCGAACGAGAGACCCTCTGAAAGACCCATCCTGCCGGTGTCGTAGTCGACGCCCGCGTCGATCGCACTCAGGATGCGAGGCGTGTTGGGGTTGGTGTCGTCGAGCCCTGCGCAGCTCGAGGTGCCGAAGCCCGAGCAGGGCGTGACCGCGTTGGCGGAGGAGAAGACCGCCACCATCTTCGAGCTGACGCTCTGGTTGGCTTCGCCCGACCAGATGAACGGAAACGGATTCGAGCGCCCGGTCTTGAAGCTCCCGACTGCGCTGAGTTCGATCAGGTCGCCCTCGGCAATGCCGAGGCTCGATAGCAGGATCGGCGCATCCGTACCCCAGACTTCGCCGTTGCGCGGGCACAGGCCGCCGAAGGGGCAGGGCACCCAGGCCGAGGTTTCGTCACTACCCGCGCCCAGAAAGCTCTGGTCGACGCTGACGGGAAACGCGGTCGGCTGCGCCGGCGCGCTCGAAGCCAGGAACAACAGCACGAAGAGGCTGAGTGAAGCTGCGAGTCGAAGGCGATTCCAGGGCACGGGGGTTTCTCCAGGTGGTGCGGGCCAGTGTCTAAGGTTACCGATCGGTCATTAGTTTTTTGCTGCGGCAGTTCGATGTGCAAATTGCTTGCCAAAGTTTGTCGTATAGCCAGACCGTCGTATTTTCAGCGGGTTGCAGGAAAGTGTGTTGATTTCGCAGACTGCGGGACGGAAAAATACTTCCACGAGAGGGAACACTTTTTCCTGATTTTGCCACTTTCAGCCGCAGTTAGCGGCTGAAGTGCATCGGGGATATAGGTCGTGCCCCACGCTCTTCTCGCAGATGCAGAGCACGCCAACCCGATGGGCCTGGAGCAGCTGGCTTGGTGAAGCGACGCGGCAAACAGATCGGGATCGCGTTAGCAGGTGCAGCCCTGGTACTCGCCGCTGTGCCGTGGCTGATCGTCCAGGCGCTCGCGGTCGAGCCCGATGCGCTCGAAGTGCGGGTCGAAGCCGTGCCCGACGAAGCCCGCGCACTCTATTGGGTGCGGATCGGCGGCGAAGGCGAACCTCGGCTGCCCGAGGACTCGTCTCCACGACTCCTCTGGCGTGCGAACGAAGTGGCTGAGGCTCCTGATCCGCCACTTCGCCTCGCCATGACCGCGACCATCCCACAGGTTCCACGCCGCGCCAGCGGCTCCAAGCGGCTCTGGCGTCTCCGGTACGCCGCGAGCATCGTCTGGCTCAGCAGGCACTGGACTGCGACGGAGGCGCTCACCGCGGTACTCGAACGCGCGCACTACGGCCATGGTTTTACCGGCCTCGAAGCTGCCGCGTTCGGCTACTACGGTCGCAAACCCGCGGAACTCACGCGCGCGGAGCTTGCTTCGCTCGTCGTTACCGCAAACCGGGTGGTGAAGCTCAACCCGTGGTGTCGCCGCAGCGAGAACGCCGAGGCGGTGTCGCGGCTGCTCGGTCGCGTCGAACCGACTGGCGAAACGGCTGATCCGCTCGCACGGATCCGCCCCGTGCCCCACGGCGCTTGCTTGAAGCGCTGAGGGCTTTCTTTCAGGCTTGGGCGCGGGTCGGCGCGAACAGCGCGATCGCGGCGATCAATCCGCCGTAGTAGAGCAGGTTGGGGAGTACCCGAAGCAGGAAGCCGAGGTCGGAACCGATCTCGAGCAGGATCACGTCTGCGGTCGCCCAGAGCCCGTAGTAGAGCATGACGAAACGGCTGATCGAGCGGATCCACGGATTGGCGCGTGCATTCGGGTGCACGCGCAGGAGCACCGCGGTGAGGGCGAAGAACGCCACCTCGTAGATTGCGAACATCACCCGCGGGCCGGCGTGTGATTCCGGCAGTGTGGCCAGTATGAGCTGGGTCGCGATCGGGACGATGAGGGTGAGGCCCGCGGCGGCGAGCAGGTGTCGGCCATTCGGCACGAGGCCGCCTTCCAGCGTCCCGGACGTCACCAGCAGCAGGTAGCGGAAGTCGCCCATCAGCACGAAGAAGAGCGGCACCGCAGACGCAGCCCCACCCGATAGCGTGCCGATGCCGTAGACGTTGCTCGATGTCAGCCAGGCGTCGGCGAACGACAAGCATGCGAGCGCGATGCCGTAGCGCCGCACGCCCGCGTCGAGTCCCGTTCGTGTGAGCACGAGCCCGAGCCCGAGCGCGGCCGCGAGCCAGAGCAGCCAGGGGTGCTGGATCGGGCTCGCATAGAAGGCGGCGAAGAAACCGCTCTCAGCCTCCATCGACCGCCTCGGTCTTCGCGGAGGCCATCTTCTGCAGGTATCGGATGATCTCGTCGATTGCGCGCTCGCGTTCGGGCAGCGCCGGGTTCAGGCGCGGCATGCGCGCGGTCGGTAGTACACGGCTTGGGTCATCGATCCAGCGGTGTAGCCAGGCCGCATCGCGAAGCTGTGCGGTCGGCACGGGGCCGTTCAGCTCGGGCCCGATCGAGCCACCCTCGCCGTTGAGGGTGTGGCAGCGGCTGCAGTGGATCCGGAATGCGGCGAAACCCGCCTGCACCGCAGCGGGTGCCGACAGGGGTGGCGCCATCTTCGGGAAATGGTCGCGAGCGCGGATCAGGTCGACGGCGACGAGCTGGTACGGCCAGCCGTAGTCGCCTTCGGCGCGCAGCGTGGCGTCGTCGAGGTTTTCCCAGACGAGGTAGAAGGGCGCTAGTTCGATCTGCTTCAGGGCGCCGGATTCGCGCTTGAGAAGTGTGAAGTCGCTGCGGTCTCGACGCGCGAAGGCGAGCCCCGTAGACCGCGTCGAGCACCGCGTCGAATGCGAAGGCCTCGAATTCGACCTCCTCTTCCTCGTACGGGTCGACGACGCGCGCTACCCGAATCGGGACAGCGCTCCGGAGCCAGGCGAGGTTGCGTGTCGCGACTGGCTCGGAATGCCTGGAGAATGCGAGCTCCGCGGGACTGTTCGCTGCCGCGGTGAGGCTCCCACCGAGCAACAGGCAGCCGCTCAGCCAGGACGCCGCCAGGGTGCGATGCCGCGGAAGCGTAGGACGCGCCGTATTCGCTCTGGCCGAGTCAAGGCCAGGGCTTCTAGCTACCTGCCATCGAACCAAGCGCGAACTCCGTCTGCGTCTCCGACGCCGGACTCGCCGGACCGCGGGCGCACATACACAAATGCCGTCCGAGGGCGCGCACGCGAACTCCGCGGGCATGCCCGAACTCCATCATGGCGTGCGCAACTTCGCGGACGAGATCCTCCTGGATCTGGAAGCGGCGTGCGTAGGCGTCGACCAGACGAGGCAGCTTGCCGAGGCCGAGGATCCGGTCGCCGG
>JAFDEI010000045.1 GCA_019310425.1 Deltaproteobacteria bacterium | reverse complement strand
AACCTGTCGTCTGCCAACATCACGTTTCGCATGCTGCGTGCGTTCGGCGAGGGCGACGTGATCGGGCCGGTGCTGCTCGGCCTGCCGCATGCGGTCGGCCTGCTGCCGCGCGGCGTCAAGGCAATGGAGATCGCGCGCATGACCGCCATCGCGGGTTTCGAGGCGCTGTCGCTGCGCTGAGGTGTGCGCCCGGCCCGCGTCAGTCGGCGGGGAGCGTTCTTGCTGCGGACATGCGGCTCAGGAGGTCGCTCCGTACGCCCTCTACATCCGTGAGGGGCGGCGTACGAACGCGCGCAACTTCTTCGGCGGTGAATGGCATGAACGACGCGGACACTTCGGCTGGTCCGAATTGCTCGATCATCCAATTCAGCACCGCCGCAAGCTCGGCGTCGTCGAGTGGAGACTGAGCGCTGCCGGGAACGCGAATCAGGTACTCGCGCCCGCCGGGAACGCCGAGGAAGCGCCCGATGAAGTCGCGGAGCGCGGGCACCGAACCCGGTGTGTCACCGCCGTCGGCGCGGTGACAGCCCTGGCACTGCAGCAAGTAATCGACCTGGGGCGTCTCGGCGCGGGCGGAAACGGCACCGGTGAGGAGTGCTATCCCCAGTGCGAGCGCGGCCGTTCTCATCCCTTCTCGACTGCGACGCCCACCACGACGGCAACGGTCGAGTTGTAGACGACCGAATCCGTGCCCATGCACCAATCGATGTCGTTGCTCTTCGGGGTGTAGTAGACCGGCTTGTCGCCTTCGTTGCGGCGGCAGAAGCACTTGCCGCAGGGGCCCTTGCCGCAGCAGTCGTTGTAGGAGATCACGTATTCCTTGCCGTCAGCTGGGTTGCGGCAGGTTCCGATCCAGGTGACCGGCGCCATGCTGGTTCCGGGCGGACACGAATTATGGGTGCCGCCGCAGCAGCTGGAGAGGAAGCCGTCGATCGAGCAATAGCGCCAGTATTCGCAGGCGTTCGCCTGGCCTTCAGGCGTCTCGGGGTCGGGTTCGCCAGGCTGCGGTTCGCGCCCGAACGCGCGCGACACCGGCAGCAGCGGGATCGCAGCGCCTCCGAGCAGGGCGCCGCCGAGGCCCGCGAGCAGGCTGCGCCGCGACGTGCGCCGCGCGAGCTGCCGAGCGGCCCGGGCCATCCAATCGTCGATTCGCGTCACGCCGACCTCCCCCGTAACGAACTCGCGGTCCCGCTTCAGGCGACGCGTTGCCGCCCATTCTCACGTTTCACGTACTCCTGAACCGAGGCGACCCCGAGTTCGCCCGCCTGGAACAGGCTCTCCAGGTGCTCCCGGGTGTTGACGAGCCCGCGCGCACGGACGTCGCCGTCTGGTCCGATCAGGATCGCATACGGTAGGCGCCCCACCTGATACGCGCGGCCGAGCGCTTCCGAGAGCAGGTAGTGGCCACGGTCGAGCGCGTGGGCGCTCACGAAGGCGGCGTGTTCCTCGCGCGGTCCGTCGCTCGCGACCACCACTCGGACGCCGCCGCTTTCGGCGCGCCGTACCGAGTCGAGGTGCGGTAGCAGGGTCTTGCACACCGGGCAGGTCGGCGAGACGAAGAACAGCAGCGTGCCGCGCGCTCCAGTATCGCGTCCACCGATTCGGATCGTTTCACCCGACCAGCTCTCGATCTCGAGGATCGGCGCCGGTTCGCCTACGCGCGGCTGTTCATTGCCGACGAGTGCGCCGACCGGCGAGATCCGCTCGTGCAGCACCCCGATCTGGCGCAGCAGCGCGACGACGACGGCAGCGAGGCCCAGGACCGCGAGCCAGAGCAGGAGGTTCGAGGCGATCAACGCGGGGCCCATGTGGGCGCTTCCTCCGAATGCAGCCGTGCGGAATTTGCCGTCGCGACGTCGACTGCAGCGTAGAGCAGAGCGAGTATCGCGATCGCGAACCCGATCGTCGCCGCGTCGAGCCAGACCAGCGCTCGTGGGCTCGGCGCGAGCGCCGCGACACACAACAACACGGCGATTCCCGCGTTCCTAGCCAGGAGGTCGGTGTGCAGCGGTCGCGCGCCACCCGGCCCGCCACAGCCGCAGTCGATCGCACGCCGACCACGCACGAGGTTGACCCCGATCGCGATGCTGTACAGCGCGAGCAGCAGTGCGCCGGCCAGGCAGGCTGCCGAGGCCGTGGCGGGCAGCACGCAGCCGATCGCGATCGCGCCCTCGGCCGCGATCAATGCCGCGACGCTCGGCCTGAGTGTCGATTCCGGCAGCAGACCGTAGGCACCGAGCACGTCGCGAAAGCCGGCAGGATCGCGCAGCTTGTGCGCCGCTGCCGAGCCGAAGAGCAATGCGGCGGCCCCGCGGAGCGCGAGTTGGAACGTCGGGTCGAGTGTCGGCGCCATACTCACCGCGGACCCGGTGTTGCGGGCGATGCAGTCTGGATCACGGCGTTGGTCAGGTTGCCGCTGAACACGCGCCCGATGAACTCGCCCGTGAGTGCATCGAACGACGCGATGCCACCGGAGAACATGCCGGACGTGACGAGGCGTGGAGCGTCGTCCAGGGTGACCGCGATGCTGTCGACGCCGATATCGGGGATTGCGTGCATGACCCGATCGCCGATCCAATCGACCAGCCAGCCCCAGGTCGGCCCGCCTTCGATCGGCACGCCGAGGTAGGTGAAGCCCGGGTTCACGAGCTCGACACGGCGCGTGCGCTCACGTTCCGTCAGGTCGTAGAACCAGACTTCGCTGCCGGGCTGCTTGTGTGAATCGATCCCGCCCTGGTGCATCAATGCGTAGAGGGTGGCGGATTTTTCGTGTACGGCGAGATGCTGGTAGCCACCGATCTTCCAGCCGTCCGCTCGTTCACGCTCGCTCGTGAGCGACCAGCGTTCCTCGAATACCGGCTCCGGGCCCGAGAAGTCGACCGGATGGATCCAGCCGTCGAAGGATGGAAACAGCCAACGATCGCCGAAGCGCGCGGCCTTCTCGGTGACGGGATCGGTTTCCGGGTCGAAGAAGGGTTGGCTGCGCTGTTTGCCGACCTCGCGTCCGGAGTCGTCGAGGCGGATGACCAGCAAGCTCCCGTTCATGCACAGCGCCGCGAATCGACGCTCACCGATCGGGTAGACCAGGCTGCAGCCGGGCATCTGGATCTCGCTGACGAAGCGGCGTTGTTCGAGATCGACGATCGACAGCGATGACGCGGGCGTCAGGTTGAAGATTGCCGCGAAACGGTCGTCGTCGGACAGCGCCACGTGTGCGACCGGCGTTGCCGACAGCGCGCGCTTGGGAGGAATCGCGACTTCCGCGATTGGTGCGAGCGATGCCTTGTCGTAGATCGTGAGCACGTCGCTGCGCTCGCCGCGACTTCCCCGCGAATAGTGGGTTTCGATTACGTATATTTCGGAGCGGCGCGTCGGGTGCAGCGTCTGGGGAATTCCGAAGCCGGAATCCAGCGTTCCGAGCATGCGCCCGTCCTCGACATCGATGAGTGCCGTTCGGTGGCCGAGGGCATCTCCGACGAAGACCCAATGCGGGCTATACGGCGTCTTTATCGTCGCCACTCGGCCGACGGGTTCGAGTGGAAGATCGGCGTCTGAGGGGCCCGCGAGCAGCAGCGCGAAAGCCCAGATCGAAAGAGTGCGGCGCGTGCGCCGGTTGGTGCGCGGCATCACGACTAGATTCCTCGCTCGGCCGATTCGTGTCAATGAGATTCGTCCGGAGTTTCGGTTCTTCGGGTGGTTTTCGACGTCCCGGGAGCCGATGCCCACTCGCAGGCGGTGGCCGGCGTACGCCGAATCGTCTGCACTGCAGGAAGCAGGAAGCTACCGTCGACCGCTGCGGACCGCCGGTGGGGCATTGCGCCCCGGAGCTGCGAACGCAGTCCGCCCACGGCGGCTGGATGATATTCTTTCCTTCCGCAGGTCTGGGAGATTCGACGTTGGCGGTGATCTACAACCCGTACGACTGGGCGATGCACGAGGACCCGTATCCCACCTATCGCGCGCTGCGCGACGAAGCACCCGTCTACCACAATGAGGAGCTGGATTTCTGGGCACTTTCGCGGCACGAAGACGTGCTCGGAGCATTTCGTGATGCGCAGCGTTACTCGAGCACCGAGGGTGTCGCGCTCGAACGCGGTCAGCAGTCGAAGGCGAGTGAAGTGATGTCCTTCCTCGCAATGGACCCGCCGCTGCACACGTCGATGCGCGCACTCGTGAACCGCGGCTTTACACCACGGCGCGTAGCGGCGCTCGAGCCTTTCGTGCGTGAGCTCGCAGTTCATTACCTCGACTCGTTCGCTGGCGATGGCGAGTGCGACTTCATCGGTCAATTCGCGGGAAAGCTGCCAATGGACGTCATCAGCGAGTTGATCGGCGTACCTCCCGAAGACCGCGATTGCCTGCGGACCTGGGCCGATCTCGTGGTGCACCGTGAGGAGGGGCGCGCCGAGGTGCCGCCGGCCGGCGTTCAGGCGGGCGGTTCGATTCTCGGCTATCTCGCCGAGCACGTCGAAAAGCGGCGTGCAGATCCGCTCAGTGATCTAACCACCGCGTTGATCGATGCGGAGATCGACCGTGAATTTCTGTCGGACCAGGACATCATCGGGTTCCTGTTCCTGATGATCATCGCCGGCAACGAAACCACCACGAAGCTGCTCGGCAACGCGCTCTATTGGCTGGCCGAGAACCCCGGCGAACGCGACCGGGTATTCGCGAACCGCTCATTGGTTTCGAATTGGGTCGATGAGACGCTGCGCTTCGACGCCTCTTCGCAGTTGATCGCCCGCACCGCGAGCTGCGACATCGAGATTCGTGATCGGACGATTCCGCGTGGGGCGCGGGTGGCGTTGCTGATCGGATCGGCGAACCGCGATGAGCGCGAATTCAACGATCCCGATGCCTTCGATCTGACGCGCTCACAGGGCCAGTCGCTCGCGTTCGGGAACGGTACCCATTTCTGCCTGGGCGCGTCGTTGGCGCGGCTCGAAGCTCGAGTCGCGTTGGAAGAGGTGCTCGCCCGGATACCCGACTATTCGGTGCAGCGCAACGGAATCGTGCGGGTGCATTCGAGCAACGTGCGGGGCTTCGCGGTGCTGCCGATCCGCTTCGGCGCTTGATCGGGAATTCCCGCCTGGGTTCGACAGCCGGGTTCGAGTGAGCGCGATCAATCGGAGTCCTCGACGAATTTGGATAGCTGCGGCTTCGCTGCGTTGGTCTTCTCGAACATGCGGAGCGCAGCTTCGATGACGGTGTGCTGAAGCTCCGGAGCGTCGGGGCGGCCCAGTGGGAATCCGTGGCGATAGGGGACCAATAGAGCGCGCGGCGGGCGCACTTTCTCGGCCGCAACGCGCAGCAGCTGGATCGCGACGGTCGCAATTCCGTGTCGCTCGAGTTCCGCTGCGACCAGACTCACGGTCTGGTTGCAGAGTGGTCAGACCGGGACCAGCAGCGCGATGTCGACCTCGTCTTTTCGCAGCACCCGCGCTGCTGCAGGAGCACTGTCGCGGATCAGGCGGCCCGGAGCCGTGATACTGCCCATGAAGCTCAGATGCTGCTGGTTGACACTGCCGATTCGGCCGCGTGCCACGAGTTCATGGGCGCGATCGATCGGAAACGCGAGATTGGGGTCCTGGCACATCGCGCGGTGGTCGAATGTCTCGCTCCGGTGGGTGTCGACGAGCGATGAGACCGGTGTGTCGGAGGCAATCGCGCGCCAGCTCGGGTCGCCGCCGCGCACGCTCGGGTCGAAGTCTTCCTGGTCGGGTCGTACGAAGCCCGCCGTCGACACGAGTGCGAGTCGGCACTCGGCGAGTGGTCGGGTGAGTTCGGTTCGGGGCACCGGGTCGATTCGCCGCCAAGGGTACGACTTCAGGAATAGTCGGTGTTTCAGGGAGAAGTCGCCGAGTTCAGCCAATCCGGTCTCCATGCATCGTCAGCCGTGGATCGAAGATTGGGTCTGGCGGGGAGACTGCGAGCGGCCGGTCTCTTCGAGGCTGCTCGTGGCCCCCCAGAAGCGATCAACGAGCGAGAATCCACCGGACCCAATCTTCGATCCACAACGGAGGATACGTGTAAGCCGGCGATTCGCTCCCCGGCTGGCATCTACGGTGCGCGAAATCCCCATCAGGACGCGGGCGGGTACGAGATGAGCATCTAATCAACAACGTTGTTGATTAATTCGGGATTCTGTGTAATTTTCCGTGGTATGGAGCCCTCACAGCAGCCCCGGCCCTTCCGTCGCCGCGATCCGCTCTCGACCCGTGAGGCGATCCTGTGCGCCGCCCGCGAACTCGTCGCGGAGCGCGGCCCGGAGGGGATGACGATTTCCGAGGTTGCTCATCGGGCGGGCGTGAACCGCGGCACCGCGTACCAACATTTCCGCAACCGAGGCGAACTCGCGACTGCGGTTCACGACTGGTTCGGCGGGACGCTCGCGATGCTCCTCTCCAGTGACCTTCCAGTCAGTGAACGGATCGATCGCTTTCTCGAATTCATCGTCGGCCACCCGGAGTACGCGCGGCTCTGGATCGACGAGATGCTCTCGATCCCGAATGGACGACCGAATGAGAGCTGGAAGACTTTCGTCGCGGCGCTCGAGGTGTTCGCAGAGTCTATCGGGGCGCAGCCGGGCATCGACCCCGAGAGGCTCGGCCGGATTCTCGTGTCTGCGCCGTTGGTGTGGTCGCTATGGGCCAACCGGGCTGTTACCGAGGAAGATCGCTCGTTGGAAGTTCGTCATTTTTCACATGAAATCAAACGCATGCTGTTGTTCGGCGTGTTGAATCCCGAAGCCTGGCCCGAGATGGTGGCCGAGGTCGCCAAGCCGGCACTCGCCGACAAGGCACAGTAGGGCGCCACCGCGCCGGACTTCAGTGACAGGACCTTCAGTGACACTTCGCAATCGTATGGATGGACTCTTCGAAGCCTGGGGCCGGCTGGTCTACGCACGCCGTTACCTGGTTCTCTCACTCTGCCTGCTCTCCGTGGCGACGGCAGCGACCTTCCTGCCTCACCTCGAGTCCGAGAACTCCACCGAAAGCTACCTGCGTGGTGGCGATCCAATTTCGATCGAGTACGAGGAATTCCAGCACCGCTTCGGCCAGGACGATCGGCTCATGGTCGCGATCGAGTCCCCCGAGATATTCAGCTTCGAGTTCCTCGAGCGGCTGCGCGCGCTCCACGAAGCCGCCGAGAGCGAACTGCCCGACGTCGCCAAGGTGACGAGCCTGATCAACATCCGGGAGACGCGCGGCGCCGACGACGCGCTCGTCGTCGCGGGCCTCACCGAGAAATGGCCCGAGACGGAGGCCGACCTCGCGGAATTACGCGATCGGGTGTTCGCGAATCCGCTCTACGTCGACAACGTGATTTCGCGCGATGCACTGCTCACGACATTGACGGTCGAGCCCGTCGTGTACGAGGGTGGAAACGAAGATTCCGAGACTGCACTCGCGGGCTTCGACGACGCGGGCGAGACCCCGGCCGAAGGCACCGTGCGGCCGTTCTTGCCGGAAGCGAAGAAGGCGGAACTTGTCGAGGCGATGTCGCTGCTGCTTGCGCGCCACGACGCGCCCGGCTTCCGGCTCCACTTGGTCGGCAGTTCGGTGGTGGCCCACTACATCACGGAAGCCATGACGAGCGATACTCTCCGGAACGTCAGCGTGACGGCTCTGTCGATCGTGACCTTCCTGTTCCTGCTGTTTCGCCGGATCTCGGGCGTAGTGTTTCCTATGCTGGTCGTTGCCGCGACGCTGATTCTCGAACTCGGCCTGATGGTCTGGATCGGGATTCCGTTCTCGATCACACTCGGAATGATCCCCGTGTTCACGATGTGCGTCGGGGTCTGCTGCACGGTCCACATTCTGGTGCTCGCTTATCAACGGCGCGCGACAGGCGCGAACCCCGAAGAGTCGATCGCGTACGCGTTCAACCACTCCGGGCTCGCGATCTTCATGACGAGCCTGACGACTGCGTGCGGGATGATGTCCTTTCTCACCGCGGAGCTCGAGCCGGTTCGCCACATGGGCGTGGTAGCTCCGATCGGCGTGTTCTTCGCGTTTTTGATGACGATGACGCTGCTCCCCGCAATGCTCGGAATATTCCCTCTGCGTGAGAAACCGCGCGTCGGTGCATCTCTCGATCGGAGCCGGTCGCAGCAGGTCCTGCTACGGGTGGGTGACTTCGCGGTGCGCCGGCCGTGGGCGGTTCTCGGCGGTGCGGCGGCGCTGGTCGTGTTCTTCGCCGTTGGGCTCTCGAATGCGCGCTTCTCGCACGAGCCGCACAAGTGGATGCCCGAAGGCGATCCGATCCGAATCGCGACCGAAATGGTCGACGAACGGCTCGGCGGGGCGAGCACCGCCGAAGTGGTGATCGACACGGGTCGCGAGAATGGGCTGCACGACCCGGAAATGCTGCGGCGGCTCGACGCTGCGATCACACGGGTCGAAGCAATCGAGCGAGGTCCGGTCTTCGTCGGCAAGGTGGTGTCGCTGGTCGACATCGTGAAGGAAACCCACCAGGCCCTCAACGCGAACGATCCCGAGTACTACGCGATTCCGGATGACCGACAGCTGGTCGCCCAGGAGTTGTTGCTGTTCGAGAACAGTGGAAACGAAGACCTGGAGGACATCACCGACACCCGCTTTCAGCATGCGCGCGTGACCCTGCGCGTTCCACTCGTCGATGCGGTGCTGTACGACGAGTTTCTCGAAGACGTTCGCGCGGCGTTCTCGGGTGTGAGCGAACAACCCATCGTGCTCACGGGTCGCAGCGCGATCGGTTCGCGGACCTTCGGTGCGCTCATCGAGAGCATGGCGACATCTTACCTGGTCGCGCTGGCGGTCATCACGCCGCTGATGATGGCCTTGATCGGAGACATCCGGCTGGGCCTGATCAGCATGGTGCCGAACCTGTTCCCGGTTCTCGCGGTACTCGGGGTGATGGGCTGGCTCGGCTTTCCGCTCGACGCCTCCAGTATCATGATCGGAAGCATCATCATCAGCCTTGCAGTGGATGACACGATTCATTTTATGCACCGATTCCGACTGGATTTCGAGCGCTTCGGCGATACGCGCGCGGCCGTACGCGAGACCCTCCGGACTACGGGGTCGGCGTTGTTGTTCACGTCGCTCGTGCTCGTGACCGGATTCTCCGTGATGAGCGCGCTGGGTACGATGCAGAACACAGTGGTTTTCGGCGCCATGAGCGCGCTGGGCATCGGTATCGCGTTCATCAGCGACGCGCTCATCACGCCCGCGTTGATACAGCTGAGCACGTCGAGCAGGAGCGTAAGTGCCGAGGCTTCGGCTTCGCAAGCAGGATCGCTGGCCGGCTAGCCCTGAAAGAAGTACGCGGCCTGGGCCGCGGCTTGCTCTACTGGCTCGCACGAGCGCGGTAGCGCCGCTACGTGATGTGGGTGGGATTCGTTTCGGTGTCGCACTACCATAGCGCCGCAATGACTGACGTCCGGTCCTCCATCTCCGCGTCGGCGAGTCCACGCGATGAATTCGATCCGACGCCCGATCGGGGGGATCTCCTCGGCCGTTTTCGTTCCGTCCGCGCGTTCACCCTCTCACTCGTTTCTCCGCTGGAAATCGAGGACCAGGTCGTCCAGTCCATGGCCGACGTGAGTCCGACGAAGTGGCACCTCGCGCACACCACCTGGTTCTTCGAGCGCTTCGTGTTGCAGGAGCACCAGTCCGATTACGTTCCGTGGCATCCGGACTTCGGCTTCCTGTTCAATTCGTACTATCGAACCATCGGCCCGATGCATGCTCGCGCGAAGCGCGGGTTGCTCACACGGCCGACGGTTGCCGAGGTCGGCGCGTACCGCCGCGACATCGACGATCGGGTGTGCGATTTCATCGCTGACTGTGAAGCGGAGTGTTTCGCCGCAATCGCGCCGCTGCTCGATCTCGGCTGCCATCACGAACAGCAGCACCAGGAACTCATCCTCACGGACATCAAGTACAACCTCTCCTGCAACCCACTACTCCCGGCTTATCACGAGGTGAAGGCGGAAGCCGGCGCGCAGAGTCGCTCGGAGCGCCTCTCCTGGGTCGAGTCGGAGGGTGGGCTGAGCGAGGTCGGTCACACCGGGCCGGGCTTCGGCTTCGACAACGAGCTGCCGCGGCACGAGACGTTGATCCGGCCGCACGTGCTCGGGTCGCGCCCGGTGTCGAACGGAGAGTTCCAGGATTTCATCGATGACGGTGGTTATGCGCGGCCCGAGTTGTGGCTCGACGCGGGCTACGCCGAGGTTGCCGCAGAGGGTCGCGAGCACCCGCTCTATTGGTATCGCCAGGACGAGGCCTGGATGCAGTATTCGCTCGGGGGGCCGGTGTTGCTCGCCGAGGCCGAGCCCGTCTGCCACGTGAGTTTCTTCGAGGCCGACGCCTACGCACGTTGGAGTGGTCGGCGTCTGCCGACCGAGGCCGAGTGGGAGGTCGCCGCCGCGCAACGGCCCGTTGCGGGGAACCTGGCCGAGAGTGGCCGCTTCCACGTCGAAGCAGCCAGTGCATCGCAGGGCGACCTGCAGCAGGTCTTCGGTGATGTATGGGAATGGACCGCGAGTCCCTACGTGGGATATCCGGGCTATCGGCCGGCTGCCGGTGCGGTGGGGGAATACAACGGGAAGTTCATGTGCAATCAACTCGTTCTGCGCGGCGGCTCGTGCGCGACGCCGCATAGCCATTTGCGGGCGAGCTATCGCAACTTCTTTCCCCCCGATGCACGCTGGCAGTTTTCGGGTTTCCGGCTGGCGGCGGACGCGTGAGCGCTGTCTCGAGTGCGGTCGAGATGTTCGACCTCGATACGGCGGCGGCGGACCTGGCCCTCGCAGCCATCGCCGGGCTTGGTTCTGCGCCGAAGACGTTGCCGTGCAAGCTGTTCTACGACAAGCGGGGATCTGAACTCTTCGATCGGATCTGCACGCTGCCGGAGTACTACCCGACGCGCACCGAGGTCGGTATTCTGCGCGATCGGATCGACTCCATCGTCGAAGCCGTGGGGCCGAAGGTCCAACTGGTCGAGCTCGGCAGTGGCTCGAGTATCAAGACCCGGATCCTGCTCGATGCGTTGCTCGACCCGGTTGCCTACGCGCCGGTCGACATCTCGCGTGAACACCTCTGGGAGTCAGCTGAGCGCATCCACCGTGACTATCCGTCGTTACAGGTACAGGCCGTGTGCGCGGACTACACCGAGCCCTTCGGCATTCCCGATCCACGGCGCACGCCCGCGCGCCGCGTGGCCTTCTTTCCCGGTTCGACGATCGGAAACTTCGACGAAGACGAAGCGCGTCGTTTCCTGCGCCGGATTGCCGACATCGTCGGCGTCGGTGGAGGCCTGTTGATCGGTGTCGACCTTCGGAAGAGCGAGGAGGTCATGGTCGCCGCTTACGATGACGCGCAGGGGGTTACGGCCGAGTTCAACCTGAATGTGCTCCACCGTCTGAATCGCGAGGCCGGCGCCGATTTTGCCGTGGATCAGTTCGAACACCGCAGCATCTGGAATCGTGAACTCGGGCGTATCGAGATGCATCTGGTCAGCCGGGTGGAGCAATCGGTCGAGATCGCCGGGCAGCGCTTCGATTTCGCAGCCGGTGAAGCGGTTCAGACCGAATCTGCGTACAAGTATGGCCTCGAGCAGTTTGCCGCGATCGCCGACGGGTTCCGGGTGGAACGGGTCTGGCATGACTCCGAGTGGCGTTTCAGCGTGCAGTACCTCGTGGTTGAAGATGAACCGGCCGACCAGCGGCCGGGTATGAGTGCCGCCTCGGGTTGAACCGCGAATGGCGGCCCAGAGGGTCCGACACAAGGAGGAGTCGTGGTGGTGAACGCTTCTGATCGTTGGGACGCGATCGTCATCGGTTCCGGACTTGGAGGCCTGGCCTGCGCGGCCTATCTGTGCGCGGCCGGGCGCCGAACACTTGTGCTCGAGGGGCATTCGGTCGCGGGTGGCAATTCGCAGGTCTTCCGGCGCCGCGTCCGTGATGTCGAGTACGAATTCGACGTCGGCATTCATTACATCGGTGAATGCGGCCCGAGCGGAGGGATCACGCAGATCATGAACGGCGTCGGACTCGCGGAACGCGTGGTGTTCCGCCCGCTCGACCCAGACGGATACTCGACGTTGATCTTTCCCGATCTCGAGTTCCGGGTCCCGGCGGGCTGGGATCGCTACCGAGAGCGATTGCTTGCGACATTTCCGGGTGAGGCGGAGGCGCTCGCCAAGGTCGTCGATACGATGCGGCGCGTGGATGCCGAGACGAGGCGGTATCAGGATCACGAGATACCAACGGAAGAGCTTGCGGAGCATGCGCCGACGTTCCTCGCCTGGGGTCTGCGGCCCGTGACCGAGCTGTTTGCCGAGCATGGGCTGTCGCAGCGCGCGGCTGCGGTGCTGTTGGGTGAGCAGGGCGACTACGCAGTGCGTCCGTCGAAGACCCCGGTAGCGCTCGCGGCCGGCTTGACGGGGCACTACATGAATGGTGCGTACTACCCGGAAGGGGGTGGCCAGGTCATCGCGGGCCGCCTGATCGAGGCGATTCGAGCCTACGGGGGCGAGGTGCGCACGCGCGCGCGCGTCGCGAAGGTTCGAGTCGAGAATGGCCGTGCGGTCGGCGTCACGCTCGCCCGCAGCGGCGAGGAGATCAATGCCGAGACGGTGGTGTCGAACGCCGATCTGAAGCGAACCGTCGGCGAGATCGTAGGCGAGGAGCACTTCTCCGCCGCAACGGTCGAGCGTGTCCGCGGCTATACGATGACGCTGCCGCTGTTCACTGCGTACCTCTCGATCGATCTCGATCTTCGCGAGCTGGGTGTGCCGAACACGAACTACTGGATCTGGAACAGCTATGACATCGAGGGACACTACGATGAACTCGAATCGGGCCGGATTCCGGATCCGCCGATTGCCTACGTCTCGACCGCTTCGCTCAAGGACCCGAGCAACCCGCACCTTGCCCCGCCGGGCCAGACGAACCTGCAGGTCATGACGCTGGTCCCACGCGATTACGGCTTCTGGAAGCAGGAACGCGGGCCGGTCGCCGAAGGGCGCAACCGCTATCACCGCGATCCCGCCTACCGTCGGACCAAGGAAGAACTCGTCGAGGGGATTCTCAAAGCCGCCGAGGTCGCGGTCCCGGGGTTGCGTGAGCACGTGGTCTGGCGGGAATCGGCGTCTCCCTTGACCCAGGAGCGGTTCACGCATTCGACCGGCGGCACCTCGTACGGGGTCGAATTCACCTGCAAGCAGATGGGGCCGATGAGGATGGGTCCGAACACCGATGTCGCGGGACTGTTCCTGTGCGGCGCCAGTACGCCATCGGGTCACGGCATCGCAAACGTGCTCCGCAGCGGAGTGGTGGCCGCGGGTGCGGTTCTCGACACGGATCTGATCTCGTTGGTTCGAGGGGGCGAGGTCCTGGGCGATTCGGCGAAGCTGCCAGAGCTCCGAGACGACTGGGACGCTTGGCGCGAAAGCCACTGACTCCAACCCCGATCCGCGTTCCCGATCGAGCAACCAGTGGATCGACTCGTGCCGACGGTAGGGCGAGACTTCGAATTCGGACTCGGAGTCCGCCCGGAGGGAGGAACACGAACCGTGCCCGCGGTATTGATGGTGGGAGGTAGTGGATTGACATATCTGTCAATCCGGGGAATCTATGGGCCTCCGTCGGGAAGCTCCGGCGGCATAGCCCGTACCCTCGAGATGGATCCGAGCGATCCAGCCCCGGAGACCCTGACGCCATGAATTTCGATTTCTCCGATGACCAGAAACTCCTTCAGCAGACCGCAAAGGATTTTCTCGAAGAGCATTCGCCGCTCAGCCTGTGCCGCGAGGTGCTCGAATCGGACGCACCCTATTCGCAGAGCCTGTGGAAGGGTGCCGCCGAACTCGGCTGGCTCGGGACCGCGGTTCCCGAGGAATACGGTGGTGCCGGTTTCGGATACCTCGAGCTGGCCGTCGTGGCCGAAGAGGTCGGTCGGGCGCTCGCGCCCATCCCGTTCTCTACCAGCGTCTACCTCGCCACCGAGGCGTTGCTCCTCGCGGGCAGCGACGAGCAGAAGAAGCGTCTGCTGCCGAAGCTCGTGAGCGGCGAGTCGATCGGAACGGCGGCGTTTACGGAGAAGGCCGGCCAAAACGGCGTCGAAAGCGTCGAAGCGCGTGTCGACGGCGGGAAGCTCAGCGGCAGCAAGTTGCCTGTGCCGGACGGCGAAGCGGCGGACGTCGCCGTGGTTGCTGCGCAGGGCGGCAAGGGCCTCTCGCTGTACCTGGTCTCGCTCACAGGGGACGCGGTCGAACGCGAAGCGGTGCGCTCGCTGGACCCGAGCCGTCCCGCGGCCCGCATCAGCTTCGAGGGTGCGCCGGCCGAGCTGCTCGGCACGGAGGGCGATGGTGCGGCGTTGGCCGGGCGTGTACTCGATCGTGCCGCGGTTCTGCTCGCGTTCGAACAGCTGGGTGGAACCCAGCGCGCGTTCGATCTCACGCGGGAGTTCGCATTGCAACGCTATGCATTCGGCCGGCCGATCGCGTCTTTCCAGGCGATCAAGCATCGGTTCGCGGATCTGTGGTGTGAAATCGAGCTCGCGCGCTCGAATTGCTACTACGGTGCCTGGGCGCTCAGCAACGAAGATGACGAGCTCGCCGAGGCTGCATGCATCGCACGCTTGCAGGCCAGTCGCGCGTTCGATCTGACTGCGGTCGAGATGCTCGAGTTCTACGGCGGCGTTGGATACACCTGGGAGTACGACTGCCACATGTTCTATCGCCGCGCAAAGTCGACTTCGGTCGTGCTCGGCAACCCGGCGAGTTGGCGCGAGAAACTCATCAGCCGGCTGGAGGCCGATCGAGCTGCCTGATTCGCAGGAGCCGGTGCAACCCCTTTTCTTGGCGTCCTCAGGACGCAATGAGGACCGATCATGGATTTCAACGACACCCCCGAAGAAGCCGCCTTTCGCGCCGAAGTTCGCGCCTGGCTCGAGGCCAACGCCGAACTTCGCGGTCCCGAGGACGGGGGCGGCGTCGACCTGGGCGAACTGGTCGATGACGAGACGCTGAGCGCCGCGAAGGCCTGGCAGAAGAAGAAGGCCGACGCGGGCTGGGCCTGCATCCGCTGGCCCAAGGAGTACGGTGGGCGAGGCGCGACCGCGATCCAGGGTGTGATCTGGAATCAGGAGGAGTCGAAGTTCAAGACGGCGCTCAACATCTTCGGTATCGGCCACGGCATGTGTGGCCCGACCGTGATGACGCACGGAACTCCCGAGCAGAAGGAGCGCTGGATTCCGAAGCTGCTGTCGGGCGAAGAGGTCTGGTGTCAGCTGTTCAGCGAGCCGTCCGCGGGTTCGGACCTCGCGGGGCTGCGCTCTACGGCAGTGCGAGACGGTGACGATTGGATCATCAACGGGCAGAAGATCTGGACTACGGGAGCGCAATTCTGCGACTGGGGGATCCTGGTCGTGCGCTCGGACCCGAATGCGGTGAAGCACGCGGGGCTCAGTTACTTCGTGGTCGACATGCACTCACCTGGAATCGAAATCAAGCCGATCGTCCAGATCAACGGTGGTACGGGGTTCAACGAGGTGTTCTTCGACGACGTCCGGATCCCGGACGCGAATCGTCTATCCGAAGTCGGCAACGGCTGGGCGGTTGCGATCACCACGCTGATGAACGAGCGCGCCTCGATCGGCAGCGGTGGCGGCCGCGCCGGGATCGGGGATCTACTGCGCCTCGCGCAGGAAGTAGAGCTGAACGGCGCACCTGCGATCGAGGATTCGGGCGTTCGCCAGAAACTCGCCGACTTCTACGTTCGCTCGAAGGCGGTGCAGTACACCGGCAACCGAACGGTGTCGGCGCTGTCGCAGGGCAAGACGCCGGGGCCCGAGGCGAGCCTCGGCAAGCTCGTGGGAGCGGTGTTGATCCAGGAGATTGCTGCCTACGGGATCGAACTCCAGGGAGCGGCGGGCGTGCTCAACGACCACGACAACACCGCCCATGAAGGAAGCTGGCAGGAGCGCTATCTCGGTATTCCCGGCCTGCGGGTTGCGGGTGGTACCGACGAAGTATTGCGGAACATCATCGCCGAACGGGTGCTCGGGTTGCCGCCCGAGGCGCGGGTCGACAAGGGCATCGCGTTCAAGGACATCCCGACCGGGCCGCCGTCGAAGTAGCCCATCGCACGACCACCGGCCCACCGCTGCATGGAGAACGACTGTGGAGTACGAGGCGATCCGGTTCGAACGGGAAGGCGCGGTCGCGATCCTCACGCTGAATCGACCGGAGCGGATGAACGCCTGGACGGGCGGGATGGCGCTCGAGCTGTCGCACGCGCTCGGCGTCTGCAACGCCGATGACGCCGTGCGCGCCGTGGTCTTGACTGGAGCGGGGAGGGCGTTCTGCGCGGGTGCGGACCTCGGGGGCGGCGGCGGCACCTTTGGTGATTTCGTCGAGCGCCGGGACTCGAAGCGCGAGGAGGCACCGATCCTGTTTCCGTGGCAGATCGACAAGCCCGTGATCGCGGCGATCAATGGGCACGCGATCGGGGTCGGGATCACCTACCCGATGATGTGCGATATCCGCTTCGTCGCCGAGGATGCGAAGATCCAGTTCGCGTTCGTACGGCGTGGCATCCTGCCCGAGCTCGCGTCGCACACCATCGTGGCGCGCGTGGCGGGGCTGTCGAACGCGGCCGATCTACTGTTGTCCGGGCGGATGATCCTGGGCCGCGAAGCGGCCGAGCTCGGACTCGCGAGTGCCGCGCTGCCCGCCGATGAAGTGCTCCCCACTGCACTGGAGCGCGCCCATGA
Organism: Deltaproteobacteria bacterium; assembly: GCA_019310425.1. Taxonomy (GTDB): domain Bacteria; phylum Myxococcota_A; class UBA9160; order UBA9160; family SMWR01; genus JAFDEI01. The sequence continues at coordinate 1,961 of JAFDEI010000045.1, read as the reverse complement.
CATGGCGCAGAATGCCGCGCCAATGTCCGTTGCGATCAGCAAACGCCTGCTCTGGGAAGGGATCACCCTGTCCGTTGCGGAGATGAAGCACCGCGAAGATCCGCTGTTCGCGTGGCTGGGTGGTCAACCGGACGCAAAGGAGGGGGTGGTCTCGTTCATCGAAAAGCGCCCACCCGAGTGGAAGCTCTCGGTCGCAAACGACAAACCCGACGGGTTCTCCTGACCCCCCTCCCCACGTTTCTGACCTGACCGTACAGCGTCGACATCCTTCTTATTACGGTGCTTCAGGCATTCGTGTGGCTTCCCGATGGAGTTGAGATTGAACGCGCAAGGGGAAAGATACGGGCAGAAGGAAGGCTTGGGAGGGCGAGGAAGTCGTCCCCAGGTTCGGAGACAAGAGAATCTGGAGCTTGTCTCGAAAGCTCGAAGCATCGAAGAACGGTCTTGAATTAACCGATAAACGTGGATTTGTGTTGCATGTCATTTGATTTTCGCTATGTTTTCGCCATGCACTTTCGAACACCCGAGCAGCAGTCCTTCGACGATTATCGCATGCGCAGCGGCCGTGGTGGGCCGCGGCCGGGCGCGGGGCGAAAGCCTTCGGGTCGGATCTGCGAGCGAAAGAAGCGGCGCGAGCGTTTTCAAGGCAGCAAGCCGGTGCACGTTACGCTGCGTTTCAGGGAGGGGCTGCCGCGGCTGCGGAATCGGCGACTCGTGGGCGAGTTGCGGCGGAGCTTTGGAGAGGCTTGTGAGCGGGGCGATTTTCGTCTCGTCCATTACAGCATCCAGCAGAACCACGTTCACCTTTTGGTGGAGGCCGAGGACCAGGCGGCGCTGGGGCGCGGGATGAAGTCGATCGGGGCGCGGGTTTCGCGGGCCATCCAACGGGTCTTTGGCGTGACGGGGCGCGTACTCGCGCAGCGGTATCACTCCCATGTGCTGCGCACTCCCCGCGAAGTGAGACGAGCGCTGCGATACGTGCTGCTCAATGCGCGCAAGCACTGGCGCGAGCGGCGGCGGACCGTGCCTCCGGCGCGCCTCGACGACGCCTCTTCGAGCCGATGGTTCGACGGCTTCACGCGCGACCTCCCGGGCGGCCGCGCGGGGCCGCGGGAGGTCGCGCGGCCGAAGACATGGCTTTTGACTCGCGGGTGGCGCCGTCACGGGCTGATCGATCCCGCTTCGATTCCGGGCCGGCGCTGACTCCCAGCTGCTCCCAAACCCTCTTCCAGCGCGAATCGCCTTGATCTCGGCTCCGTCGGGAACCCACTCGAAACCCGGAAGAGCCGTAATACTCAGACCTCGGGGACCCAAATCACCTCGTGTTCGGAGGCACTTTTCGCCCCCGCCGCCACAAACGCCACAACCCCTCCGCGCGAAAGGGGTCCACCCGGCCTCGCGGCAAACCAACGCCACAAGCGACTACCGAAACAAATCCTCATCCGGCCGCCGCAGCGTCTCGCGAATGCACCCGTCCCCAACGATCGGCACCCCAGTAACCCAGACCGCCGGAATCCCCGAAGCCTTCGGCATCAACATCCCCGCCGCCGCCGCCAACTGATCGGCCGTCGCCGTCGCCGTCACCTGCAGCTCGCGCCCCGCGCGGTCCACCCCACCGCGGCGATCGTCGATCGGTGCAAAACCCGCCGACCCGAGCGCCACATCGACGAGCCCCTCGCGCCACGGCCGCCCGAAAGTGTCGCTGATCACCACCCCGAGCGGACCCTCATCGCCAGCGAGAAGCGCACGCCGGAGCGCGGCCGCGGACGCGTCCGGGTCGAGCGGCAGCAGGATCGCGGTGTCGTGACCGGGCGAGTTGCTCTGGTCGATGCCCGCGTTGGCGCACACGAAACCGTGCCGCGTCTCGCAGATCATCACACCGCGCGCGTGTCGTACGATGCGGACCGATTCGCGCAGCACGAGCTCGACCAGGCGCGGATCCTTGTCGTCGGCTTCGCCGA
>JAFDEI010000216.1 GCA_019310425.1 Deltaproteobacteria bacterium | reverse complement strand
GAGGGCAGCGCTCACCGCCTGCGGCAGCATGTCGGCCAGCTGCGAGGACCGCGCGGTGGGCATGGCGACAAGCATCGCGTAGCAGACCGCCGCCGCGACGGCGACGAGCAGACAAGCAGGCGCCGCGTGCCATGGCATGCTGGTGGGATCCGCGGCGAGACCATCCCAGGCGAGTACGACCAGCCCGCAGACGACGGCAGCCATCATCAGGTAGGCGACGCCGTGAAAACGCAGCGTGATCCGATCGAAGTGTCCGCCGAGCCACACCGCAGCGATGGCCAGCACGGACCAGAGGAGCGCGAGTGCGTTCGGCGGGAGGATCACACTGCTGCCGGCCATGATCAGGAGACCGGCAAAGCTGCTGTACGAGTAGAAATTGGCCCCCAGTCCGAGTCGCCGGTCGATGACTGCGAAGGCGGCTGTGTAGCAGGCAATGCCGAGGGCGACGCTCGCGATGCCGAGCGCCGCGGGGTTCGCGCCGTTGAACACGACGACACGAGCCGCACCGCCGAATCCGATTAGCAGGGCCACCCCCGCCTGGGCGACCGCAAAGGTCGACACGGTTCGCTCGCGCAGAAGAGTGCGGACCGCGATCGTCGCCAGGTAGAGGATCGGAAGCGCCACGCTAACCCCGATCACCCAGCCGGGTGAGAGCAGCTCGGCACCGTCCGGTGGTTGGCCTTTGCGCAGTGCGATCGAGAGCAGCAACAGAATCGACAGGTCCGCTCCCGCGGCGGCGGGCCAGCGCAGCCCGAGCCAGCGGTCATTGACGGCGAGCACCTCCACCGTGGCGGCGAGCGCGAGCAGCCCGATGCTGAAGAGGAGCCACTCGCGCGTACTGATGAGCAGGCCGAACATCGTCGCCACCGCAAAGAGGACCATGATCCAGGCGACCGCCTCGAGATCGCGGCGCCAGGTGACGGCGAGCCCGAAGCCGAGAAAGATCACGAGCGTGGTAGCGGCGGCGGCGGGGACGAGTAGCTCGAAGCGCGCAGTCGTTTCCCAGACGAGGGGGCAGACGATCATGGCGGCGACCAGCCCGAAGAAGCTCGCGCTCAGTCGATCGCCCGCGATGGCGGCCCTGTCGGCCGCCAACAGCCACCACGTCCCGTAGAGCAGACCCGCCGCCACGCCGACGAGGGAGGGCACCAAGGCGGCATCGGTGAGGGCGCGGAAAAGGTAGCCGCCGCCCAGGATCACCAGAGTACGCCCGACCAGAGCGACGACTCTGGCGGGGGACATGCGCGCAAATGCAGCCGCGCGACCGAGGTTATCGGCGGCCGTTTCGTCCGCTGTGGCCACCCCATCCGGCGCGCCGTCCTCGGCGCGAGCAGAGACTCTCTGCTCATCCAGCCGGTCGACACGCCTCCCCATCTCCCGTAGCTCTCGAGCCAATTCCTCGACTTGTGCTTGAAGCTCCTCGAAGCGTCGCTCCATCGGTCTCCCTGATCACCGCACGAGCTGGCCGATCGTCAGCGTTTTTCGCTTGCGTCCGCGCCTTGCCTTCTCCTTTTCTTCCCGATCCCTTCGACCCCTTCGATTCTCCGCTCTCTTCCCGCTTCTCTTTGCCGTTCGCCCGCTCTCGCGGCACGGCGATCTCTATGCGTGGCCCCACGCCTCCGGTTCAATCGGGGCGCTCGATTCTCTGCTTTCGATCCTTCTTGTAGGCGGTGGCCACCTCCCCTCGCTTCGCTTTCAGCTCATTGAGAACGGTCTCGGTCTTTTCCTCGATCGTCTCGAGATCGAAGCTGTGCCATGTCACGGTCAGGTCGCTGATCTGCGCGTCGATACGCGCGAAGAAGGGCTTCATCTCGACCGGATCGCCCCGCACCGTGATGTAGCGGTAGTAGCGATGGATGGAGAGGAGGCGGTTCAGCAGCGCCCGGGCCTTGCGCGGATTCTCCGGCTGATTGTCCGAGTCCTCGTTGTGGCACTGCTGACAGATTTCTTCGACGGTCGTCACGTCTGGCGCCGCTACATTGATCGCGCCGTGGCAGGTGACGCAGGTCGGCGCCTGCTGTTCCTCGTTCTCTTCGCTCGAGACCTGCTCGAAGTGCTCGCTCTTCCGAAAGCCCTCGAAGATGTCGTCGTGGCATTCACCGCAGGTATCGGGGATGTTGCGGAAGTTCACCGCGCTCGTTGCCTCGTCGCCGCCGAGGCTGCCGTCGTGCGCGCCCTTCTTGTCGGAGATCCCGGGGCTTCCGCCGTGGCAGTCGTGGCAGCTCACCCCCTCTTGCATGTGGATCGAGTCTCCCCAGCGCAGGAAGTAGTCGTAGAGCTTCTTGTTCGTGACCATCAAATCGGAGTCGCTGTGGCACTCGACGCAGGAATCGCTCTCCTCTGCCTCCGCTGACGCACTCCCCCACGGCGCGGCGCAGAGAAGGACCGCGAACAACGCCGGCAGAGCCGAGGCGACCGCCTTCCGAGGCCGGGCCCCCCGCTGCGAATCCCGACTGATTCGCCATTGAGAGTCCATTCCATCCTCCGTCCGATGTGTGAACGACCGTCCCGCGCAACGCCCCTGCGAGCGGAGTCCTAGATACCCATCGGATCCGGTCGATAGGAATCCGGCTCACCGCGAGTCGCCGTGATGCCGCCATTGTCATCCAGCGGCTCGCTGAAGGTGAGCGGGATGGCCACCCTGCTGAGCAGTGTGAATACCAGCATTCCGACACCGACGATGCCGATCGCGATCATCACCTCAACTCTCGAGGGGCTGTACTCGTAGAGCTCGCCCAGCGTTCCCGGCGTGAAGCCGGGGAGCACCAGCCCGATTCCCTTCTCGATGAAGACACCGACGAAGACGAGAGCGCAGGAGAGATTCATGATGATTCGATTCTTCCGCGTCTTCGGTATCAGCAGCAGGAAGAAGGCGGTGATGTTGCAGGCGGCACCCGACCAGGCCCAGGTCACCAGCCCGACATGCCCTCCGATGCCGGTGAAGTAGTACTGCATGTGAATCGTGTGCGCGGTGGCCGAGCGGAACTCGGTCACCACCTCGGCGAAGAAGAGCAGGAGGTTCACGAAAAGGACGATGACCATCATCTCCACGATCTTGTTCAGGGCCTCGTCCTCGATGTTGATCTTCGCGACCTTCCGCAGGATCTGGAAGGCCAGCACCATGAGGGCCGGGCCCGCGCATAGCGCCGTCGCGATGAAGCGCGGCACCAGGATGGCAGAGTTCCAGTAGGGCCTGGCGGGCAGGACGTTGAAGATGAAAGCGGTCGTCGTATGGATGCTGATCGCCGCCGGAATCGAGAGCAGCATCAGTGTCATGAACAGCACCTTGTTGTAGGGACGGTCCACGTAGGAGCAGTAGAGGAAGTAGGACACGATCACGATGTTCAGGACGAGGTATCCATTCAGGATCATCACGTTCATCCCGATCATCGAAGACGGCAGGTTGGGCTTGCCCACGATCGGAAGCAGGTGCCAGAAGCGCTCCGGATGCCCCAGATCCGCCATCACGAAGAGGATGCACATGATGACGGCGCTGATGGCGATGATCTCACCCAGTACCACGATGTCCTTGATCGGCTTCCAGTGGTAGACGTATCCGGGCACCGCGAGCGCCATCGCGGCCGCCGCCACGCCGACCAGGAAGGCGTAGGTCCCGATGAAGATGCCCCACGGCACGGGGTCGCGCATGTTCGTGACGATGTGCCCATGGACGAACTGCTCGTGATACCCGCTGATGCCAACCGCGATCAGTACACCGAGACATGCCAGCCACAGGTAGTAGGCGGATCCGCCGAGCAACATCTTCCTCACGGCATAGAACGTGAACGCCATGACGCTCTTCATCTTTTTTGCCTCACGTTTCGAGTTGCGTATCGATCGTTCCCTGGGCTCGGTGGGCAGTCCCGAGGATCTCAACCGTAGAAATAAAAGAACTTCGGCTTCGTATCGATCTCCGCCTTGAGGACGAAGGTTCGCTTGTGCTCCATCAGGTATCGGATCTCGCTGTCCGGATCGAGCAGGTTGCCGAACTTGCGTGCGCCCACCGGACAGGCCTCCACACAGGCCGGATATCTTCCGTGCCGCGTGCGCTGAATGCACCAGGTGCACTTCTCCACCACGCCGTGCGGCCGCGGCCGATTGCCCAGGTAGTGCGTGTTCGGGTTCATCTCGTCCGCGGGAATCTCGGGCTCAGTCCAGTTGAAGTGCCGGGCTCCGTAGGGACAGGCCGCGATGCAGTAGCGGCAGCCGATGCACCAGTCGTAGTCGATCACCACGATGCCGTCCGGCTCCTGCCACGTGGCCGTCGTCGGGCAGGCCTTCACGCACTCCGGGTTCTCGCACTGCTGACAGGCGATGGGCAGATAGGACTTGCCCGGTGCAGGTGCTTCTTCGTGGTCGTAGAAGGGGTCGCCCTCGTCGAAGTTGATGTTGCGGATCACCTCGTCGTTATCGAACTCGAGCACACGGATCCAGTGGATCTGCGGGTCACGCGACTGATTGTTTTCTTCCACACAGCCATAGACGCAGCGTCGGCAGCCGATGCAGCGACTGATGTCCAGGCCGTAACCGAACAGCACGTCGTCATTGGGGCCTGTGGTGTCCACCGTCACGGCCTTGCCGTACTTCTTCGAGTACTTCCGCTCCAAGCGCTCGATGGTGCGCTCGATCTCCTCCGGCGAAAGCTCGGTGAAGTGGTCCTGGAAGTACTCTTCGAGATCGAAGGCGTCCGCGTCTCGAGGCAGGCCAATCAGAGCACCTGCACCGACACCCGCGGCCTTCATGAAGTTCCGACGTGACACCGAGCGGGAGTCCTGCATTTTCGCTTGTTTCTTCGTTTGCGTCACCTCGGTGTTCTTCTTCTGCTCAGAGCCCTTCATGACTGACCTCCTCAGACGCTGCTCCCGCGGATGGGTTGAACGGTGCGGCCGGTATCGGCGGCGGCTTCGGCTGTAGCGGCTTGAAGAGGGGGGAATGTGGATCGTGGCAGACGACGCAGGTCCTGTATTCCTTGGCCCCGCGCCAGTTGCCGGTGCGTTTGCCGTGCACACCAGCCCGCCAGTCGGGAATCTTCTTTGCGTGGCAGCGCGTACACAGGCGCCACGACTCTTCCATCTTGACCGGCGACGCGTCCGAGAGATGCAGCAGGTCGCGCTCCATGGTGTCGTGGCAATCGAGACACCAGAGATCGCCGTGCTTCAACTCGATGTAGTCGTGCTCGTCGAGTTCGCGCCGCTCGGGATCCGCGGGTTCGCCCTCGTGGCAATCGCCGCACGGGAAGTACTCGTCGTCGATGGGCGGCGGGGGCAACAGCGTCGCCTCCGCGTCGGGACCGAGCGGGCGGCTCGGATAATGCAGGTCGTCGTTCTCTGGGCGGGCCCACTTTCCGGATCCGAGCAGCGGGGTAGCGAGCAGCACGATCCCCACGGCGATCCAGCGCGGCCGCCGCCTGCGCGGCGGAGCGTTTCTCGGCTTGGATCCTCTGGCTAACACGGCACGCTCACCTCCCACCTCGCCCACGACGGACGGAATCACTGCACTCGAAATAGGCTGTATCCCCGTCCGGACACACCACCCTGTCCAGCGATCGCTTCACGACCCTTCCTCCCCCACCAATCCGAATTGAGAGCGATCACTGTCGCAGTCGCCGTTCGTGGCCAGAATGAACTGCCGTTCGCTGCTCTATTGGCAGCGTTTCTCCTGTCTGTCGCAATTCCCATGCCAGACAATCGCCACGTTGCATCGATCGGATCTGACGCTACAGGAACCCCGTAAAGACCCACGCTTGGATCGTTTTTTCGAATTGCTGCAAGGTCGCGATGGAGCGAATTTCAACGGACTGCTCGAGTCGCATGTGGCGTTTGGCCCCGACAAGTGGTTAAACGCCACATGCGCAGCGATCTCATCGAGCCGATTCGAACGGGCCTTCCCGGGCCAGGCGGCGGGCGCCATGCTCGCGTGCTATCAGCGCAGCTCGAGCCGGTTCGATTCTTGGTATGAAATCGATTGCACGGGAGTACACTCGTGGGAGTAGCGGGCGGTTGCGCGGGCTATGTCTCGGGGATCGAAGGGCCCCGGACCACAAAGGGGGTCGGATATGTTCTATCCGCAACGAATCGATGCTCTCGAGGCGGGAATCCACTTCATGCCTTGGATCCTGAGCGATCACTCGCTCACCGCCCGCAAGCCCGAGCGCTTCTTCGCCAGCCTGGGGATGAACTGGAACGAAGTCGCCAGGGAGTGCAAGCGGAGCGACAAGGCGATCGCGGCTTTCATCGAGTCCTTCGAGCG
>JAFDEI010000215.1 GCA_019310425.1 Deltaproteobacteria bacterium | reverse complement strand
CCCCCGCCAGATGGTGGGTTGGGTGAGGAAGACGACGCGGACGCCCGCGTCGTCCGCACTGTCGATGATCTTGTTTACGTTCCGGGTATAGTCAGCGAGCGCCTCGGAGAGATCCGGCAGCTGACGACGGAACTCGGACGCTTCTTGTCGATTTCGGCGTAGAGCCGCCGCGAACAGTCCCCGTTCGTCCTGCTCGGGATCCGCTTTCGCATTGAGCTGTGACTTCAGGTGAATCGTCCACCAGCGACCGATGGCGGTTCGGAGGTACCAGGTGGATCGTTCGTCCCACCCCGGAAAGATACTGAAGGCCTGCCTCTCGAGAATTGCAGGGCTCGGCGGTGGCTGGGGCGCTTCGCCTGCATCGGCCCGAAGCTGCAATGCAAGCCGAGACGTCATGTCGTTGATGCCGATCAGAAGCAGGATCGCATCGATTTCCCGGTGTTTACCCAGCAGACGGTCCACCTGCAGCATGTGCTGCTGCGTCTTGTGGCCCGGCCGCCCGACGTTGCCGACCCAGATCGCTCCAGCACCGAGACGTTCATTCAATCGTTGCTCCACCACAGCGGTCCACGTCTCCGTATCGTCGAGATAGCTGCAGATGGTAGTGCTGCCGCCGACAGCCAGGATGCGATATCGCTGTTCCGGTGCGAACGGACCGCCCCGAACACCGAAGGAGTTGATCGTGAGCCTGGAGGGCCCGGTGATTCCGTGCAGGATCGAGGGGTCGGGATGGAGGACCCTACGGAGGTTCGGAGGCCAGACGTAGTATTCGTCAACGAGGCGAATACTCAGCACGACCTCGGCGATCCCAACACATGCCACCAGGCTGAGGAACAGGAGCGCTGCCGTCTGGATTCGCAACTTCGTCCTCGAAGCAGGCAATGCCCTCGCCCGGCGCCGGATCCTCTCTGCCATGCCGACCTCGAACCTCCCTGATGCCACCATCATACCATCGGCGGCGCATCACCCCGATTGGAGGAGACAAAAGACACTCGGCGCCCGCTAGCGTAATCTCTCCCGCGATGGGGCACGCTGATATCTCGGAATCCGCAACGTCGAAGCGACCCTCCAGGCTGGGTGTTCTCGCCTTCCTTGCATTGCTCGTGAACGCCTGCTGCGGGCCGGCCCACCACCCGGTCAGAAACGTCATCTTGATCTCCATCGACACGCTTCGCGCCGACCACCTCGGCACCTACGGTCATGATCGACCCACTTCGCCGAATCTCGACGCCTTCGCCTCCGATGGGGTCGTATTCGAAGATGCCAGCGCCACCTCGCCCTGGACCCTTCCCTCTCATGCATCTCTCCTCACGGGTCGGTATCCGCGAGGACACGGCGTCCGGACCGAAGAGCACCGACTCGGCGACGAGGTACCGGTGCTCGCAGCCGTGATGTCGGAGCGGGGTTTCAAGACCGCTGCGATCGTGAACACCCTGTTCTTGAGTCCGCGTTTCGGGATCGCGCGGGGATTCGACAGCTTCGAAGTCATCGAGTCCGACCAATCGCGGCAGGGGGCCGCCCACCGGATCACCAACAAAGCCATCGAGCGGCTCGAAGGCCGCCGCGAAGAGCGGAACTTCCTCTTCGTCCACTACTTCGACGTCCACAGCGACTACCTGTCGCTCCCGCGCTACGAGCGCCTGTTTGCTCCCGAGCCGGGCCGCTTCACCGGCCGCACCATCCAACTCCTGCTGGCCATCCGCGGCGACGTGCCGATCGGCGCAGCCGACGCCGACCGACTCACTCGGCTCTACGACGGCGGAATCCGTCAACTCGATGACGAAATCGGTCGATTCTTCGAATGGTTGCGCGAGCACGGCTGGCTCGAAGACACGCTCGTGATCGTGACATCCGATCACGGCGAGGAGTTCCTCGAGCACGGGGGTCTGTTGCACGGAAACAGCCACTACCAGGAGATGCTCCACATCCCGCTCATCCTCGGCGGAGCGGGGATTCCGGCCGGCCGAAGAATCGGAGCGGCGGTGTCCCTGGTCGATATCGCGCCGACGATCTTTTCGGTTCTCGAAATCCCATCACCGCCCGGAATGGACGGAGCCGACCTGCGTCCGCTCTGGCAGGAACCACAGCCGGTCGCCAGCGAGCGTCTGGTCTTCGCCGAGGCCGGTCCTGGAGAACTGCGCTCGGTACGTTCCGGTCGGAGCAAACTCATTACGCAAGGACCCACCGGGCCCGCCGAGCTATACGACCTGGCGAACGACCCGGCGGAGACGCAAGATCTCGCCGCAGAACGACCGGAGTTGGTCGCTGCCCTGGAAGCCGAGATCGCGCGCTTCGCGGCATCTGCGCGGGAACCGCAGCTGGCGCCCGAACTCAGCGACGACGAGAAGGAGCGGCTCCAGGCGCTCGGATACCTGAGATGGCAGGAACCGGGCAATTGACGGGGCGGACGAAGGAACGACAGTGATTCGCACCGCTTCGAACGGCATTCGCCCGCCCGTGTCTCGCGGCACCCTGACGCTCGTCACGGGCCTCTTCTTCCTGTCCGGTTCCGCCGGCCTCGTCTACCAGGTCTTGTGGATGCGACAGCTCGGTCTCTTCTTCGGAAGCGACATGTACGGCGTGTCGATCATCCTGAGCACCTTCATGGGCGGTCTCGCGCTGGGGAGTCTGCTGGGTGGCCGGCTGGCCGAGCAAACGAGCCGGCCGCTTCTGTGGTACGGCGTTGCCGAACTCGGAATCGGACTGTTCGCCCTGCCCTTCTCCACGATCCTGGCGGGCTTCGACCCCCTGCTTCAGGCCGCCTATCCGCAGGGCTCCGGTGGAGCGACGGCCACGTATCAGGCGGCGCGCGTTCTCTTGGCGAGTGGAACACTCCTCGTACCCACCACGCTGATGGGGATGACGCTGCCGCTGATCATGAAGCATTTCGTCCGCAGCCGGAGTGCCGTCGGCGAGCTGGCAGCGTACTTCTACGCGGTGAACACCTTCGGTGCACTCATCGGAACGCTGACGGCCGGCTTCGCGTTGCTGCCCTATCTGGGTATGACGCGATCCACCTGGTGCGCCGCAACGATCAACCTCGTGATCGGCGCCATATCGGTCGTCATCGGTTCGCGCGCCGCCCTCCCGGCTGACGACCCGGAGCGCCTCGCACGAGCCGACGTCGATCCCCTGCCCGACATGGAAGCCGGGGCACGGCGGAGAATCGCCGCAGTCGTCCTGCTCGCCTTCGGCGTGTCGGGCTTCTGCTCGTTCGCCCTCGAGGTCGTCTGGACTCGGATCCTGTTGATCAGCTTCAGCGCCACGGTCTATTCATTCGCGTCGACGCTGGCCTGTTTCCTGTTCGGGATCTTCCTGGGCAGCCGCTTGATCGCCCGTAGCGTGGACGAGCACGAGAATCCCGTCGGCCTCTTCGCCGCTCTCGAGCTTTCGATCGGCGTCAGCGTCGGGGCGCTGTGTCTGCTGATCTACGCCGTTCCCGGCATCTTCGGGCGCCTGCTCACCGGAGTCGCGACGCTGCTGGACCGCGGTGAGGCGACGCTGGTGGTGTCGACTCTCGTCGCGTCCTTCCTGCTGCTCGTAATCCCCGCCACCCTGCTGGGAGCCACCTTCCCCGTCGCGCTACGCCTGTACACGACGAACATCGCCCGGGTGGGGAGCCGAACCGGCAGGCTCTACGCGGCGAACACCGTCGGTGCGATCTTCGGCTCTCTGGCAGCCGGAATGATCCTGCTGCCGTCGCTGGGCGCGACGGCGAGCCTCGCCATCATTGCAACGCTCTTCTTCGGCGTGGGCGCCGCCTTGGCATCACTGGGAGTCGGAACCGGAGAGCCCGCACTTCCCCTGCGACGCGTCGGCATGGCCGGGGTCGCGACGCTGCTGCCGGTGGTGATCTCGCTGGCCCTCCCCTACCGCGTGACGCTGAACTTCAACCAGCAGAACCTCGAGGGATCGGAGCTGGTGTACCACGCCGAGGGTGTCCAGAACACCATCGACGTGATGCGATCGCCGTCGGGAGCAACCGCCCTCGTCATCGGAGGCAACGTCGAAGCCGACAACAGCTACCGCCAGCGGCGCCATTTCGTCCTCAAGGGACACCTGCCGCTGTTGTTCCTCGCGGAACCGAAGTCGGTTCTCGTGGTCGGTCTGGGAATGGGCATCACACTCCAGGCGACCGCGCGCCATCCGGGCCTCGAACGAATCGACGTGGTCGAGCTGTCACCCGAGATCCTGGAGGCCCAGAGCCAGCTGGGCGAGACGAACGGCCACGTCATCGAAAACCCCCTCGTCCACGTGCGAATCGACGATGGGCGCCTCTTCATGAAGCTGAGTTCGAATCGCTACGACATGATCACGGCCGATCCGATCCATCCCAAGATCTCGCGCGTCGGCTACCTCTACACTGCAGAATACTATCGCTCGATTCGCGATCGTCTCACCGAAGGCGGTGTCGTCTGCCAGTGGATGCCTACGTACCAGATCTCGCCGCTGCGCTTTCGCTCTGCGGTAAAGACCTTCGTCGAAGTGTTCCCTGAAGCGACCCTATGGTACGTCGAGAGCCACGCACTGCTGGTGGCGAAGACGGATTCGTCTTCGATCGACTTTCGACTGCTGGAGCAGAAGTTTCGCAACCCCTCGATTCGCGAAGATCTGGCCTCGATCGACATCCACTCTCCAGCTGAGCTCTTGAGCCACCTGCTGATGGGCCCCGAGGAGCTTCGAGCATACCTTCACGACACGCCCGAGGTTCCGATCAATACCGACGACCACCCCTACCTGGAGTACTTCGTGCCTCGGGATCTCTTCGCCACGACTCCCGACAATGCCCGCGAGTTCGCCGAACACCTCGCAGACCCGGCACACCTCGTTCGAAACCTTCCCCCCGATGCGGCAACCAGCCTACGAGAACTCAGCCGAGAACGGAGCCGGCGGCTCCTCGCACGCTGAAGCAGCACTCACTTCTTGGCGGAGATGCGCGAGTGAATCGACACGCTCGCGGAGACGAGGGCGTACGCGGCCAGCCCCAGCATCAGCGCACGGCTGAAGCCCATGAACAGCGCAATAATCCGGGCGCCGAAGATGCCGAGCACGGAGAAACAGCCGTTCATCGCCCACGCCCACGGCACCAGGTCTTCGCTCTCTTTCGCGATCAGCTTGATGCCGATCGGAAAGAGCATGCCCATCGTGAACGCAAGCGGAAAGATCGCCGTGACGGAGATCGCGATGCGCGCCGGAAGCGGAGCGGCGATCGTCGCACCGAACAGAGGTCCGGAACCGGCGATGAACGCGACGCCGATGACGATCAGCGCAGCGACAACTAGGTGCAGCGTGCGCTCGAGACGTTCCGTGTTGAAGCGGGCCGTGAATCCGCTGCCGAGCCCACTCGACAACAGGAACGCGCACAGACCGACGCTGAGGCCGTAGATCGGCTTCCCGAGATAGGAATGCAGCTTCAGCAGAGCCGCGATCTCGACCGCCATGTAGGCGAAGCCGATGCAAGCGAAATACAGCAGCAGGCTCCAGCTCGACCGCAGCAATTGGGAGCCGTTGCTCCGCCGCTTGGTGATCAGCAGTGGGATGAGGGACAGCCCGACCGCGAGGCCCCCGATGCTGACTGCAAGCGAGATCAGCGGATTGCCGGAGATCAGCACGGCGAGATGGCCGTCCGCGATCGCCCGGCCGAGGCGCCCGGCATCTAGGGCGTACTGGAAGGGGCGGTCGTCGGTCGCCGGCCAGATGCTCATCGGAAGCGACTCGGCGAGGGACTCGAGATCGTCCGTCTCGACGATCTCACGGTAGAGGTCGAACTCGGGCGTTTCGCTCGAATCAGCCGCCGTGCCGCCGCGTGAAGGCGCATACAGGACTGCGAAATCGAGCGCGCGACAACGCTCGAGGAATCGAACGCGCTCGGCTTCAGTGAACGGATCGAGGCTTGCAATGATGTGAACGAGGTCGTAGCGGGGGTCGACACGGCCGGGCAGTGCGGCGATCAGCACGTGGTCGGCGAACGCGCGACCCGGCCGAGCTTCCTCGAACACGAGCCGGAGTCCGGTCAGCGTTCGCAACGATGGAATGTACGGTTGGGAAGGAGGCCCCTCTGCCGACACTAGCTTCGAGACCAGATCGGAGCGCATCGTGTACATGCCGTATGAAAAGACACCGTTCTTTCGCAGGCGGCCGAGATAGGTCCGGAGTGCCTCGAGCGTGAACAGGTCATCGACGCGGACGAGGTCCATCTTTTCGAGATTCATGCCGCCGACAATGCTGAATTCGACGAGGTCGAACTCGAC
>JAFDEI010000214.1 GCA_019310425.1 Deltaproteobacteria bacterium | reverse complement strand
ACCGTGACGGCCACGCTTGGCTGCAACATCGCCTACCTGGCCGAGAACCCTGAGCAGAGGCGACGGCTGGTCGAGAACGAAGCCTTGCTCGACGGTGCCGTCGAGGAGCTGCTGCGGTGGGAGACGCCCGTGACCGGCGTCCCGCGTGTGCTGAAACAAGATATCACGGTCGGCGGCATCGAGCTGAAGGAGGGCGAACTCGTCTCGCTCTCGCTCGGCGCTTCGAACATCGACGAAGAGGAGTTCGTCAACCCAGAGGATGTCGACTTCGAGCGCGAGCGGAATCGACACCTGGCGTTCGGCGGCGGTGCGCACCGCTGCCTCGGCTCGCATCTCGCGCGGATGGAGCTGCGGGTCGCGCTCGAAGAGTGGCACAAGCGGATTCCGGACTATCGCGTCAAGCCGGGTGAGACCCCGTCGTACAGCCCGGGCATCCGCGAGGTGCAGTACCTGCCCCTGGTCTGGCCGGCGAGCTGAGGCTGGGAGTCGGGCGATGAAGGTGCATCTCGACAAGAGCCTCTGCGTCGGGCACGGCCGCTGCTACGAGCTGGCGGAAGCCGTCTTCTCGGACGACGAGCGCGGTCACTCGGTGCTGCTCTGCGAGACCGTTCCCCCGGAGCAGCAGGCCGCTGCACGCAAGGCCGAGCGCAACTGCCCGGAGGACGCGATCCGGATCGAGGCAGACTGAGCAGTCCACTTCGCAGGACTCTCTAGAGCAAGCGGCCCATGTCGTGTTCGCCCCGCATCGAGGTGCGCTGAACCTCCCGGTGGTACTCGGGCGGCGTTCCAAATGCCATGTGCATCGTTCGCCAGTTGTCCCAGAGCACCATGTCGTCGAGCTCCCAGTCATGGAAGTAGGCGAACCGGTCGTCCGTTGCGTGGGCGACGAGTTCTGCGAGCAGAGGGTCTCCCTCGTCGCGATCCATGCCCAGCATCTCGATCAGGTGGAGTGGGCCGACCATCAACGACTTCCGACCACTCACGGGATGCTTCCAGACCAATGGATGGGCGACCGGGGGAAAGCTGCCGAACTCCGCCGTGCCCAGGGACCCATGGCTCATGTTCTCGGGACGTCCGAAGCGCATGTCGCAGATGTCGAGAACGAAACCGAAGCGCGCCTCGAGCCCTTCGATTCGTTGCTTCATGTCCTCGGAGAGTGCGTCGTAGGCGGCGGTGGTGTCGATCGCGGATAGGAATTATAAGCCCGATTCTCGAATCCTCGCCGGGTATGGACGTTATGTCAAACCGAGAATGAGGCCGACCTGGGGCGATTTCAAGGCCCCAGTTGCCCCGGCTCGCTGCTGATCCCGCCACACGGATCTGCGAGCCAGAATGCACGCGCACCTCTCCCTTCGGGGCTAGATTTCGTTTCGGCAGAATCTCTGGAGCCGCCGCCGGTCTGTCAATCCAAGCATCGTCTACTTCCCCGCTACCGCTCGCGCGACAACTCTCGGTTCGTTTGTCGTATCAGGTGGTCGACAAGCGGCGAAGCTTCACCGTCTGCGTCGCGGTCCCGAGAAACACTCCGTTCTCTGACCACATCAAGACCTGACCTGCGCAATACCCGGCCCACGATGACTGGGGCAGTATCTCCATGAGGATCCACTCCGTCGGATCGGGTTGGGCGACCGTTATCGAGCCATCGATCGTCACGCCCATTCCTGCTCGGTGCACACCCTGCCAGAATCCCTCCGAAACCCAGTCGCTGACGTAGGCCATCGTTGCCGGTGTGGCCGCGACGCCGTTGATCCGCGCCCACAGGCGGAGGGGCTGGGCGCTGACGTCGACGCCGTCGTGATGAGCGACTCTCACCGCGAGCGAACGCCACATGTTGCCTGCCGAGGCGAGATCCGTCTCGCGGTAGGTGCGACACGTCGATGGTGCGGGAGCGTCGGGAAACGGGACGAGTTGGGCGTCGTCGTCGTGACTGCCCTCGACGGCGGCCGCAGCGGTCGCGGCGAAGATGAGGCGGTCGCCATGGGTGCCTTTGACCTCGACCTGGCTGACGGAGCGCCCCGCGGACAAGTTGGTGACGACGACCCGGATCTCATCGCCGAGTGCCGCCGGCGCGAGGTAGCGGATCCCCAATGACAGGCAACGCCGACCGGTCGCCCGCTCGGCTGCGGTCACCGCGAGCGCCGCGGCCGACCCCCCGTAGAGACCACCATCAGGTCGCGCCAAGTGGGGGGCCACGGTGCAGCACAGGGCACCGTCGCCGGTGTCGACCAGCGGGATGAACTCGGTGATCGGCGCGGTGCCCCTGCCGGTGGTCACAGGATGGCGCCCGCGATTTTGAAGTCGATCAGTTGTTCGTCGGTGTAGCCAAGTTCCCGAAGGATGTCGTCGCCGTGCTCGCCGTGGTCTGGGGCGCGCCGTAGGTCGGGAGCAACTTCGTCGAACTGGATCGGGCTCGGCACGATCTCGAAAGTCTCACCGTTGTCGAGAGTGATCGGGCGGAGATAGTCGTTGGCCCGGACTTGTTCGTCGGCGAGCGTCTCCTCCGGCGTGAGTACTGGCGCCCAGACCCCCTCTATGTCACCGAGCAGGACCCTCCACTCTGCGAGGGTCTTCGCCGCGAACATGGCGTCGCGGATAGGAATTATAAGCCCCATTCTCGAATCCTCGCCGGGTATGGACGTTATGTCAAACCGAGAATGAGGCCCGACCTGGGAGGTAATTCACGCTCCCGGCCGTCACCGGCTTGACGTCGAGCGCGTAGATCTCCGCTCCGAGCTCGGTCAGGATGTCGACCGTCGCAGCACCCATTCCGGATGCAGCACCCGTGACGACGACACGCTTTCCTGCATAGCTGATTGCATCGAGATGGCTCACGTTGTCCTCGTCGCGGATCTCGTCCGCCCGGTTCGGCAGTGGGACGCCACTATAGCGCTGGACTGCCTCGAGATCGTGCCCATCCGTACATCAACGCCTAGATCGCGGCGGCGAATCGCGACCCGGAGTTCTTCGAGCCAGCGGGAACCCTGCACCCGTTCGATCTCTTCCGCCCGACGAGTCCTTCGTGACCGGAACGACGTGGTAGGGAAGGACTGCGGCGTCCTGCCCCGCGCGCTCGCATCGCTCGGACCGCCCGATCACGGAGTAGAAACGGGTGCTCTGCCAACCTCGGGTGAGGTAGCATAGTCGAAGTCGTTTTTGCCCCGGCGTTCACCGCGGGCTCGGGGGAGAGTGAAGCGACCCGAATCGATGCCCCGCCCGTTCCGCTGCGGGACGGGCCCGAGCAACTGGAGGCATACCGTGAGCTACCGACTCATCTCGACCGACGACCACATGCAGGAGCCCCGGGATCTGTGGACGACGCGCATGTCGCGCGCGAAGTGGGGCGATCGGATCCCCGAGGTCCGTCGATTCGACGACGAGAGCGACGGCTGGTTCATCGACGGCAAGCCCGACCAGCGGCACGGAGGCCCCTACCTCGGGAGCGTGCACGGAGTCCGCGAGGGCCGCGTGAACGCCAGGACCTGGGAGGAGGTTCCGGAGATCACGTACGTGGCCTCCGAGCGCGTGAAGGCGATGGATCGCGACGGCGTCGACGTCCACACCTTCTTCGCGAACGTGGGCGGCATCGCGGGGAACACCTTCAGCAAGCCGGACCTCGACGAGGACTTCCGCCTGGAGTGCATCCGCGCCTACAACGACTTCCAGCTCGACGAGTTCCACAAGCCCTATCCGAACCGCTTCATCACGCTCGCTCAGGTTCCGCTGTGGGATGCAGAGGCTGCAGTGGCCGAGGCCGAGCGGATGGCGAAGCACGGCGTCCCGGGGATCACCTTCGCGTTCCCGCAGCAGTTCGGGTACCCGCAGATCAGCGACCGACACTGGGATCCGCTCTGGGCCTTCGCTCAGGAGGCCCGGCTCTCGATCAACTTCCACATCGGCAGCGGCGGCTCGATGGGGCTGGCCGGCGGAAAGCCGTCCGAGGCCCCGCCCTCGTACTTCTTGGCGGAGCGCTCGGTGCAGGCGGTCTCGGCGAACGTGCAGGTCATGGCGACGATCCTCTTCGCCGGATTCCTCGAGCGCTTCCCGGAGCTGAAGATCGTCTCGTCGGAGAGTGGCGTGGGCTGGGTGCCGTATCTGCTCGAGGTGGCCGACCACCAGTGGGATCACGCGAACTGCCGGGCCGACGGGTTCGACGTCCCGCCCAGCGAGCTCTTCAAGCGTCAGTGCTACGTGAACTTCTGGTTCGAGTCCGCAGGGATCAAGATGATGCGCGAGCACATCGGCCTCGACAACGTGATGTTCGGCTCCGACTTCCCGCACCCCACCGGCACCTGGCCGAACACCTGGAAGTACATCGAGCGCTCCGTCGAGGGCCTGACGGACGAGGAGAAGGACAAGGTCCTGTGGGGCAACGCGGCGAAGCTCTTCCACCTCGTCTGACGGCGTCGCGTCCGGCGGCTCTGCGCTCGCCGACCCAGAACATGGGCATGGCCAGGAAGGCCGGGCCCTGCCCCCGCGCCTCCCCGCATCGACGCCGGCCCGTCGCTGGGCAAACGAGGCCTGCTACCTTCGCGGCGCGAGGCTCGACATCGAGAGCGAGGCAGCCACCCTTGGCATACGAAGATCTGATCTACGAGAAGCGCGACCACATCGTCACGCTCACCCTCGACCGACCGAAGGCGCTGAACGCCCTGAGTCCGCGTCTGCTGGATGAGCTCGCGGAGGCGGGTCGTGAGATCGACGCCGACCCCGACGTGCGGGTGGCGGTCATCACCGGCGCCGGCCATGGATTCTGCGCGGGCGGTGACATCAACTCGATGAACCCCGCCGGCGCTGAAGCCCGGACCACCGTGCAGCAGTACCCGCCCGACCACTGGGTGTCGCGACTGCTCGCCGTCTCGAAGCCGCTGCTGGCGGCGGTGAACGGCGTCGCGGCGGGGGGCGGCCTCTCGCTCGCACTCGCCTGCGACGTGCGCATCGCCTCCGAGAAGGCGCGCTTCTCGGCGATCTTCGCGAAGATCGGCCGGTCGGTGCTCGACGGCAACGGCTGGCTGCTCCCCCGCGCGGTGGGTCTCTCGAAGGCACTCGAGATGCTGCTGACTGCCGACATGCTCGACGCGGCCGAGGCCGAGCGCATCGGTCTCGTGAGCTATGTCGTGCCTCACGATCAGCTGCTCGAGCGGACCATGGAGATGGCGGAGAAGATCGCCGCCGGCCCGCCCGTCGCGTTGCAGCTCACCCGGAACGTCGTGTACGACGCGCTGGACAAGAGCTACCTGGATCACCTGCCGACCCAGTGGGCCGCGCAGAAGACGAACTCCGCCCTGGCGCCCCACGACATCGCCGAGGGAGGCCGTGCGTTCTTCGAGAAGCGCACCGCCAAGTTCACCGGCCTCGCCGGGCCGGAGCCCGGGAGCGAGCCCGGCTAGCCGTCCGCTCGCGCGGCGCGACCCGGCGACGGAACGTCGGCGCCCGCGATCCGGATCAGGTGACGACGCCGTCGACCTTGAGCTGGATCACCTCCTCCTCGTTCAGCCCGAGCTCGCGCAGGATCTCGTCCGTGTGCTCGGCGAACAGAGGACCCCGGTCGATCTTCGGCGGCGTCTCGTCGAACTGAACGGGGTTGAGGATGATCTCTCGCTCCTTGCCGTCGGCATCCGTGATCTTGGCGACGAACCCGTTGGCTCGAAGCTGGTGATCGTGCGCCGCCTCCAGGAGCGTCTGGACCGGCGCCCACTGCCCTTCCAATGTCTGAAAACGCTCGACCCATTCGCTGTAGGGCCGCTTGGCCAGCTCTTCGGCCACGATCGCCGCGCCCTCCGCCGCATTGGTCCCGCCGCGGGCCTCGAATTGACATAATGCGTACTATCGGACAATACGATGTAGTGCCCATTTAGAGATGTCCGGTTTCTCCAATTTAGAAATGTCCGGTTTTGAGCAGAGTTCCATGTCTGGAGGCAGACACAGCTGCGTCTCAGGACATTCTGGATCGTGGCCGCTGCAATAGCAACGCCTCCGAATGGGGGTCCGGGATACATACGCCGCATCCCGCTGACCGATTCGTCTTCATTCGCTCTTCGCGAGCAGCTTTACGGGCGGCGGCAAGCTCAGCAGGAACTGCACAACCAGTCCCGAAGTACATCTCGTTCGGTGTCTGGCCATCAAACGCCGCGTGCGGCATGACTTCATTGTGGGCCTTGATATAGAATTCGATCAGACGACCGAGACCCGTAAAGTTGTCCAGGTTGTGAAGGTAGATCCACGAGTGCTTCAGAGATCGCCAGAATGCCTCGATCATCGAGTT
>JAFDEI010000044.1 GCA_019310425.1 Deltaproteobacteria bacterium | reverse complement strand
ACCGAGATTCGCCCCCTTCCCTCCAACGAGCTGGATGCTGCCGGCATCAATTTCGCCGAGGTTGCTGGTATACTCGCCCACGATCACTTTGCTCCAATTGCATATATGTAATCAAGCACGTCCACCTGCTTCGACGCGCAGCCCGGGGCGAAGATTGTAGCCCCTGGGCAATGTCCGGACATTCGGCCGGTCCGAACCGATAACTACTTCACAGGATTGGATATCTAAAAGAAGTTTCCACACGGCAAAGCCGAAGAAACCTCGCCCTGCTCCGCCAATAATCCGTATCGCCTGATGCCACGCTGAAGGAGCAGTGCTGACAAGGCGGCTTGGATCGCGCTGGTCGACTCAGATCAGGAGCTCTCCCAGGGGCTCGTCATCTGCTCGAGAACCTCGCGGTGAGGCGAATCGATCTGCTCCGGACTGAGGTATTTCGCGGCGTATCGGATGTGGATCTTCTCCCGCACGAGCACGTCGAACAGATCGGCGTCCAGATGGTCGTCACGGCACATGGCAGCCAGGATTTCCAGCGTCTCGCTGAGAGTGCGCCCCGGCTTGTACGGTCGGTCTTTGGCCGTAAGCGCCTCGAAGACGTCTGCGAGGCCCAGCATTCGGGCCTGCACGCAGAGCTGTTCTCCCCGGAGTTCGCGAGGGTATCCGCTTCCGTCCACGTGCTCGTGGTGCGCTCCTGCGATGGCGGGGACGTTGCGCATGTTGTTCGGGAACGGCAGCTCTTCCAGCAGGCTGATCGTGGTGACGACGTGCTGATTGATGACCTCGCGCTCATCATCGTTCAGCGTGCCCTTGGCGATGGTCAGGTTCATGACTTCTTCTGCGTCCAGGATGTCGCAGCCCTCGGTGTCGGCCGGCAGCCAGCGATGGCGGCGCGCGATTTCTCTCACGCGTTCCCGGTCCGATTCGGGCATGTGCTCCGAACCGACGTTGCATACGCGCAAGAAGGCCATATCCGCGTCGATCGACTCGAGTTCGCGAGCGAGAAGGGTATCGGTTTCGAGGATCGAGTCGGCTTCGGCCTCGCCCAGTCGCCGTGCGAGCGCGCGAACGGCGGCATCCCGTCTCAGGATTTCGAAACGGGTCCCGACCAGCTCGATGCGGTCGAAAATGCTCTCGAGCTTCGTCGCCTTGTCCATCACGTTGACCGGAGTGACCACCTTGCCGCAGTCGTGCAGAAGTGCCGCGATGCGCAGCTCGTAGCGTTCCTCTTGGTTCATCGTGAAGTCCTTCAGGGGACCGACCTCGGTGGTGCACACGGCATCCGCGATCATCTCGGTGAGGATCGGCACCTTCCGGCAGTGATCCCCGGTGTAGGGGGACTTCTCGTCGATCGCCTTGGCGGTGAGCTGGATCAGACCCTCGAAGAGCGAACGGAAGCTCTCCATCAATGCGTTCTTCCGGATCGACACGGCGGCCTGCGATGCCAGGGAGACCGCGAGGGAGCATGCCTCGTCGGAAAAGCTCTCGTCGCGGTGACGCATCAGCAGCAGGACCCCGATGGTCCGGCCGTTCTCCGCCTGGAGCGGTACCGCGACGTAGGCGCGCACTGCAGTACCGAGGGTCTGCTCGAGCGCCGCCCATTCGCGATGCTCGTCCTCGTCGACTCGCTGCAGGTCATCGACGCGCACGACCGCTCCGCGCTCGACGCAGCGTCTCGCGGGAAGCCGCGGCAGCACAGCGTTGATTGGTTCGTCGGTGAAGGCGATGCCCTCCCCCAGGCGCACGGCTGACAGCTCGAGGTCCCCCTCGTCACTCAACTCGAAGAGCACACCGGCCTCGGCTCGCGTTACCTGCATGGAGCCCAGCAAGATCAAGGTCAGCAGCTGGTGCTCGTCGAATTCGGCCGAAAGTGAGGCGCCGATCCGATTCACGGTGGCGAGTACGTCGACCTGCGAGCCGATCACCCGCGCCATCTCGTTGAACGCCCGCGACAGGTCGCCGAACTCGTCATGGCTCTCGATCTTGACGCGTGCCTGGAGATCCCCTGCGGCGAGCCGGCGCGTCCCTTCCGTCAATGCCGCGATCGGAATCAGGCTTCGGCGCACCTGGAACAGCGTGAGGCCGAGAGCCCCCAAGAGGGTGATACCCGTCACCCAGGGGAAGATCACTTCGAACTGATGCAGCGGCCGATGGATCTCCGACAACGGGCGGGCCACGCCAACGGTCCAGGCCGGAGCACCGAAGGCGGCAGCCAGGAACATGCTCCAGCTGCTGGAGAGCCACTTCTCTCCGTCGAACTCGACTGTCTCGGCGAGCTTCGGCTCCAAGCGCTCCCGACGCGGCCGCGTGCGCCCCGGAAACGCGTCTGCCGGTGCCCAATAGACGGGATATCCCGTCCGGTCGCTGACCCAATAGCGGTCGAAGCCCATTCGGCGCTGGCCGGTGAAGACGAACTCCGGTTCGAGGGTTGCCAGCCAGGCCCCCCCGCTCGCCTCGGGCGAGGATCGGAGCCGCAGCATGAGAAGAGTCGGGCCGCCCGCTTCACCGCTTTCCAGCACGATCAGCGAGCCGCCCTGCGCGAGATGGGCACGCTCGCGCCGCGAGAGATTCGCGAGGCGGGAATCTCCACCTGGGACCGCGCGCACCGACGAGAGAGCGCGCACAGCGGACTCCGAAACCAGCCCGCCGCCTGAGACGCGGTCTGCGATGACCAGGCGCAGCGCGTCTTCAGCCAGCAGCAGTCGCTCGACGATCGCCATGCCCGCGGCCTTGCTCTCGCGCTGGAGCGCCAGGGCCGCGTCGTCCTCCAGCTGGTTGCGAACCTGCTGGTACGAGAAGAGCGCGAACACCGCCACCGGCAGCAAGGCACAGCTCGCCACGACGGCGAAGATCCGGCGCGCCACCCGACTTTCGAGGAAACTGCGATCGAGTTCGAGAGATCCGATCCGCATGACCGCTCAGTAGCGCTCGGCGAGACCGATGTAGGCGCCGTCGCCGGCGCGGATGATGTCGTCCCGACTGTCGGGATTCTGGAGCGGGGCTTTCGATTTGCCGTCGGCCCCCATGCTGTACAGGTCGAAGTCGCTGTTGATGGGAACCAGGAAGCGGTCCTTGCGAGCGTTCGCCATCACGGGCGGCCCCCCGCCGCCGGGCGAGCCCTCGGGTGGTGCCGCGACGTCGGGGAGTCCGTCGTTCAACGACGCGATTCCCGGTGGCAGTCCCCCCTCGATCTTCAGGTAGCGATAGGGGTTCCCCCATGGGTCCAGCGTGCCGCCCTCGCCGACGTCGGCGAGGGAGTCAGGCAGCACGAAGTCATCGTCGACGGCCAGACCCTCGATCAGACTGGCGATGCTGTCGATTTCAGCAACCGAGCGCACCACCCGCGCCCGTTCGACATACTGAAAATAGGAGCTGCCCGCGACAGAGCCAAGCAGACCGATGATCGCGATCACGATCGCGAGCTCCACCAGTGTGAAGCCCGCCGCGGCTCGCCTTCTGTCACGGGTGGGAGGCATTCTTCGCTCAGACGGTTCGCGCCGCGCGCTCGCGCAGGCTGCCGGCGGCGGCGCGGGCCTCTGCGAGCGCGGCTTCCGGCTTCGGCTCGAGTTCCACGCTCTCGAGGTCACTCAACGACTCGTCGAGCCGAAAGAGATCCGATGCCTCGCGCTCGGCACGTGCGGCCAGCGCCACGATCATGGCGTTCAGTGCCTCGGCTTCGGGCCGCAGATAATCCGTGCGCCGAAGCTGAAAGGGCTTCGGGATCTCTCCGTTGGCCAGACTGTCGTAGACGCGGACGAAGCGCACCAGCGGAGCGGTCATGCGACGAAACAGCAACATGCCGCTCACGACGGAGGCTACGACGGTTCCCGCGACCACCGGCCAGTAGCTGGCGTGAAGCTGGAGCAGGTAGTCGGCGATACCCGCCATCGCCGCCGGATCGAGATCCCCCCGTTTGAGCTGGGCGAATAGAGGGACGAACAGGGCGGCGCCGACCACGAGGGCGAAGCCAGCCGTCACCCCCGCGGCAGTCAGGGCCAGGTGGAGACGGAAGGTATTGAGGGATCGATTCGACCTCATCCGGATGCGGCCTCCTTCAGCCAGAGCGCGTGCTTCTCGGGAACCCAAGAGTCGTGCTGCTGGCCCACGCGAAGCCTGGCGGGATTGCCAGGCAGGTAGAAGATTTCGAGGGTGTAGCTGGAGCCGTCGTCCGCCCGGTACGCGATCGTGTAGCGAGTGCCGCGATCCATCGGGTCCGACGTGACTTTCTCGATCTCATGCATCGAACTGGAGAAGCGGCCGGTGCCGAACAACAACCAGCCGTCGCGCAGTTCGAAATGGCGATCGCGGTATCCCGGTGCCGATGTACGCCAGACCTGGAGGAGCTCCGCGGGGAGGGACTCGGGCACCCGCTCGGAGCACCCGGAAGACAACAGTAACGGCAACAGCAACAGGATCGCGGACTTCACGGTACCCCCCGATTGCTGATCGGAATCCGAAAACGGGGACTTGAGACTGAGGCCTGGATGCGGTGAATTCACCACTATTCGCCTCGAGCAGGCAGGCCGCCCGGGCTCGTTCACGCTTCTGGACTCCGACCGTTCCTCGCCGTCAGCGTCACCCGAAGCTTCACCCGCCGGTTTGGGCCAGGTCGTGACTCTTGCTGCAAGAGTCGGCTCTGGGTCTCGGAGCTCGTATATGATCGAACACGGGTCGCAACCGACGAGGAGCCAACGCATGGCCAACAACCTGCCCGACGCAATGCCCGCCGACTTCATGGCAGCCCTCGCGCACCTCGACACCAAGGACCGGCTCGGCCTCGACGAAATGAAGTTGCTGGTTCTGCTGGAGACATCTGGCGAACCGCTGTACCAGAAGCTGGCATCCCTGGCGCCCGAAGGAGAGGCGACCGAACTGCTGTTGACGAACGGCCGCGAAGAGAT
This sequence comes from Deltaproteobacteria bacterium, assembly GCA_019310425.1. Classification (GTDB taxonomy): domain Bacteria; phylum Myxococcota_A; class UBA9160; order UBA9160; family SMWR01; genus JAFDEI01. Next base: position 14,311 of record JAFDEI010000044.1, on the reverse strand, counting down.
CGCACACGCGCAGCGGTTGAAACGCGCAATCGAAATCTCGACCGGCGAGCCGTTCGAGCTGCCGTCGCTCGACGAGAATCCGTATGCGGAGCCTCCTCCGTTCACCGAACTCACACCCGAACTGCTGGCGGGCTTCGTCGCCGGCGAAACCAACGGCGATGCGGGCTATCAGAAATGGGCCGACCACGAACCCAATCCGGAAATCGCCGAACTGCTCCGCCAGAACGGCCGGGAAGAAACACGGCACGGAGAACGCGTGGCACGCGTGGCGAAGATCCTGGGGCACTAGTCGAGCTACGACGGGTAGGGAAATCGCCGCCATGCGGAGCTGCGACATCGAAAGACGTTGGCCTTCCGTTCCCCAGCAGAATTGCTCAACGAGCATGTCGTGTCGACCGGTCGAGCCCAATGACTTTTTCTGCAATTGGGAGGAGAAAATAGTCATAATGGCAGCACGGGTGGCTGGCGAGTGTGCAGAGCACATCGATCGAAACCTGCAACTATTTGAATTTGTTGGTTTTACCGGGAGACGGTGCAATGAATCGGAATCGCAGCTTACTACTCGCGTTGATCGTATCCGCGCTGTTGTCGTCGGGCTTCAACGGCTGTGCAGTCGTCAACGTGATCACACCGGCCGAGGACGTGCTCCACCAGACGGGGCTGATCGATGTCGACATCGAGCTTCCGTTGTCCGCCGTCCCCGCGACGCTGGCTGTGGTCTACGACAACGGCTCCATTATGAATAACGTGACGTCATCGATGACGCTGAACGGCCGCAACGTCACGGGGCAGATCTTCGCGCTCGGCAGCGGGATCCACCACATCTACGCCAGTGTCGAAACCCAGAATGGAACCACCCAGGCAGCGGCTCGGGCCTTCGAGGTTCTCTACGTTCCCAACGCGGTCAATTGCGAAGTCCTGAACGCCGCCGCCTGCATGCTCCCCTACCCGTCCGATCGCTTTCTCGAACCCGACCTGACGCGTCCGGCCGGTTTCAACCCGCTACGCGCCGCGATTTCGGCTTCGGCGCTTCCGTCCGTGACGGGCCCCGCCCTCGACCCGGCGCCATACAACGAGCTCGACGGCTTCAGCCCCGGTTCACAGATCCTGATGCACTTCGAAGGCGCGGGCGTCGACCTCGCTGCCACCGGTGCGTCGCGGCTAATCGACGTCGGTGCGCCGATTTCGAAGCCCTATGTCGGGATCCGAACCCACGACGACACTTCGATTCAGAGCACCAGTCCGTCGCTGTTGATCGACGCCGACACGGGTGAACAGATCCTGCACTTTCTCGAAGTCGACGCCAGGGCGGCGGGCAACCCGGCGCGGCAGTCCGTGGTGATGCGCCCGGCCAGGACGCTGACGCCGGGCAAGCGCTACATCGTGGCGATGCGCGACCTCGTACAGGTGGGCGGGTCCCCGGTCGTCGCCGAAGCGACCTTCGCCGCGCTGCGCGACGTTCGACCGACGACGTTCGACCAGATCGAAGACCGCCGGGCGCACTACGAGGCGAACATCTTCCCGCAGCTGGCCAGCGCCGGGGTGGTTCGTGACGACTTGTTGTTGGCATTCGATTTCACGGTACAAAGTGACGACGCACTCACACAGGCGATGCTCGCGATGCGCGACGCCTCCTACACCTGGCTCGCCGACGGCAACGCGGCGTTTACGGTCGACAGTGTCGTCGAAAACGACTGCAGCATTCCCGGAACGGTCGTCTGGCGCGTCGTCGACGGCAGCTACGAGGTGCCGCTATTTCTCACCGCCGACCCGGAGGCGAACATCAATTCGCTCGGGACGCTCAACGATCCGAATTCGGACGGCATGCCCGACCAGAACGGGGTCACCGATCCGCCCTACACGATCTCGTTGCCGTGTTCGGCGTTGCTCCCGGTGCCGCCGACCGCGCATTCGATGCTGCTCGGGCACGGTCTGTTCGGCGTCGGCCAGGACATGGTGACCGGCTTCGGCGATTTCCTGGATGGCAGCTACATCGCCGGCGCGACGAATTTTCGCGGCATGTCGTCGGATGATCTGCCGTGGGTGGGGGGGTCGATCATCGGTGTCGGTTCGAGCCACCTGAACAACTTCCCGGCCTTCGCCGCACGCCTGAAACAGGGCCAGATCAACACTCTCACCTTGTCGCGCATGATGAAACACGGCCTGTTCAACACCCACCCGTGCTTCGAAATCCGGTCGCCACTCCCGCTCGACTGCACGCTGGCGGGCCCCGATCCGCTCGCCGTCGGGGTATTCCCCGGCTCGCCGAGCGTCGACGTCGAGATGTTCTACTTCGGCGTGAGCCTCGGAGGCATCATGGGGACCTGGTACGCGGCGCTGACCGAAGACACGGAGCGCTTCAACGTCGATGTCCCGGCGGCGAATTTCGGCATTCTGCTGCAGCGCTCGACACAATTCGCCACATTCGACACCTTGCTCAACTCGATCGGGTTGTCCGACCCGATGGACAAGATCCTCGGGCTGGGGCTGATTCACGAATTGTGGGCCAGCTCCGAACCAATCGGTTATCTCCATCAACTCGCGCCCGAGATTGCCAGCACGGACAAGAACCTGATGGTCACGGTGGCGTGGCTCGACAAACAGGTTTCCAACCAGGCGACCGAGATCATGGTTCGCAGCCTCGGCATCTCGAACCACGAGGGCTCGGTGCAACAGGGGCTGGTGGGGATTCCGGATACGCTGGGTGCGCAGGACTCCGCGATGGTGATCTACGACACCGGTTCGTTCGATCTCTTCGACCCGCTTCACCTGCCCCACATCCCGCCGCTCGCGAATACGATTCCGTCGTCGACCTGCGACCCGCACGGTGGACCGCGGATTTCGATCCCGGCGTCGCTCGACCAGGTGGAAGAGTTCTTGCAGCCCGGCGGCCAGGTCGTGAACTTCTGCACCGGTATCTGTGATGGCGTGGAGGTCAGCGATCAACCCGATGGCGGACCCTGCGACCCGCTGAACCCGTAAGCTCGCCACGTGACGGTAGAATCTGGGAAGAGCGAAGCGGGCGTCCGCGTTCAGAAGCGCAGCTCGGTCAGTTCGGACCGCAGCACTTCCTCCTGCGGTCCGCCGGCGGCAATCGCCTTCTCGAGGGCGGCCTCGGCTTCCACCGTCTCGTCACGGATGATGTGGGCATGTGCCAGCATGTGGTACTCGGCCTGGTTCATGGACCCCCAATGCCGTGAACGTTCGATCCAGCGCGCCGCCATTCCGCGAACGAAATCGTAGAATTCCTTCGTCCCGATGATGGGGGCCAGCGCGGGGTCGTTCGGGAGGATCATGAAATCGGTCAAGCCCGCCGCTTCGGCTCCTTGCAGCGCTTCGATCGCGCCGGCTACATCGCCCATCTGCGCCGCGCGGCGTGCTCGCAGGAGATTGGCCGGTCCGCCGTCCGGGTAGTGTCGTTCAGCGTCGAGGAACAAGCGAGTTTCGTTTCGCCACACTCCGGCGCGCTCGACGCTGCGAGTCCCGAAGAACACCGACAGAGCCAGCACGCACGCGATCGCGACGCGTGAGGTCGTGGCGGGCGAAGGAAGGGACGCACTTCCGGTCGCCCGCATGGATGCGAGACGCGTGCGTGCATCAGATGCCAGAAAGAGCGACCCGCCGATCAGGCCCGGGAGGACAAAGTAGAGGTAACGGTCGCCCATCGGGTAGATGAATGGAAAGATCTGGGAGATCGGCGCGAATGACGCTGCCGCGGCCACCCAGTACGCGGCTTCCTCACTACGTCGAAGCGATACCACGGTTAGTCGCCAGACGAAGAGGCCAGCAGCCGGCAGTGCCGCGAGCCACCAGGGATCGAGGATGGAGTGGGCCGCTTCCGGCTCGTGGAACGCGGAGAGGCCGTAGGATGTGGTGGCCATGACGAGGTAACGGCTGCCGTATCCGGCGATTGACCTCAGGTGAACCGCAGCATCGGGATACGATCGCGCCTCGGACTCGCCGAACATCCGAAAGGAGGAGAACTCCGGAATCGCGTAGAGGCCGAAGATCACGGCCCACGCAGCCACCCACGCCCAGTGCCGGGCACCACCTCCCACTTCCCCGCGGCGGGCCCACGTGAACACCGCCGCGGTCGGGAGCGCGAAGAGGGCCGACGCTTTCGTGAGTAGAGCGACCGAGAAGAACAGCGTGCCGGCGAGGGGAGCCCGGCGGAAGAGCAGAAGCGCGGCCAGCGAGAATGTCAGTGCCGAAACGGTCTTGAGCTGGGACATCCACGCCACCGCCTCGACGTTGGCGGGGTGCAGGACGAAAATCAGCCCTCCCAGCAGTGCGCCCACCAATGGCAGCCGCGAAGATCGCAGCCATGCAATCAGCAGCACGGAGTTGAGAGCGTGGAGCAGGATGTTGACGGCGTGGTAGGGGAAGACACGGGGGCCGAAGTAGTGGCGTTCGAGAGCCATCATCAGCTCGTTGATCGGTGCGTAGTTCCCCGTGAAGCTCTTCTCGGAGGCACCGATGTCGAAGATCGAGGCGACGTTCTCGAAGCTGAGTGTGGTGATGAATGGATTGTCGCGGAGTACGGTCAGGTCGTCGGAAACAAAGTCCCCTTCGAGGGCTGGGCGATAGAGGGCGAAGCAGAGGATCGCGAATCCCGCGAAGAGGAGGAGGTACAAGCCGATCGTTTCGCCAGATTCGGCCGGACCGGGCGCTTCGGCAGGCGGGTCGGGCCGTTGGCTGTCTGATCCGGCTCCCGACCTGGGCGTCATACGAGGCAAACGTACCATATCGCGTCAGCGATTATTCCGGTCCTGGGCCTGCTCGGCCTCGCCGAGGTCGCCGTCCGACTCGGGGAGCAACAGGGCGGGCGCAATTTCTTGTTGTCTCGACGGTCCGCTTCGATGCGCAGTCCAGCCTCGCCTCCTATCTTCACCATGGGTCACGCAGGAGGGCTCGATGTCGATCAGACTCAGTTTCGCACTGGCTACGATGTTCTTGATTGCGTGCGGATCAACGGAAGTCGAAACGCCCTCGCTCGCGGAGGAGGCCGCCCCGGTGGCGACCGTCGAGGCCCGTTCCGAGGTGGCCGACAGCGTCTACACCAACGGCAGGATCTACACGGTGAACGAAGCCCAGCCCTGGGCCGAGGCGGTGGCGATCAAGGACGGCCGGTTCCTGGTCGTCGGCTCGAACGCTGACATCGAGACCGTGACCGGCGAGAGCACCGAGGTGATCGAGCTGGCGGGTGCTTTCGCCATGCCCGGCCTCGGCGACCCCCATATGCACCACTCGATGATCATGCCCAGGCGAGCCTTCTGTGGCTTACCGGGGACGTTCCACGAGCCCACGGAGCAGGACACGCTGGCCGCGCTCGAGGAGTGCATCGCGAACCATCCGAAAGATCGCGAGTGGTTCGTCGCGCAGGGCTTCTCCTCGCCCGTGATGTCCAGCGAAACCCTGACGCGTGAAACCCTGGATCGGTTGATCCCGGACAAGCCCGCCTATATCGAGGACGAGTCCGGTCACAACGTCTGGTTCAATACGCCGGCCATGGAAGCGGCCGGTGTCACGCAGGACATGGAGGACACGCCGGAGTTCTTCTTCAGCCGGACCGAGGACGGTGGCCTTGCGGGCGTCGCCTACGAAGCGGCCATGAACCCCTTCATCGCCGCGATGCCTCCGATCGACACTGAAATCAAGAAGATTTCTTACCTGAAACTACACGACGAGGCCCTTTCAAAGGGCATCACCGCCGTGGGTGACGGCTATGTCTTCGAACCAGACCTGCAGGCATGGCAGGAGCTGAAGCTGGAAGGGAGACTGAATCAGCACATCGTGCTGTATCTCAAAGGCAACCTCGGCACTGCCGAGCTGACTCCCGTCGAGACGTTGTTGCAATGGTGGAACGACCATGATCTGCCCGGGCACATGGGCGTGAAGATCGGCATGGGCGGCGCCATCGAGTCAGTATCCGAAGCATTGGTTGACGGCTATGCGGACCCCAAGAACAGCGCGAGGCCGATCATCGACGCGGAGACGTTCGCGAACTATGTGGCCCAATTGGATGAAGCGGGCTTCCAGATCAAAGTGCATGCCATTGGTGACGGAAGCGTACGCGCCACCTTGGACGGCTACGAGAATACCATCGCGAAGAACGGCAACAATCGACTGCGACATCACATCGATCACGCCAGCCTGATCCATGCCGATGATTTTCAGCGCATCGTCGATCTCGATGTCGCCTGCTCGATCTGGCCGCCGCTGAACGCCCCGGTGGCCTACAACATCAAAGGCATCAAGCCCATGCTGAAACCGGAAACCTGGGATCGGATGTATGACAATCGTGCGCGATGGGACGCCGGAATTCGTCTGTACAATCACAGCGATGCCCCCGCCGCTGTGCTGTGGCCGTGGTTCGGCATGGAAGCCACCATCACGCGGGGATTCCCCGGCAAGCCGGATGTCGAGAAGATGGGGCCGCAACATGCGTTGACCCTGGAAGAGACCATCATCGCGCACACCATCAACGCCGCATGGTCGCTTCGACTCGACGCAGTAACGGGTTCCATCGAGCCCGGCAAGTTCGCCGACATGATCATCCTCAACCACGATCTGTTTGAAATCAAACCGACCGCGATTCACGACACCAGCGTGCAGAAGACCATTTTCAAGGGACGGGTCGTCTACCAGGCAGAATGATGCTGGGCCGAGCGCGTGGGTTCTCCGACCGCCCCTGAGGGCAGGTCGAGAATCATGGGACAGTTTCTCCTGTACTCCTCAGCCCAACCGGAATATGCTGGGCGGGGCAAAATGGCACTTGCGAAGATCCAACCAGCTCTCGGCGGTTCTGCGCCTCCGCAAGGTGGCCGAGGAGAGGATGGGGTTCCGCATCTGCCGGACTGAGCTTCCCTTGCGATGAATCGGTTGCTGCGCCTCGCGCTGGATCGGCCGCGAACGATCTTGCTGTTGACCGGCTCGATCACCGTCGTGCTGGCCGTGGGTATGCTGCGACTGGAGCTTCGAGTCGGCGGGGACGCGCTGCGGCCGGAAGGCGACCCCGCGATCGAGCACAGTGCGCGAGATGCCAGCCGCTTTCTCGATCCTCGAACGGTGTGGTTGCTGGTTTCTACGCGTCCCGAACAGGACTCACTCGCCACGCCCAGCGGTTTCCGCTACTTGCGGGAGCTGCAGCGCGAGCTCGCGGAGCTCGACGTGCTCCGGCCCGCGGAGATCTTGTCGCTCGCGAGCCTGCCGCGTCTGCAGCCTGGGGCCCGGGGCATCGCCGTGGAGGGCAGCCTCGAGCGCATTCCCGAGGATCCGCGGGCGTTCGCAGCGCTGCTCGCGGAGCTGCGCGGCCAGCCGCTGACCGACGGGCTGCTACTGGACTCCGATGGACAGAGGGCACTGTTCTCGCTGCCTTTGTCCGAGACTGCGTCGCTGCGCGACGCGGTGGCCGCGCTGGAGCGTTTCACGGCAGCCGGCGATCGGGCTTTCGAGCTGACCCTCGGTGGGCCGTTGATCGCCGAGATGACCCTGGGAGAGCGAGTGCTGCACGACCTCGCGGTCCTGGTGCCGCTGATGCTGCTGGCGATCGTCGTGCTGTTATACCTGATGCTGCGTACTCCGACGGGCGTCGTGATTCCGCTGATCGAAACCGGGATCGTGCTGGTCTGGACCTTCGGCGCCATGGGCTGGCTCGGCGCTCCGATCGCGCTGGTAACGACCATTCTGCCCGTCGTGCTGATGGCGATGTGTATCACCGACGAAATCCATCTGTTGGAGCGACTCGCGGGTGTCTGGGGCGAGGGCACGCTGCGCGGTCGGTTGGAAACGGCGTTGTCCGAGGTGGGACGGCCGATCGTCCTCACCTCGTTGACGACCGCAATGGGATTCCTGTCGTTCCGAAGCGCGTCGATCGCACCGTTGCGCGATTTCGGGTCCTTCGCAGCGTTCGGCATTCTGTCCGCCATGTTCCTGACCTTCAGCTTCATCCCCGCGTTGATCGTGCTGCTGCCCGAGCGCTGGTCCACCCCGCCGGCGCATAGCAGCGGCGCGCGCGGCCTGAAGCGATTCGGGCGTCTGGCGGCCCGGCGTCCGCGCGCGTGTTTCGGCGCCGGGCTCGCGGCACTCGTCGTGGTACTGCCCGGGCTGCGCGAGCTACAGGTGAGCGATTCGTGGGTGGAAAATTTCGACCCCGATGACACCGTCGTGCGCGCGGAGCGCGGCATCAACGCGTCGTTCTGGGGCTCCTATCGCCTCGACGTGGTGTTCGAAGGCGCACCGGGCCATTTTCATCGTGCCGCGGGAGCGCGGCTGATGGAATCGGTTGCGCAGCAATCGAAGAGCCTGCCCCACGTGGGAGGAGCGCAGACCTATCTCTCGACACTCGCTCCGATCGCCAACGCACTCGGCGTCGAGGACGCGTTGTCTCAGCTCTCCGACGCGAAGCTCAGTGACTTGTTCACCGTGGCGGAGATGTCCCAGAGCCGGGCGGACCTGCGTTCGCTCGTCGCCGTCGACGGCAGCGCCGCACGCGCCAGACTCTACGTGCGCAGTGCGAACTACGCAGTCGCGCAAGAGCTGGAGAGAGCACTCGACACATCGATTCCGGCTCTGGTCGGAACCGATGCGGTCGACTTCCACTACAGCGGTGATCTTCCATCCGCCTCGGCGTTGGTGGAGTCGATCGTCTACAACCAGCTGCGATCGGTCGGCTGGGCGCTCGCCACCGTGTCTGCGATCTTGCTGCTGTTCTCCCGCAGACTGACCTCGCTGTACGCGATGGCGCCGGTGCTGGCCGCCTGCGCGGGCGTGTTCGGGGTGATGGGCCTCGCGGGTGTCGAACTCGGGATTGCCACCAGCATGTTCGCAAGTCTGGCCGTTGGGGTCGGCGTGGATTTCGGGATCCATTTCCAGCACCGCTTCGAGCGAGAGCGCGAGGGGGGGGCCGATCCCGCGGCCGCCATCGCCGCGACCTTCGACAAGGCGGGACGCGCGCTCGGCTGGAATGCGGTGGTCCTGGCCGCGGGCTTCCTGGTGCTGATTGCGTCGGATTTGAAGCCCAATCACAGTCTCGGTCTGCTGCTCGCTTTCGCGGTCCTCGTCTGCTGTGCGGAGAGTTTCCTGCTGCTGCCGCTGCTGCTGCGCCGCAGCGTGGGGAGCGCAGCCCTGATCGCGGCGCTGGCCTTCGGCATGCTGCCGGGGTCCGCTCGCGCCGAGCCCATCCTATGCGATCAGCGCGAAGATCCCGATGCCACCGCGTTGATGGCGGAAATCGAGCACGCGGTCCGCGCCACGCCGATCGCAATGCGCATGCAGATCGAAACCCGCTTCCGGGGTCGACTCGCGACGGCGTTCACCACCCCCATGGCACCGAAGACCGCCTGGGGTCTCGTCAACGGCGACCCGGATGAAACCTGGCTGCTGTTCGTCTTCACCGGACCCGGCCAGATGGCCGGTACCAGCCTGTTGATACGAGATGTCGCGCACGCCGATCCGAAGCGGCCCGAAGCCGACGACGCGATGTGGTTCTACCTCAACGCGTTCCAGAACTTCAGCCGGCTCGGCAGCGGCGGGGAGCGCAGCGTGATCCCATCCACGTCACTCACGTATGCGGACGCGCGCGGCTTCTTCGCTACAAACCTGTTCCACTTCCGGAACGCCGAGCGCTCGAGCGATTCCGACAGCCCGTGGCAGACGATCGCAGGTTGCCCGCGGACGCCGGCCATTGCGGCGACGCTCGGCTACGGGGCCATCGCAATCGAGGTCGACGCCCAGCGGGCACTGGTGCGCAGCGTGAACTACCAGCGTCCTGGCGGTGCATCCCTCAAGTCCTACCGGGTCACGCAGGTCGTGAAACACGGGGATCGCCACTACCCGAAAGTCGTCGAACTCGAGCACGCGGTGGAGGGCTTCGATAACCACATCGAGTACGAGTACTGGCCCGCGGACCAGAAGCTGCCCGCGGCGCTGTTTCGACCCGATATCGAGCAAGAGACCTTCCTCGCGCGCATGCGGCGCCACCTCGAAGCCCGCGAACTGGGCGAGCGGTTCGCGGCCGAGATCGAGGCCGCAGCGCAGCGAGTTCGCGAACACGACGAGCGCTTCGGGGTCGGCTCGAAAAAAGCAATGAACGGGCTGCAATGACTGATAGGGTCGAGGTCTGGCGCCAAGCCCGTTCGATTCCGAATGCCGAAACACTTGGGGGGTTCGCGCCTCAGTTGTTTCTCAAACGCGGGTGCTCATTCATTAATCTCGTTTGTGCCCCCATCTTGAGCCGCGGCTGCCGCATCGGGAACGGAAAAAAGGACTAAAGGCGGAATCGCGATCCCCGATACGGGCATGCAGAAGCCCCGGTAACACCACGGTTGCCAAGGCGAAATGCATTCGGCCGACAGGCTCGAAGCAGAGGAGGAATTTCGATGCGGATCGCGATGCTCTCCCCCCTAGAAATGAGAGTGCCCCCGCCGGGCTACGGCGGAACCGAGACGGTCGTCAGCCTGCTGACGGAAGAGCTGGTGCGGCGCGGACACGACGTGACGCTCTTCGCGAGCGGCGACTCCGAGACCCGCGCGCAGCTCGTTCCGGGCTGCGATCGCTTCCTGCGCGGCACGGACCGGAACAAGGGCATCTTGACGATTCTCTCGGTCATGTCCTGCCTGGAGCGGGCCGGTGAGTTCGACGTCCTCCACAATCACACCACTCTCGAGGGGCTGGCGGCCGCCGGGGTCGTCTCCACGCCTATGCTCTCGACCCTGCACGGCGGACTCGCTGAGGACTGGCTGCTGCTCTTCGAGCGCTACCGCGGCTGGTACAACACGATCAGCCAGTCGGCGAAGGGCCTGCTGCCCGACAAGGAGCGCTTCGCGGGCGTGATCTACAATGCCATCGACGTCGAGAGCTTCCCGTTCAACGCGGGGCCGCGCGACGACTATCTGCTGTACTTGAGCCGGGTCTCGCCCGAGAAAGGCACCCACCTGGCCATCGAGGTTGCGCGCCGCGCGGGGCGGCGGCTCGTCATCGCGGGCAACATCGACGACGTCGACCGCCCGTACTTCGAGAACGAGGTACTGCCCGAAGTGGACGGCGACTTCATCCGCTACGTCGGGGAGGCGAATGCCGCCCAGAAGCGGGAGCTGTTCGCGAACGCGTATTGCCTGCTGGCGCCGATCACCTGGCACGAGCCGTTCGGGCTGTTCATGGCCGAGGCCATGGCGTGCGGAACACCGGTCGTCGGCTTCCGCATGGGCTCGGTGCCTGAGGTCGTCGCGGACGGCGTGACCGGCTACGTCGTCGACAGCGTCCGGGAAATGGTCGCGGCGCTGGATCGCATCTACCGGATCTCCCCCGAAGCCTGCCGGCAGAGGGTCGAGCAGAACTTCAGCGTCGAACGCATGGCGGACGACTACCTCGCAGCCTACGAGTCGATTCTCGAGGCCTCGCGAGTCCGTCGCGTGCGAAGCTGGCAGGTGCTGCGGCACCCATCGAAGATCCTGCCGGGATGGGCGGGCATGCGGGTCACTTGACGACGACGACATCGACGTCGCCGTCTCGTTGCAGCACCTGAACGGCGACGTCGTCACCGCGCCCCTGCAGCTGCAGGTCGACCGTCGCCGCGCCGACGCGCAAGCCCCGGATGCGGACCTGATCGAGAAACGGCGGCAGGAAGGCGTTGCTGATGAGCACCTGGTTCGAGCGAGCGGAGACCCGCAGCCCGAGCGAAGACTGGAGCAGCAGGAAGACCGCGGCCGCCGACCAGGCCTGTGGCGCGCACGCGACCGGAAAAGGGGTCGGCCCCTGCCCGTGCCGGCGCGCGAAGCCGCAGAAGAGCTCGGGCATCCGGCCGAGGTCCAGGGACTGCACCGCGTCGAAGAAACCGCTCAGGATCTCGACCACGGGCGTCCGCATGCCATAACGCGCAAAGCCGGCCGCGATGAGCGCGTTGTCGTGGGGCCACACCGATCCGTTGTGGTACGACATCGGGTTGAAGCGCTTCTCCGAGGTTGCGAGCGTCCGGATGCCCCAGCGCGAGTAGAACGATTCACCCATCAGCGTCGTCACGACCGACTGGGCGTGCTCGAAGCTCGCGATACCGGTGAAGAGACACTGGCCGGCATTCGAGCTGCGCACGCGGCAGGGCTGCTTGCGGCCGTCGAGCGCCAGCACGTAGCTATCGATTTCGTCCGACCAGAACTGCTCCTCGAACCGTTGCCGTAGTGACTCCGCTTCCGCCCGCAGGGCCTGCGCCCGCTCCGGCTGTCCGAGCGCGTCCGCCAGCTCCGCCGCCCCGGTCCTGGCCCCGTAGACGTACGCCTGGACCTCGCACAATGCGATCGCCCCCTCGACCGGTCGGCCGTCCGCGTGGAAGACCGAGTCGTGCGAGTCCTTCCATCCCTGGTTCACCAGCCCCGTCGCCCCCCGGCGCTGGTATTCGACGAAGCCGTCACCGTCGACGTCGCCGCAGCTGTCGATCCAGGCCAGCGCACGCTCGACGTTGGGCCAGATCTCGCGCAGCAGCTCGAGATCGCCGGTGCGCTCGAAGTGCGCGTGGGCCAGCACGACGAAGAGCGGCGTGGTGTCGACCGCGCCGTAGTAGCGCCTGAAGGGAACCTCGCCGAGGATCGGCAGCTCGCCGCCGCGCGCTTCGTGCAGGATCTTGCCCGGCTCGGCCTCGGAGTCCGGCGATTCCTCGTTCGCCTGGGTGGCGGCCAGATAGCGCAGCACCGAGGCCGCGATCGATGGGTCCATCCACAGCGTTTCGAGACCGGTGATGATCCCGTCGCGGCCGAAGGGTGCATTGAACCACGGGACGCCCGCGTACGGGTAGAGGCCGTGCGGCGTCTGCGTGAGCATCATGCGGAGGTCCGCAGTCGCGCGCTTCAGCCAATCGTTGAACTGCTCGTTCGACGTCTCAATTGCGAAACCGTCGGCCGTGCGGGCGGCGAGCGCGTTGCGCGCGGCTTCGGCCGTCTGCTCGTAGCTGACGCCGAGATTGCCAGCTTCAGGCCCGGCGCACGCGACCCGCAGGTCGAACACCTGTTCCCCCCCCGGCGGCAACGACACCGTGAAGCGGGCTTCGCCGGCATCGAGCGACTGCGGCTCCGGTGTGAATTCGAGCGACGTCGTCCGCACCACGTCATCGAGCCCGCGGTAGGCGAATGTGACCGACGCCTCTGCGAGCACCGGGTCGAGTCGTTCGCCCGAGTGCTTTCGTTCGAAGCCGCGCACCTCGAAGATGTCTACGAAGTCCGCGTCGAAGAGCAGCGAGATGGAGAAGTGGATCGGCTCCTGCGCGAAGCTTCGAATCCGGAGCCGGTGCTGGCAGATGCCATCCACCAGCACCGCCGAGCGCAGAACGTGAATCGAGTCCTGTGCGACGCCACCTTCGGACAGGGAGCCCAGCAACGGGTTGGTCAGGTCGACTGCGACCGCCGCGTTGTCCTCGGTGATCGTCGAGCTCAGCAGGATCGGACGCTCATTGCCGATGCGCAACTCGAGGCGGCGCAGATGCCGCGTGCCGTCGTGATAGAGCCCCTGCTGGCCGCGCCCGATGGGGTGCAGATCACCCGTTCGATCGAAGACCACAAAAGTCTCACCGCTCTTGAGAACGCGAGTCCGGTCGTCCGCGAGACTCGAACTCGCGAGGATGTAATACTCGTCGCGAATCCGAATGACGTCCCCGGATTCCGCCGGAAGCTCTCGATCCCCCTTCACCGCATCCCCGCTCCTGTGGGTGCTCCGGGTCGACGACATAGTGTACGCCGTCCGAGATCTTCCCGGACACAAGATCGAATGGTACGAATGGATGGTAGGGCTCGAACAACTCTACGACCATACGGCTGATGTGCTTCTCTACATTCCGGAACAGAAGGGAGAGTTCGAGATCGACATTGGGGTAGATCAGGAAAATCCACGCAGCACGGTCGCAAAGGCGTATTCCGTGCTGGTTGTCGATTTTTACAGCGAAATCAAGAAGAAATTCGAACCGCGTTCGAAACGATCGAAGGTAAACGGCCAGGCCGCCGGGATGCCATCGGCATCGAGGTACCAACTATTACAGCCGCTGGCCCAGATCGTCTTCTTGGCGGCTTCGATGCGTTCGGCGTCGAAGCGCTCCGTCGCGGACTGTGAGGCGCTGAGCTCTTTGCATTTACCGGATCGAACCTGATCGACCAGCTGCATGATGTACGAGAACTGCATCTCCGCCACATCGATCAAGGAGAAGTTCCCGACGGGTCCATAGGGACCATTCAGCATGAAGAGATTCGGAAACTCGGGAATCGAGATCGCCTTGTAGGAAAACGGCCCCTTCGCCCACGTGTCCTCGAGCCTCTGGCCGTCGCGACCCACCACC
>JAFDEI010000213.1 GCA_019310425.1 Deltaproteobacteria bacterium | reverse complement strand
AGGTGTCTGGACGCCGGAACGGAAGATCTACCGAAAAGCGCCTCCCAAGATCAACGCGGCCACCCAAGAGCTGTCGACGGGAAAGAGCTCCGACGGTCTTCGCTCGATTCAGGCGACGCCCTGGGAACTAACCGCGGAGCCGCTGCTGTTCTCGGCCGGTCGAAATGCGATCCACAGACTCACGGCACACACCATGCCGACCGGACCGACGAACAGACCCGCGATCGGTGCCGTGGCGGAGTCGATGTTCAGAACCTCGAGGGTGATCATGAACCAGTTGATCGCGGTGGAGGCGCCCATGGTGAGGGCCCACAACCCGATGCGACGAGTCACCAGCGGATCCGCGAGACCGAACTCGATTCGCTTGCGGAGCTTGCGATGGTAGAGGAACGATTCGATGAAGCCCCACACGTAGGGAATGCCCTGGGGCACGATGCTGAAGCGATAGATCCCCTCGCGTGCATCCACGAACGCGAACATCCCCACCGTCATGCATTGGTCGAGAAAGATGACGAACATCGCCGACGCAAATGCAACCAGCAGAAAGAAGGGCCAGCGTGCCTGCGGGCGAAACACCCGCCAGTTGAAAACGCCGATTGCGATACAGCCGAGCCACATCAGGAGCTGGGACAAGAGCATCATGCCGACCCGCAGGTCGGGGGAGAGATCCACTGACATGCGGGCCGCGACGTTGATCGGGTAGCTGAGACCACCCATGAGAACCAGACCCAGGCCCATCGCGATCTCAGGCAGCTCGCGAGTGCGTCGCGCGAGCATGAGAACCCTCACGCCGATGACCAGGCTGGCGAGGATGAAGGAGCCACCTCCGATGGCACCGAGCCACTCCATGACGATCTCCCGAGGAATCCCGTTCGGAGGATTCCTGTTCGTGAGATCGGAAGAACCGTGGCGGCGCTTGAGCCCCGCTCTAGGAGCCGTCGAGCCGCCTGCGCCTGATCTCAGCCTGCCCCAGAACCGAAGCTCAGCCTCGAGAGCGCCGGGCCCCGAAGAGTGCAAGCAAGCCGGCGAACCCGGCGACGAGCTGCAGCTCGCCACTTGGTTCCGGGATGAAGAAGACCTCGCCGTCGATGAGATCGAGTACGTAGAGATTCGCGTCGGAGTCCTCGCCGAAGGACGAGATGTTCCCGAAGCTGCCCACGTCGGGGGTGAAGCCCGGATCGCCCGCATGGTCGCTGAGGTCGGTATAGTTGCCGCCGTCGAACTCGCTCGTCAGCGAGCCGTCGAATACCAGTGACCACAGCGACGTGCCGAAGAAGTCCGCAAAGAAGTAACGCCCAGCGAGTTCGGCGATCGGCCCGCGGTAGACGTACCCGCCCGTGATCGAGCGACCGGTGAAACCCGCACCCGGAGCCGAGCACGGCTCGCTGCCCGCGGTGGCGGGGTGCGGATAGTCCATGATCGGGTCGACCTTGCCCGCGAGAGGCCCGCCGATGCCCGCGGCCGGGGTGGCGATCACGCCTTCGCGAAGCCGCCAGCCGTAGTTTTCCCCGCCGTCGCTCGCCGCGAGCTGCAGGCTGACCTCTTCGCAGCGGCCCTGCCCGACGTCGGCGATGTAGAAGTCGCCCGTGCCGCGGTCGAAGCTCGGGCGCCAGGGATTGCGCAGCCCGTAGACCCAGATCTCATCGTCGCCCGCCATGCCGACGAACGGATTGCCCGCCGGGATTCCATAATTCTGGTCCAGGTCCATCGAGAAATCATCGCTGTCGACATCGATACGCAGGATCTTTCCGAGGAGATTATTGGTGATGTCCTGCCCGTTTCCGATCCCGGGCGTATGCCCGGCGTCATCGTCGTTACCGCCGCCACCATCCCCCGTAGCGATATAGAGATAGTCGTCGGAGCCGAATCCGATCCAGCCGCCATTGTGGTTCGAGGAAGGCTGGCTGAACTCCATGACCTGCGCCTCACTCGCGGCATTCGCGACGTCGGCCATCGCCGACACTTGAAATCGCAGCACCCTCGAAGTCGGGTCGGTGATGTAGACGTAGAAGAAGCCGTTCGTGGCGTAGTCGGGATGGAAGGCCAGGCCGAGCAGGCCCTGCTCGTTGCCGGTGGACAAGCCCGACAGGTCCAAGAATGGATCGTCGTTCAGGCTCCAATCGCTGCGTTGGAGTATTTCGATCCTGCCACTGTGCTGCTCGACCACGAAAACGCGGTTGGAGTCACCGGGAGGCGCCGTCAGGAACACCGGACGTGACAGCCCCGTCGCGACGCGCAGGGTTTCGAAGGCGGCAGCCGCGTCCACGAGCAACAGGCACCCGCAACACACGATTCCTGAAGCGAAGCTTCGGATTCGCCTCCGCATCCATGCTCCTTCTCCGTCGCGAGCGGCTGGAAATCGCCGGCCCGACCGTTACGGTGGTAAGCATAGGATCAACGATCGCCGGACGCTGGACCGCGACTTGCATCACAGATCGAGCCGGCCGGACCCCGCCGAATCCGGATCCGGCCCGATGCCGACGTCTAAGGTGAATGCATGAACCAAGGAGCGAGCTCGGAGTGACGCGGCCGTCTAAGGGCCTTCGAGCCCCCTGCGCTTGATCTCGGCCTGCATCCGCACGGTGTCGACAGGAAGAAGTTCCCCCCGCTCGCTCTCGTCGAGGGTCCCCAGTTTGTCCCGCAACATCTTCCCCGTGTCGAATGTGATCCACTTTTCGGGGATGACCTCGAGAACCGTACGCAGGGGTGAATCGAGCGATTCGAAGAGCGCGTCCTGGGCCACGGGGTCATCCGGCGAGCTTTTCTCGCCCAAGGCTCGATAGAACCAGTGCACGGTCTCGACGTCATCGTGGAAGACCGCGCGCCCCTTCATGGTCGCCTGGCCTTGGGGGGAACCGGGCGGCGCGCTGGAACTGGTGACGATGATGGACACACGGGGGTCCCGCCGGATCGCGGCCGCTCGGTGGCGGTGACTCATGAAACTCAGCCAGACATGGGCCTCGTGCCAGACGAAGAGGTGCATCACGCCCACAGGCCAACCGTCTTCCGTAGTCCAGTTCAGAGCACATTCCCATGCCGCGGTCATGAGTCCGTCGATCTCGTCTTCCGTGAACGGATATCCCGACGCCTGGTTGGGATACCCGAGCTTGACCTTTGCCATGTTCGAACCTCTCTACCTGGTTCCTTCCGTGTAGACCCGATGCCCTACCCTATCGAACCGAATCTCTCCCGGCACAGAGCAATGACTTCGCACGCTTCGCGCCGAAAACTCCGGAGGATGGACATGAAGCTGAGCACCAATCTCGTCGTGGATTCACTGCAGGATGTGGCGGTGCCGGCCAGGAAGATCGAAGACCTCGGGTTCGAGTCACTCTACATCTCGGAGCGAAAGCACGAGCCATTCATGCAACTCGCCGTCGCCGCCACCGCAACGAGTCGGATCAAGCTCGGGCCCGAGATCGCACTCGTCTTTCCCCGCAACCCGATGGTGCTGGCCTATACCGCCTGGGACTTGCAGGGATCCACGAACGGTCGCTTCATTCTCGGCCTCGGAACCCAGGTCAAAGCCCACAACGAGCGCCGTTTCAGCGTGAAGTGGGAGTCCCCGGGCCCGAGGCTGCGAGAAACCGTGCTCGCGATTCGCGCGATCTGGGACTGCTGGCAGAACGGCAGCGAGCTCGACTTCCATGGCGAATTCTTCGACTTCAGCCTCATGACGCCGATGTTCAACCCCGGTCCGCTGGATGTGCCTCAGCCTCCGATCTTCATCGGCGCCGTGAGTCCCTACAACTGCCGCACGGCCGGCGAGATCTGCGAGGGCTTTCACGCGCACGGATTCCACAGCGCGAAATCGCTGCGAGCGAACGTGATCGAGAACATCGAAGCAGGCCTCGAGAAAGCCGGTCGCAAGCGGAGCGACATCACGATCACCGCTCCCGTCATGGCCGTCATGGGAGACTCCAAGCAGGAAATCGACACGATGCGCGAGCGGGTAAGGGAAATGGCCGGGTTCTACGGCTCGACCAGCAGCTACAAGCAGATGCTCGAACAATTTGCTGTGACGGGCTCCTACGACGAGATCCCAGGCCTCCTGAAGGAAAAATACGGAGATATGCTGGACGAAGTCCTGATCTACTTCGGCGAGCCCGAGAAGGACGACCCGGCGCGCTGGCGTCGCCTCATCGGGGCGTTCAACGAAGACTGATTCCGAGGAAGAAGGCGCCGGCTCGGTCGAATTCGTTGAGGGGAGATTCAGCTGCTTTCGGCTGAGGCGTACCAGTCGGCGAGGTACTTCTCGTCCCTGCATTTCCACGGGTGGAAGCCGGGCTTGAAGTACTGGCCGATCATGCGCAGCTGGGGGCCCATGACCATCCGGTTGATTTCTCGCGTCTGCCGTCGCATTTCTTCGGTAATCTCGGTCGGGTCATCCTTCAGCATGCGTCGCGCGATCCTCGCGAACGGAACCGTGAGCAGGACGATGGCCGCGATCGCGCTCACGACGCGCAGGAAGTAGCCGCCACCCGCCTGCTGGTACAGGTCGAACGCGACGGCCTTGTGCTCCATCTCCTCGACGGCATGCCAACGCCAGAAGCGGAGCATCTCCGGGTGCATGTTCTCGGCCAACACCGGCGCCGAGAACAGAACGTGCGCACCGGTTGCCGTCAGATGTTCGAGGAAGGCCGTCGCGGCCAACTGCATCTTCTTCGGAAGGACCCTCTCGATCGCGGTCATGACCCGGTCCGCGTAGGCGATTTCGCGGTCGACGTCGACCCCGAAGGCCCGCAAGGAGGCATTGAACTCGTTGTGCGCCCGCGTGTGCAGTGCCTCCTGCTGGACGAACGCCCGGATCAGATCCGCCTGCTCCGGGTCCGCCGCACGGTCTTCGAAGTGGCGCACCGAGCGGATGAAGAAGCGCTCACCGGGTGGAATCAAGATGGAGAACGCATTCTCGACGTGGCTGCTGATCGGGTTTCCGGCGAACCAGTACTGCGGCACCGACTCCAGATCATGCCACTCGAAGGTCCGCGGTTGGATCGTGACCCCATCCGGAAGGTGGCAAGACGTCGCAGCGGGAAAGGGCATTTGCATCGCCATGGCGATCTCTCCTTTCGCGGGCGCTGGCTTGGAGTATGCCACATCCCACCGCCGTCAACGGGCGCTGGGCCGGGCAACGCCCGGGCGTCAGTCGGGCGGTGTCTCGATCGCACCCGCGTCGACGTAGTGTTGATACTCCGCGGGCGTGAGTCCGACGAGTTCGTGGAAGACCGCCTCGTTGTCCTCGCCGATCGCGGCGCCCGCGTGTCCGGTGCGCCCGGGCGTGCCGCTGAGGCCGAGCGGAATGCCGGTCGCGACCACCCTGCCCTTCTTGCGATGCTCGATCTCTTCGAAGAAGCCGCGAGCGGCGAGCTGCGGATCGGCGGTGTACTGATCCTCGACCGTCTGCACCGCCGCGGCCGCGATTCCGACGGCCTGGAGCAGCTCCATGACGTCCTCGGGCGCGCGCGCGCGCGTCCACGCCTCGATGCCGGCGTCGAGTTCGGCGGCCTGCTCGACCCGCATCGCCGCGCTCGCAAAGCGCGTGTCGCCCTTCCACTCCGGGCGCGCAATCGCATCGCAGAAACGCCCCCACTCCGCATCGTCCGCCACCGAGAGCACGCACCAACGGTCATCTCCGGCGCAGCGATAGCAGCCCTGTGGCGCGCGGTGTAGCGAGCCGTTCGCGAGCTTGCGCGGCTCGCGCCCGGTCGCGAGCGCCTGCATCATGCTCGGGCCGATGGCGGCCACCGTGGTTTCGAACTGCGACAGATTGATCGCCTGCCCTTCCCCGGTGCGCGCGCGATGCTCGAGCGCGGCCATCACTGCGACGAGTCCGTGCAGCGCCGACAGGCCATCGGGATAGGCGTACTGGGTCACGCTGCAGCCCCGCCCCGGAAACCCCGAGAGCGTACTCATGCCCGACAGCGCTTCGATGTTCGGCCCCCAGGTCACGAACGACCGATCCGGTCCCGAATCGCCGTAGCCCGATGTGCTGAAGTAGATCAAGTCGGGCTTCTCGGCGCGCAGCACCTGATGGCCGAGTCCGAGTTTCTCCATCACACCGGCGCTGAAGTTCTCGACCACCACATCCGCATGCGCGACCAGCCGTTTTGCCAGCGCCACGGCCTCCGGCCGCTCCAGGTCGAGTGCGACGAAACGCTTGCCCGCATCCCAGTCGGTGAACCACGGCGAGAGTTCGGGTTGCGTGCCGAGCTCCGGCGATCCGGGTGGAACGTAGAGGCGCACGACGCTCGGCCGCTGGTGTGACTCGACCTTGATCACGTCGGCGCCGCACCAGGCCATGAAGCGCCCGATCCACGGCCCCGCCATGCCGGCCGTGAACTCGACCACACGCAGGTCCGAGAGCGCGCCCGAATCGATGCCTGTGGGTTCCGCTGCGCTCGGCTCTGCAGCGCTCCGCACGATCGGCGGAGCGAGGCGATCCTGTTCGAAACCCTCGCCGTCGTGCTCGCCGACCCGCGGCGCCGGACGAGCGATCCGCCACGGCGTCCGTGCGTGCCGGTACGGCGCCCCGGGATGGCGCAGCCTCGTTCCATCCTCACTCTCGACCTCGACGAAGTAGTCGCGCGCGCGCAGATGGCGGTCGGCCGTCACCGCGAGCGCAGAATTGACCGGCGTCATCGCAATGTGACGCCGCTGCCCCTCCCGGTAGATCTCTTCGACGCCGAAACGACCGCTGAACTCGGAGATGAACAGGTCAAGCAATTCCCGGTAGGGAAGGCGGTTCGAGGACGGCCCGCGGAACATCGGGTCGAGCACCTCCTGGTTGCCCGTCACTTCGTGGATCCATTCCGCCAGCGCCTGCCAGTGCAACGGGCGATTCACCATCAGGTAGACGAGCCCGTCTCTGCACGGATAGGCACCGGACGGCACCGACGCAAACAGCCCGCTGCCACCGCGGCGCGGCACGATGCCGTCGTCGAGCCACTTCCCCACGCCGCAGATGTGGGCAATGGAGGTCGTGGTCTCGAGAGCGGAGATGTCGACGTGTTGTCCGTTTCCGGTTATCCGACTGTGATGCAATGCAATCAAGCTGCTCGCCGCTGCGCAGGTCGACGTGGCGATGTGGCACTGCTCGCCCGCGAGCGTGACGGGCGGATCCTCGGGCTCACCGATGACCGTCATGGCGCCGCCAAGTGCAGCTGCGACGAGGTCCGACGACCGGAAGTCGCGTCGCGGTCCCGTCTGCCCGAAGCCCGTGATCGACGTCATCACGAGCCCCGGGTTGATCTCCCGCAGGGTCGACCAGCCGAGGTCGCGCGCAGCCAGGGTCCCGGGTGGCAGTGTCTCGATCACGAGATCCGCAGCCGCGGCGAGGCGACGCAGGCGATCGCACGCAGCCCGGTCGTCGAGGTCGAGCACCAGGCTGCGCTTGCTGGTGTTCATGTACTGAAAGAAGAAGCTTCGGACCTCACCGGGCCGGTTGTCGATGAAGGGAGGGAACGCGCGAGTCGGGTCACCGCCGGGCGGCTCGACCTTGATCACGTCGGCGCCGAGATCGGCGAGCAGCTTGCCGCAGTAGACGCCCGACTCGTCCGCCAGCTCGAGAACCCGGATTCCCGCAAGGGCGCTGGCCGCTTCGGTCGTCATGCTCGGAGATCGTGTCGGTTTCCGAGTTCGTCCACCAGCCCCCAGCGAAGTGCGGTCTCGGCATCGATCCGCCGACCCGAGAGCGCGAGTGCAGCCGTGCGCTGGCGCCCGATGCGTCGCGGGATGCTTGCCGTGCCACCGGCCCCGGGCACCAGCCCCATCGAGGCCTCGGGGAGCTGGAAGTAGGCGTCGGGTGCCGCGATCACGCGCCCCGCGAAGGCGGGAAGCTCGGCGCCCGCACCCACACAGGCTCCATGAACGAAGCAGACGACCCGATCGGAACAGTCGGAGAGCATCCGCCCGGCGTTGCGCGTCGAGCGAATCAGATGGGCCGTCACCGGATCGGGCAGGGTTCCGAATTCGTCGAGGTCGCCGCCGCTCGAAAACGATCGCCCGGCGCCGCACAAGAGCACCTCGCGAATCGACGCATCGCCGAGCGCAACCCGCAGCCCCTCGCAGAGGGCGTCACGCATCTCGGCCGAGAACGCGTTGTGTTTCTTGGGGCGGTTGAGCGTGAGATCCAGCCGGTCGCCGCACCGTTCGACGAGCACCGCGGGTGCGAGTTCGGCCTCGTGGCGCTGTCGCTTGCGCAGCGCGTGGCTTGCCAGCCAGGCGGCGAACTCGGGGCCGGCCTGGAGCAGCGAGTACACCAGCGATTCGGCGATCAGCGCCTCGTGGACGTTCAGCGTCTCACTGTGCCGGAGCAACTGCACGAGCGCCGTCGCGGCGAGCGGCATCGCGTGAATCGCCGCCAGCAGGGGCTCGAGTTCGGCTTCGCTGTCGGCGACGATATCGAAAGATGCCACCAGCGCAGCGGCCGCCGGCCCCGCCGACGCATCGCCGAGCGCCAAGCTCGGGCACGGCAACCGCGCGAGCGCGTGGCGCGCACGCTCGACGTCGGCCTCGTCCACAGCGTCTCCACCCGTGCGCAGGTCGACGGCGAGCAGCGCCGATCCGGTCAGCGCCGAGCACGACTCGTCGACGTACGGGGACCCGAGCAGGCCGATCGCTTCGGTGAGCGAGAGCGGCCGGGCGCCGAGCGCGTCGTCTACGACGCTTCTCCCATCATCTGCGCGCGAACGCGACGGCGGAGCAGCTTGCCGGTCTCGTTGTAGGGAAGCTCGTCGCAGAACTCGATGCGCTCGGGCGCGCGCGACGATCGCAGATGGTCCTTCACCCAGGTGCGCAGCTCGTCCGCGCTCGCGGACACGCCCGCCTTCAGCACGACAGAAGCCGCGACACCCTCGCCCCACTGTTCGTCGGGTACGCCCACCACTGCGGCGTCCGCAACGGCCGCGTGATCGAGCAACACGTCCTCCACCTCACCCGGCGAGATGTTCTCGCCGCCGCGAACGATGATGTCGTCGATGCGCCCTTCCAGAAACAGGTAGCCGTCGGCGTCCATCGAACCGCCGTCCCGGGTCGGGAACCAGCCTTCCTTGTCGAGCCGACTTCCGCGCCCGAGATACTCGCCCGACACCTGCTCGCCGCGCACGTAGATCTCGCCGCGCTCGCCCGGACCGAGTGCCTTGCCCTCATCGTCGCGAATGCCGACCTCGACGCTCGGCAAGGGCCGACCGACCGAGACCAGGCGGTGCCGAATCTTCGGATCGTCGCTCTCCGCGGCTGCGCGGTGCTCGTCGGGGCCGAGAATCGCGATGGTGGAACTCGTCTCCGTGAGCCCGTAGGCATTCGTGAACGCGGTGTCGGGGAAGAGTTTCATCGCCTTCTCGATCACGGACAGGGGCATCTTGCCGCCGCCGTACGACAGCGCGCGCAGGTGCGGCAGATCCGCGGAACTCGCGTCTCCGAGTGCATCGATGATCCGCGCCAGCATCGTCGGCACCACGAACGCGTTCGTGACCTTTTCACGACGCGCGAGTTCGAGCCAGCCGTCGGCGCTGAAATTCGGAAGCTGCACGATCCGCCGGCCCGAATAGACCGAGCTCACAATGGCCGCCATGCCGGCGATGTGGTACGGGGGTACGCACACCAACGCCGCGTCGTCCTCGGCCGCCGATGCAAACTCGACCGAGCCGAGGATGTACGACACCAGGTGCTTATGGCGCAGTACCGCGGCCTTCGGCGGTCCCGTGGTGCCGCTCGTGAACAGCAGGATCGCAATGTCCTCGGCTTCCATCGACCAGTTCGGGTCGCCGGCGGTTCCGCCCCGCGCAGTGTCGAGAAAATCTTCGCGGGTCACGATGTTGGTGCCATCGAGCTGCGCGAGTTTCGGGGCGCGTTCCGAATCCGTCACGAGCAGGGCCGGCACGATCTGCCCGACGAGACGTTCCAGCTCCTCGCCCGTGAGGCGATAGTTGAGCGGGACGTACGGCAGTCCCGCCCACGCGCTCGCGAACAGGCCGACCGGAACCGCGAGACTGCTCACGTCGAGCACTGCGAGGTGCTTCACGTCCCTGCCGGACACATCGGCCGCGGCAGCTCCCGCCGCGTTGAAGAGTTCGGAATACGTGAGGGACTCGTCACCGTTGGTGACGGCCACACGATCGCCCAGGCCCTGAGCGGCCATCTCGAGCAACATCATCAGATTCATGGATCAGTCCGATGAGGGGAGCGGCTTCGCTTCTTTGAGGGTGAGGAGCTCACCATTCGCGCCGAGCGAACCGTCGCCGGGCTTGGTGCAGAGCAGTTCGAGATCGCCCGCCTCATTCACGTAACGCTTGCCGAGGGCCGTGCCCTTGGCCGCATCGGGATTGATCGTGGCGCCGGCCGGGGC
>JAFDEI010000212.1 GCA_019310425.1 Deltaproteobacteria bacterium | reverse complement strand
CCGATGCGGATCCGACTCGTCGCCTGCGCGATCGCGCCGAGCGGCACGTAGCCGTGTCGATTGAAGAATTCGACAGTGAATACGGAGTCGAGCCCCGCTGCTTCGGCGCGGATCGCGAGTTCGATATCGGCCTTCGTGGAGCCGGCCATTAGGATCATCCCGATTCGCATTGCTGCCTCCGGCGCGCCCGTCTCGTGGACGCTTCACAGTATAGAGTTCAGATCGCGTCGCTCGAATGATCGTGCCGCGCGAACGCGATTGCGGCGAGCATCCGTTCGCCGACCGATTCGATGTCGAAATCGGCGATTCGCTCCCGGCAGGCATTCCCCATCGCGCGCAATGTCTCCGGAGAGGTCGCGATCACGCGTTCGAGAGCTGCTCGGCACTCGCTGTCGTCATCTGGGCGAAAGGTCCAGCCCGTGCGTCCGTCTTCGATGAGTTCGACGACCGCCTGGCTGTAGACGCTGCCGAGAACGGGCAGTCCGGCGGACAGCGCTTCGTTGGCGACCAACCCCCACTCGTCGGCGAGCGTCGGAAATGCGAGCACGTCTGCGTCAGCGTAGAGCGCCGGCATTTGGTCGTACGACACCTTGCCGAGCCAGCGGACGTCGAGGTTCGTGGGCAGCTCTGGTAGCGCGGATTCGAGGTCACTCGCATTCGTACCGGCGACGCGCAGCGCGATCTTTCGCTCGGGGTGTGCCACCGCCCGAGCGGCGAGTCGCTCGAGAAACGGCCCCAGGCCCTTGCGGGGTTCGGGCGAGCCCACGAACAGCAGGCGCAGCGTCGACCCGGTGTCGCGGTGGTGCGGGCCTTCGAAAGCCGACGGTTCGACTGCCTGGTAGACGCGGAAGATCTTCTGCTCCGGCGTTCCGAGGGACCGGGCGTAGCGCGCGCCGCTTTCGCCGTTGACCATCACCGCGTCGGCGCGCGCGAGCAGCCGACACCGCAGCGCGCGTCGGAAACCACCGCGGCCGAGTTCGCTGATCTCGGAGAGCGTGAGCCAGAGTACGAGTTTCGTCCGCTTGCGAAAGAGGCAATGGGCGGCGGAGAGCAGCGAGCTCACACCGAGTTGGCCTGAGACCACGACGTCCGGCCGCTCGCGCCGTAGCCGGGTCAGGGCGTCGTACGGGAAGTAGACGAAGCTCGGGTCGTCGAATGCGTGGGGATGTCGGGACGTCTCGCGCACGGACCACGTGTGCAGGACCTCGACATCGAGGTCGCCCCAGTCGACCGGCCATGAACGGTTAGGCTCCATCTCAGTCGACACGAATACCTTGAGCGTGCCCAGCCGGCTCGCGAGGTAGCGGAACAGCGGCAATCGGTAGGGGGCGACGAAGTTCGTGAGCAACACGACGCGCGCCCCGCGAAGGGAGTCGCGCATTGCGGTCGCGCTGCGCGGGCCCACGACCGAGTCAGCCCAGGACCAGTTCGGCCAGGGTGTTGAGCTGTCCCTTGTCCTGTGCGGTGACGAGCAGCGTGGTGACCGGAGACTCACGCCACGCCTGCAGTCGATCCTTGATGCGCTCCACCGGGCCAACCAACGAGATTTCGTCTGCGAAGGCGTCGGGCACCGCGGCAACGGCTTCCTCGCGCTTTCCTGCGAAGAACAGCTCCTGGATCTTCTTCGCCTCGGCCTCGAATCCCATGCGACCCATCAGATTCATGTGGAAGTTGTGCTTCTTCGCACCCATGCCACCGATGTAGAAGCCGAGCATCATCTTCACGGGCATGAGTCCCGCCGCGACGTCATCGGTGATGTTGAAGATCGCCATCTGGGCAATTTCAAAGCCGGGCTTCATGTGCCGGAGTGAGTCGGCGTAGACCTCCGGGCGCGTCGGTGCGTAGTAGAGCGGCAACCAACCATCCGCGATCTCGGCTGCGAGCGCGACGTTCTTCGGGCCCTCGGCGCCCATGAAGATCGGGATCTCTTTTCGAAACGGGTGGGTGATCGACTTGAGTGGCTTGCCGAGGCCCCATGACCCCTCGCCGTGATAGGGAAGCGGGTAGTGGGGGCCGTCGTTCTTGACCGGCCGCTCGCGGGCGATTACCTGGCGGATGATGTCGATGTATTCGCGGGTGCGCGCGAGCGGCTTGCCGAACGGTTGACCGTACCAGCCCTCGACGACCTGCGGCCCCGAGACCCCGAGCCCGAGTGTCAGACGGCCTTTTGAGAGATGGTCGAGGGTGAGCGCGGCCATCGCGGTCGCGGTGGGGGTGCGCGCCGACAGCTGCACCACGGAGGTCCCGAGTCGGATCTTCGATGTGTGCGCCCCGATCCACGCGAGCGGTGTGAAGGCGTCCGAGCCCCAGGCTTCGGCGGTCCAGATCGAGTCGTAGCCGGCGCTCTCTGCCGCCTGCGCCAGCCCAATCAGGTCGGGCGGCGGTTGCGCTTGCCAGTAACCGAGTTGCAGGCCAATCGATAGCGATGACATATGGCGGCTCCTTGTTGGTCGCGCGCAAAGGTATCAGAAGTGGATCACACGGGGGAACGTGGCGCCCGGCCAGCTCATGGCTGGTCTGCGTCGCCAGTCGGCTGGTCGAGCCAAGCCGTCGCGAAATCCGGCGGCAACCGGATCACCTCGGGCAGCGCAGCGACGAAGCGGTCGTCTTCACCCGCGTGATGCGGGTTGTGGAACTCCCAGGCAATATTTCCATCGGGCGTCACCTCGAAGGCTCGCCCGAAGTCGGATTCCGAGATCAAGGTATTGCCGTTTTCGAGTCGCTGGGCCGTTCCGAGGGCCTTCGAGTAGAAGGGCTGAGCGGGCGAGCCCCGGAACTCCCAGACCTTCCGCATCGTCGACGGTTCGTACTCGAGCACCGCCGATGGTCCCGGAAACACCTGATTGTCGAACAGCAGGAGGTTGCCATTCGCGAGGATCTTCGGGTCGTGCTGCTTGTGGTATTCGCCACGGTGCGCCCAGACGACCTTCGCCTGAATCGGATCGACGATCGCGATCGCATCCAGGCCGAGGAACGAGATCAGCAGGTTCCCCTCCTTGAACGCCGGATTCGCATCTGTGGCGCGGCCGTCGAGCCGCTCGATGGAATTCGAGTGAAAAATGTCGCCGGTTCGCCGTCCGGTCCTGAGCCAGACATGCGCGAATTTCGAGTTCTCGAAAGCGGTGAGCAGCGACAGGCTTCGTTTCTCGTTTCCCGCTGAATCGAGCAGCGTGAGCATGTCCTCGACGATCGGTTGCTTGAGGTTGACGCGAGGAACGATGTGGACCTTGCGCGTCATGACCCACATGTCGCCGTTCGGCTCGAACGCGAGGTCGTGATGCGCGTAGATCGACTTTGCCCAGATGAGGTTCGAGTCGCTGTCGATCCGCAGCAGGCCCGATCCCGTGATGATCGCGAACACGTCGCCGTTTGGCAGCAGGAACGCGCGGCGCCACCATTGGTCGCGTTTTCCGCGATGGGGGAGGGGGGGCGTCTCGAATGCATCCGGGAATCGGAACTCCCAGCGGTGCAGGACTCTTCCGTCCATGTCCATCAACGTGGCGCCCTCGGCGTGTCCCGAGGCGAAGAAATTCAGGCCGGGCTGCGCGTGTTCGCGATCGTGGATGGTGACGCCCGATCCGCGCGCCTGCTCGGAACCGCTCAGGTAGCCGATCGCCTCGAGTTCTCGGACCATCTCGCGCTGTTCATCGCTGAGGTCGACTTCGCCCGTTCCCCCGCGTGCCGGGCGGAACCTTCCAGGGATGTTCCGGCCCGTCGCGGTACGGCGTTCCGCGAGCGAGGGCTGCGCGGGTGCTTTCGCGCGCGCGCTCGGAATCGAGAGCTCGTGGTCGCTTACCCCGGATTCCGCGGGCACCGTTGAATCTTCGCAAGCGACGACGCCGGCCGCGATCAGCAGCCCGAGTCCGAATCGTGAGTTCAGTCGCCGAAGCATGGCAATGGGCGCCTGGCCGGGTCGCTCAGGCGAGCTTCACGTCGAGGAATGCCGCCAGATCATCGAGTGCTTCTCGACCCTCGGGAAGCAGGTCGGCGAACGCGTGCCAGACGTGGATCATGTCTGCCGCGACGTCGATGCTGGCATCGACACCCGCTGCCTTTGCGCGCTTTGCAAACTCGACCGACTCATCGAGCAGGGTCTCGGCGGTACCGACCTGCACCAGCAGCGGTGACAAGCCGCGGAGATCTGCGAAGACCGGCGATGCGGTCGGCGTCTTCGGATCGGCGCCATCGAGGTAGGCGTCGGCGCAGGTCTGGATCTGTTCGACCTCGAGCATCGGGTCGACATCGGCTTTGGATTGCCAGCTGCCGAACGACTGCGAAAGGTCGAGCCAGGGAGATATGCAGACCGCGGCGCCCGGCATCGTCTCGCCCGCGTCGCGCAGCGCGACCAGGCACGCGGCCGTGAGGCCTCCACCTGCTGAATCGCCCGCGATCGCGATCTTCTCTGCGGGCACTCCGCTCGCGAGCACGAAGCGGTAGGATGCAACCGCGTCGTCGACTGCGGCGGGAAACGGGTGCTCGGGACCTAGCCGGTAGTCGACACTCAGCACCCGCGCGCCGGTCCGGCGCGCGATGTGGGCGACCAGATTGCGGTGGGTGGCGACCGACCCCATGACATAGGCGCCGCCGTGGAAGTAGATCACTACGCGTCCGGTATCCGCGACGTCGGCAGTCGACCACTCGGCCGGTACGCCGCCCGCATCGACCGGGGCGAACGTCATGTCTTCTGCGGGCGGCATCATGGTCAACATCGATTCCATCGCCTTGCGCATCGTCGGAATGTCGGAACCCTGAACGGGAGGGTTCGCCTCGAGCAGATCGAGCACGGTCTGCAGTTCTGCACTGGCCATCTTTGCTCTCCCTCGGTGCCGGATCCTGGGGTGGATTTCAGATCGTGAGCACAGTCCGGACCCCGCGGCTGGTGCGCAGGTCTTCCATGGCTTCGT
This sequence comes from Deltaproteobacteria bacterium, assembly GCA_019310425.1. Lineage (GTDB taxonomy): Bacteria > Myxococcota_A > UBA9160 > UBA9160 > SMWR01 > JAFDEI01. The sequence goes on along the minus strand of JAFDEI010000212.1, from coordinate 1,443 downwards.
TGATTTCGGCGAGCGGACGGCGTGCGGTGATCAGGCTTTCGAGGTCGAGGCGCCCGGCTCGCCACAGCGCGATCAGCCGCGGGATCTCGCGCAGCGAGTTCACGCTTCCGAGCACACAGCCGATCAACTTCTTCTCGGAGATGGTCAGCAGTACGGCCGGTGTGATCGTGATGCTCTGGTCGATCGGGGCCGCGCCCACGCAGACGACCGTGCCGCCATTCCGGACCGCCTGGAAGCCGGCTTCGACCAGTGCGGCGGACCCCGCAGTTTCGAACGCGTAGTCGACGCCCACTTCGGTGATCTCGCGCGCCCGGCCGATTACGTCGTCGCTGCCGGGGTCGAGCAGGTCGGTTGCACCGAACTGCTTGGCGGCCTCGCGGCGCTCCGAGACGGGGTCCGAAGCGATGATCCGACTCGCACCTGCGATGCGGGCTCCCTGCACCACCGACAGGCCGATGCCGCCGAGGCCCATCACGAGCACGGTCGCGCCCTCCTCGACTGCTGCGGTGTTGAGCACCGCACCGACGCCGGTCTGTACCGCGCAGCCGATCACGCAGGCGATATCGAGCGGGACGTCGGCCGGGATCTTCACGGCACCTGCTTCCTGGGTCAGCACGTATTCGGCGAAGCCCGCGACGTTCAGGCCGCGGTAGACCGTCTCGCCGCCGCGTGACAGGCCGGTGGTTCCATCGGCAAAGGTATTGGTCTGGATGCCGATCGAGTCGACACACAGTGCGGGCTCGCTGCGGACGCACCAGTAGCACTTGCCGCACGGCGGGCAGGGTGTGAGTACGACTGGGTCGCCCGGGGCGAGGGTGGTGACGTTCGGGCCGATGGCGTCGACGTGGCCGGCGGCTTCGTGACCGAGGAGGATCGGCACGGGGCTCGGGAACTGCCCATCGACGATGCTGAGATCCGAGTGGCAGACGCCGCAGTGCGAGACCTTGACCCGGACCTGCCCCGGTCCGGGATCGGCGATTTCGACGTCATCCCGGAGCACCAACGGCTGGCCGGGGGTTTCAACGAGCGCTGCCTTCATGACGATTCCTTCTGCTTGAATGAGCTTGGCGCTGCGGGTTCGCGAACCCGGGCCGGCCTGCGCTCCGATGGTTGGTGGATCTGTCAGACTTTCGTTCGGCCGCGAGCATAGCACTGGACAGCGAGCGAACACCGGAGGGCCCCACGGTTGAGCTGGGATCTCGTCATCAAGGGAGTCCGTAGCTTCCGGCCCTCTTGTTCCTGGTGTTCGGTCAGGTCAATGCCTTCAGCACGCCTTCCGAGAAATTCAGAGCCACGCTCTCGAGCGCGGCGAATTCGTCGCAGACCGATTTCTCCGAACCAGCCGGATCATTGCCGACGACCACAACCTGAAGCGCGGTGCCCACAGAAACTTCGAGAACTTCAAGTGCGCCCTACAGCTCGCCGAGACCGATCGGCCGCTCA
>JAFDEI010000366.1 GCA_019310425.1 Deltaproteobacteria bacterium | reverse complement strand
CAAGATCATCGAGGGCACGATGGCGAGCGTGCCGCCGAAGGGCGGTCGCAAGCACCCGCAGCAGGAGTTCCTGCAGATCGACACCTCGAACATCCTGTTTCTCTGCGGCGGTGCGTTCTGCGGGCTCGATCAGATCATCGAGCGGCGCATTGGCGTGAAGGGCATGGGCTTCGGGGCCGACATCAAACGCAGCTCCGAGCGCAATCTCGGTGACCTGTTGCGCGAGGTGCAGGCGGAAGATCTGCTCGGCTTCGGGCTGATTCCGGAGTTCGTCGGCCGGCTGCCGGTCGTCGCGACGCTGACCGAGCTCGACGAAGAAGCGCTGATCCAGATCCTCACGCAGCCGAAGAACGCGCTGATCAAGCAGTACCAGAAATTGTTCGAGTTCGAGAACGTCCGGCTCCATTTTACGAGCGGTGCGTTGTCTGCGGTTGCGCGCCAGGCGCTCAAGCGGAAGTCGGGCGCGCGTGGCCTGCGCTCGATTCTCGAGAACGTGATGCTCGACCTGATGTACGAGATGCCCTCCCGCGACGATGTCCCCTCCCGCGACGATGTCGACGAGTGCGTCATCAACGAAGAAGTGATCGAACAGGGTGCGAACCCGCTGCTGGTCCTCAAGCAGGAAGCGGAGTCCGCCTAGCATCCCCCGTTGCGCCGGGGGAGGGAGTGGAGCGAGATGAGTATCTATCGCAACGACGGCGACGGCGAATCCGAGGCGGATGCTCCGAAATCGGGTACCGATGTGCGCATCGTCCCGCTGCTGCCGCTCCGCGACATCGTCGTTTTCCCCCACATGGTGGTGCCGCTATTCGTCGGCCGAGCCCGCTCGATCCAGGCACTCGAAGACGCGATGGAGAACGACCGCGACCTGCTGCTGTGCGCGCAGTGCGAGGCCGGCGAGGATGAGCCCGGCGAGGGCGACATCCACGAGATCGGCACACTCGGCACGATCATCCAGCTGCTGCGGCTGCCGGACGGCACCGTCAAGGTGCTCGTCGAAGGCAAGTCGCGGGCGCGCATTGTGCGCTTCGCCGCCACCGAGCCGTTCTTCTCCTGCGAAATCGAGCCGCTCGTGGCCGAGCCCGAGCCGGCGGTCGAGAGCGAGGCGCTCGTCCGCACGGTGCACGCCGCCTTCGAGAAATACGTCAAGCTGAACAAGAAGGTGCCGCCCGAGACGCTCAACACCGTGATGGCGATCGACGACCCGGGCCGCCTCGCGGACACCATCGTCGCGCACCTGAACCTCAAGATCGAAGAGAAGCAGGAACTGCTCGAGACGGCAGGCCCGGCGCGGCGGCTGGAAGAAGTCTACGCGCGCATGCAGGCCGAGGGATCCAGAAGGAGCTGGGCGAACGCGACGAGTTCAAGAACGAACTCGACGAGCTCGACGAGCAGCTCAAGCAGAAGACCATGCCGCAGGAGGCGCGCGACCGCGCCGAGAAGGAGATCCGCAAGCTCAAGATGATGTCGCCGATGAGCGCCGAGGCGACGGTCGTCCGCAACTACATCGACTGGATCCTCGCGCTGCCCTGGGAAGAGTACGCCGAGGAGAATCACGACATCACCGACGCCGAGAAGATCCTCGACGAGGATCACTTCGGCCTCGAAAAGCCGAAGGAGCGCATCGTCGAATACCTGGCCGTGCAGACCCTGGTCGAAAAGATGAAGGGGCCGATCCTCTGCCTCGTGGGCCCGCCGGGCGTCGGCAAGACCTCGCTCGGGAAGTCGATCGCGCGTGCGACCGGCCGCGACTTCGTGCGCATCAGCCTCGGCGGTGTGCGCGACGAGGCCGAGATTCGCGGCCACCGCCGCACCTACATCGGCGCGATGCCGGGCAAGATCCTCCAGAGCCTGAAGAAGGCGGGCAGCGGCAACCCGGTCTTCCTGCTCGACGAGGTCGACAAGATGTCGATGGACTTCCGCGGCGATCCGTCGTCGGCGCTGCTCGAGGTACTCGACCCCGAGCAGAACCACACCTTCGGCGACCACTACCTCGATATCGACTACGACCTCTCGCACGTGATGTTCGTCTGCACCGCGAACGTACTGTCCAATATTCCGCGGCCGCTCCAAGACCGCATGGAGATCATCCAGATCCCCGGTTACATCGAAGGCGAGAAGCTCCAGATCGCCCGGCGCTTCCTGGTGCCGAAGCAGATCGAGGCCAACGGCCTCCGCGACGAGTACATCACCTTCAGCGATGCCGCGATCCTCGAGCTGATTCGGTATTACACGCGCGAGTCGGGTGTGCGAAGCCTCGAGCGCGAGCTCGCCTCGATCTGCCGCAAGGTCGCGCGCGAAGTCGTGAAGGCCCGCGACAAGGTCGGGCTCACGCGCGTTACGCCCGCGAAGGTTCGCAAGCTGCTCGGCGTGCACAAGTACCGCTTCGGCAAGGCCGAGGAAGAGGATCGCGTTGGCGTGACGACGGGCCTGGCGTATACCGAGGTCGGCGGTGAACTGCTCCAGACCGAAGTTTCGGTCACGCCCGGCAAGGGCAAGGTCACGGTGACGGGCCGCCTCGGCGACGTGATGCAGGAATCCGCCACCGCGGCGTTGTCGTACATCCGCTCACGCGCCAAGCAGCTCGGGCTCGTGCGCGACTTCTACTCGAAGATCGACATCCACATCCACGTGCCCGAGGGCGCGACGCCCAAGGACGGGCCGTCGGCGGGCATCACGATGGCGACCTCGATCGCTTCCGCGCTCACGCGTGTGCCGGTGAAGTCGAGCGTCGCGATGACGGGCGAAATCACCTTGCGAGGCCGCGTGCTGCCGATCGGCGGGCTCAAGGAGAAGATGATCGCGGCGCACCGCGGCGGCATCGAGACCCTCTTGATCCCGAAGGAAAACGAGAAGGATCTCGCCGAGATTCCGCAGAACGTCAAGCGCGATCTCGAGATCATTCCGGTCGAACACATGGACGAGGTGCTCGTGAATGCCCTGGCGCTGGACGACCCGAGGGGGTTCCTGCGCGAGGGCGACCACGAGTTCGAGGACATCTTCGACACCGGCGTTCATCCGCCGCCCTTTACACCCAGGTGGTCGGCGGTTCGACCCCGTCCGCGCCCACCACTCACCCCCCACTGCCATTCGGAGCCTTCGCGATGGCCGAATTTCCCAGCGACCCGATCGACCCGGCCGAGTTCTTCGAGTCCTTCATCCCCGCGCACTTCGCAACCCTTGCGTTGCCGGAACCGCTCGCGCGTGTTGCGCTGCGCCTCGGCGTGCACCTGCACGGCGACGGCGGCGGCGAGTGGCTCTACCACCTGCGCGACGGCGACCTCGAGGTCGTCACCGGCGGCTGCGACGAAGCATCGTTCACGCTGATCCAAAGCGTCGATGACTGGCGCGGCACGCTCTGGGAAGGGCGGGGCGGTGTCGTGGCCGAGCGCGGCCTGCGCCTGCTGCGCTCGGGGCGCCTCGCCGCACTCGCGGGCGGCCCCGCGCACACGGCCGACTCCGCCCTCTTCGAGCGCCTGGTCGGCCTCGGCGGCGTGCTGCGCGCGGTCATCACCGACGGCCAGGCCGGCGACTGGGCGATCGCACTCCAATTCGGCCCGGGCGAAGTCCCAGCCGAGCCCACCACCACCGTCCGCGTCGCCCACGACGACATCCACGCGATGTCGAAGGGCGACCTCGCACCCATCCAGGCCTTCCTCGCGGGCCGCGTCAGCATCGCGGGCGACCTGCTGCTCGCGATGCAGCTCCAGGCACTGCTCTCCGAGCTGCTGAAGGCCGGCCGCGACGGCCCCTGACTGACGGCCCCCGCCGCGAACGAACCGATCCGACGGCCCACCCGGAGCACCGCCCGGCCGCATCTTCGCCATCTGGAACCACTTTTCGGGTGCGCCTCTAGCGGTGCGCCCCGAGATTGGCTAATCGAAAGCTCTGCCCATTGTGGGGGGCGGTAGTTCAATTGGTTAGAGCACCGGCCTGTCACGCCGGAAGTTGCGGGTTCGAGTCCCGTCCGCCCCGCCATAAGTCCCTGATTTCATTCACGAAAAAATCGCTGATTTCGCCCAGGTACCAGCCAGGTACCAGGGTGCGGTGTCTAGCGACGCCGCACGGTGTCGCGCCGGTCCGGTTTGAGTTCAGCTATCCGGCGAGTTGGTGGGTCGTAGATAGGGCGACGACTCTCATTCCGAGAGCACGGGCCTGATCGAAGCGAACGGCGGCTGTGTATCCGCCGGAGGTCGGATTGCCAGGCGGTCGGCGATCGCCCGTATGTTCATCTACAACATGCCTCGGGTGCGATCGCGGAGAGTCTGCGCTCGATCCACTTTCTCGACCTCCGCCACCTCCTGTCTTCGAATGGGCGCTGAAGGAAGGTCCGAGAATCCCAGCGAGATCCACGCCGGACGAATATTGAGAACGCACAGGCGCAATGGAGTTACATCGTTGTCAAATTGCAATTTCCGTATGGCCGCAGTGGCAATCTCGATTGCGGCGCTTGCCCTGCCAAACTGCTCTCTCTTCGGCGAAGAGAAGCCTCGACAGCTCACCCGGAAATTCCTCAAAGAAGACAGAAGTACGTGGGTGACGATCCTCGACCCGGACGAGACCGCAGGGGGATACACGCTCCTTCTGTACAAGCGAAGGCTTCCATACATCATCGACGCTGGGATTCTCGGACCTTCCTTCAGCGCCCATTCGAAGACAGGAGGTGGCGGAGGTCGAGAAAGTGGATCGAG
>JAFDEI010000043.1 GCA_019310425.1 Deltaproteobacteria bacterium | reverse complement strand
TCAGGGAAATCAGGTCTTCCATGCGGCCGCGGAAGATAACAGCGGCTGCGATCCCGCCGCACCCCACCCGGCAGGTTGCGACTCCGCCCATCCGGCCGCTCGGTGCCGGCTCCAAGCGCGAGTTGTCGACTCCCAGGTTCGGCTCGGGCAGGAGAAGACGCGGGCGAGCACGAGACGATATGATCGCGAAACCGAACCGGGAGAACTGATGCTACGACCGCTTGCGCTGTCGATCCTGCTATTCGTTGCGCTGGCCTGTCAGCGGGAGTCCCCGGAGTCCGAAGCGCTCCCCGCCGCCGATCTCGCGGGAAAAAACCTGATCGTCATCACGTTGGACACGTCCCGTCAGGATCACTTCAGCTGTTACGGAGTTCCGGAATTCCGGGGAACCACGCCACACATCGACGACCTCGCTGCCGACGGTGCGCTCTTCCTGAACGGCTATAGCCAGACCAACATCACGAACCCCAGTCACGCCGCAATCTTCACCGGACTCTACGCCATCGACCTGAAGGTCATGAACAATCACGTCCCGCTTCCCACCGCAGAAGCCGGCGTAGACACGCTGTCCGCCGCCTTCCAGCGATCGGACTATCGAACGGCCGCGTTTCCCGCGGTGTCCCACCTGACCGCTCTGGCCGTACCCGGCTTCGACGAATCGGCGCCTCCGCGAGTCGAGCGAATCGCCGGGGATAACGTGGATCTGTTCCTGACGTGGGTCGAGCAGAACGCGCCGGAGCCCTTCTTCGCTTGGCTGCACCTGTTCGATCCTCACGCACCGTATGAGCCTCCCGAGAGGTTCCGAGTCGATCTCCACACGGGAGACCCGACACAGGGAGAGGCTGCGAAGCTGGGAGCGACCGCGCAGTTCCAGTGGTCGCCCCCGATCGTGCAGGAGCAGTTCGCCGAGGTTCGCGACCGCGCCTATCCCAAAGCGATGTATCGCGGCGAAGTCCGGTATACCGACGACCAGGTCGGGCGTCTGATTTCTGCCCTGAAAGAGCGCGGTCTGTACGATGACACCGCCATCGTGGTGGTCGGCGACCACGGCGAGAGCCTCGGCGAGCATGAAATCTACTATGACCACGCGGGACTCTACGAGGCCTCGCTTCGGATTCCGTTCGTGCTCCGAATACCTGGATTCCCCCGCGGCGTCCGTATCGCCGAGTCGGTCAGCCATGTCGACCTGGTTCCGACGTTGGCCCAGCTATTCGGTCTGGAGATCGAAACCTCCGAGCCACTGCGCGGTGTGAGCCTCGTCGACGCAATCCGGGGTGAACCGAGTCCGCCTCTGGAAGGGCGCCAGTGGCTAATTCATGAAGCGGTGCGCAACACGGAGGTGGCCCTGCGGCGCGGACCCTGGAAGGCGATCTTCCTCATCTTCAGCGTGGACGGGGGGCCGCCAGTCCGACTCTTCAACCTGGAGGATGACCCCGGGGAGGAGACCAATGTCGTGGACGCACATTCGGATATCGTCGCCGAGCTCCAGCCCCTCGTGCAGCGTTGGATCGACCAGCATATTTGGGATCTCGGGAATGACGGAGTGGAAGAAGCCATGCTCGAGCGGCTGCGCGCCCTCGGCTACCTCTCGCCGAACACAGACTGAGCCCCGAATCACCTGGCGGGCGGCGGCCGAACGGTGGATCGCCTCGGAGTCGCGTCGAATGGAGAACCCAGCATGAAGGTCGACTTCTACTTCGATTATCTATCTCCTTATGCGTATCTCGCGTCGCGCGAGCTTCCCGCGCTGTGCACCCGTCGAGGCGTCGAACTGCGCCTGCGACCCGTACTCTTTGCGGGGCTCCTCAACCATTGGGGGCAGCGAGGGCCGGCCGAAATCCCCCCGAAGGCCGTCCACACCATCAAGGAGTGCATGCGCTACGCGCTGCTTCGGGAGATTCCGTGTCGTCCGCCCCGGCACCATCCCTTCAACCCCCTCACCGCGCTGCGCGCCTCGTTGGCCGAGGTCGCGGGGGATCAGCAGCTGCGAATCATGCGCGCGATCTACGACATGGGCTGGGGTGCTGGGGGAGATCTCGGTGACGCGGCGGAGATCGCAGCTGCCCTCGACGCCGCCGGCCTCGAGGGTCCCGCGATCGTTGCGCGTGCGAACTCGACGCAGGCCAAGGCAGCTCTGCACCGGGAAACCGCCGACGCCATCGCTCGCGGCGTCTTCGGGATCCCGACCATGCTCGCGGGTGATGAGCTCTTCTGGGGCCTGGACCAGCTGGCCTATCTCGAGCTCTACCTGGAGGGGAAGGACCCCCTGGCACAGGTGAAGTTCGACGAACTCGATTTCCAGGGGCCCTCGGCCTGGCGCACGGGAGTGAGCCGGCACGGGGAAGACTGAGTCTTCAGTGGACTTCGACCGAAACCAGCTTGCTCACACCCTTGCGCTCCATCGTCACGCCGTAGAGAACATCGGCGACCTCGATGGTCCGCTTGTTGTGGGTGATCAGCACGAACTGCGATTCGCTCGCCATTTCGACGACGATCTCGTTGAAGCGCCCGACATTCGCGTCGTCGAGCGCCGCATCGACCTCATCTAGCAGGAAGAAGGGCGACGGCCGCACCTGGAACACCGCGATCAGCAACGCGATCGCAGTGAGGGTCTTCTCGCCACCCGACAGCAGGTTCACGTTCTGCAGGCGCTTGCCCGGCGGCATGGCCATGATGTCGATGCCCGCCTCCAGCACGTCTTCCGACTCCGTGAGCGAGAGGCTCGCCTTTCCGCCTCGGAACAGACGTGGGAAGTTCTCGGCGAAGCGCTTGCTGATCTCTTCGAAGGTCTCACGAAAACGCTTTCGGCTGGTCCGATTGATGCGCGCAATCGCGTCGCGGAGCGACTGGAGCGTGCTCTCGAGGTCGGCCTTCTGCTCCGACAGGAAGCGACAACGCTCGCTGAGCTCTTCGTGCTCCTCGATCGCTCCGAGGTTCACATCGCCGAGCGCCTGGAGATTCTTGCGCGTCCCCTCGAGCCTCTGCCGACGCTCTGCCATCGGCAGCTGGGCAAGCTGCGCATTCATGCGCGCCTCACGCAGTGCGTTCGGCGCGGGCTCTTCACCGCCTTCGCTCTCCACCGACGCCTCGGGCCCGGTCGCTTCGACATCCTCAGCCGCGACGGACGGACCTCCCTCTTCGAGTGGGCGAAACTCCGGTGTCGGCGGCTTCCAGGTTGCGAGTTCCACCTCCCACTTCTCGCGAATCGATTCATCGAGGTGCGCGAGGCGCAGATCGACCTCGCCGACCTTCAGCTCGGCCTTGCTGTGGGCTTCGCGGCTCAGGTTGATGCGGCCGCGCACCTCGCGCGCACCCTCTTCAGCCTCGCCGACGGCGGCGGAAACGCCCTCGAACGCGTCGCGCTTCTCATCGTTCGAAGCCCGCGCGCGCTCCTCGTGTTCGAGCGCAACCTGAAGCTTCCGCTCGGTCTCCTCGATCGCCGTGGCGAGCTCTTCGCGACGCGCCTCGGCGGTCTGGATCTCTTGCTCGCGGATCGAGATCCACTCACGCGTCTCGCGTTCGGCGGCAGCAAGTTGCTCACACGCGCGCCGAAGGCGATCGCACTTCTCGGCACGGCCCGCGTACTCGACGCGACGCTCGGTCGCGGCCGTTTCGAGGCGGGCGCCCTCGCGCCGCAGTGAGCCGATCTTCAGGCCGAAAGCGTCGAGATCACGCTGACGCTCGCTCCGAATTCGACGCGACTCCTCGAGCACTGCTCGCAGCCGTTCGCTCTCCTCGGTCATCGAACCGATGCCGGCGAGGATTTCGGAACGCTCGACGACGCGGGTCTCCTGCACTTCGCCGAGCGCCTTCGAGCGCTCGCGGGTGCGCTCGAGGTCCTTCTCGTGATTCGCAACCGCGAGTGCGGAGGTGTGGTGTCGATTGCGCAGGTTCTCGAGCTCGTCGGCGGCGGCTGCAAGCGTGCCTTCCGCCGCCGAGTGACCGGCTTCCAAGGTCTCGACCCGGAGATCGAGCTCGGCCACCTCGCCTTCGAGATCTCGCACTTCGCGCACGCGCGCGAGCAGACCACCGGAACTTTCGCCTTCGCTGCGGACACCACCGGTAACCACGCCATCGGGCGTCAGCACGTCGCCGGCCCGCGTCACGAAGGTCGCCGGAATACGACCGGTGCCGTAGACCTCGACCACCTCACGCAGATCGTCGACCAGGTTCACCCCGGCGAGCAATGCCCGCGCAAAGTCTTCGAAGCCCTCGCGCGGACGAACCTGCTCGAACAACGGTCGGCCGAGCGGAACGAAGCCCTGGCTGCCGGACTCGAGGTTCGGAGGCGTGATGAAGATGCCGCGACCCGCTCCGGCCGAACGCAATGCATCGAGCGCCGTCAGGGCTCCCGAAGTGCCGTCGACGACGACCGCCTCGGCGCGCTCGGCGAGTACCGCCTCGACCGCCGCCTCGACGTCGCGATCGACCTCGATCAGATCGCGAACCAGTCCGCGAATCCCGAAGCGGCGGCGGCTGTCGTCATCGAGTGAAAGCAGGTGTCTCGTTCCGGCCCCGACATCATCGCGACGCTCGATCACCTCGCGCAGGGAAGTCAGCCGCGCCCGCCGTGTCTCGCGCACCTCGCGAGCCTCGCGCAACTGCCCGGCGGCTTCGCGCAGCTGCACGCCGGCCCGTTCGTTCGCTTCGAGCGCGGCCCTGACCCGGCCCATGAAGCGGTCGCGCTCGGCGAGCAGGTTCCGCAGCCCCTCTTCCAGATCCAGCTGCTCTCGGTCGACGCGTGAGGCCTCGTTCTGACCGACCTCGAGATCCTCGTCGGCGCTGCGCATACGTGTGTCGACTTCTGCACGCCGGTCGGAGAGTGAGGCCAGCCGGTCCTCAGCGCGCGCGATCTCGGTCAACACCTCGACCAGGCCAGCGTTGACGGTCTCGCGCTCTCGCTCGACGCCCTGCAGGACCGAAGCTGCTTCGCGCGCGGCGGCCTCGGCTCGTTCCAACGCCTCGTGATCGCTCTCGACGCTGCTCTCGACCGTGGTGAGTTCATCGCGGCTCGTCGCGAGGTCGGCTTCCTGCGCAACCAGCTTTTCACGCAACCGTTCGAGTTCGCCGCGCCGTGCGGCGATGGTGTCGGCCAGCCCCTCCCGCTCGCGGCGCCCGAACTCGTTCTGACTCTCCATACCCTTGATCTCGGTGCGCAGCGCAAGCAGCTGCTCGCTGCCCTCGGACAGCACGCGCTCGCACTCAGCCAGTTCGATCCGCTTTTCCTGGATCGAGAGCTCGCGCTCGGCCACCGAGGCCTCGAGCGCGGTCAACTCGTCGGTCAACTCGATCAGCTTCGCCCTGGCTGTCTCGACCTCCGCGAGCAGCGTGCTGCGGTCATCGGCCGCGATCGAGAGTTCGAGCACGCGCAGCGATTCACGCATCCGCTTGTAGCGCTCGGCCTTCTTGGCCTGGCGCTCGATCGAGCTGATCTGACGTCGGATCTCGCCGAGGACGTCGGTTACACGCAACAGATTCTGCTCGGTCGAGCGGATCTTCGACTCGGCTTCCTTCCGGCGCGCCTTGTACTTGCCAATCCCCGCCGCTTCCTCGATCAGGGCGCGGCGCTCCTCGGCCTTGGCCGAGACGATCTCCGCGATTCGACCCTGCTCGACGATGGTGTAGCCCTTGGTGCCGATGCCGGTGTCGCGGAAGAAGTCGTGAATATCCTTCAGGCGGCAGGGTGTCTTGTTCAGCAGGTATTCCGATTCGCCGGTGCGGTAGAGCCGCCGCGCAATCTGGATTTCGCTGTAAGCGGAGAACGCGGGCGGGCCGTCGCCCGCACTGTTGTCGAAGGTCAGCACGACTTCCGCCATGCCCACCGGGGAGCGACCCTCGGAGCCCCCGAAGATCACGTCTTCCATGCCGCGGCCGCGCAGTCGCCGCGGAGACTGCTCGCCCATCGCCCAGCGAATGGCATCCACGACATTGGACTTTCCGCAGCCGTTGGGGCCGACGATCGCCGTCACCCCGGGCTCGAAAGCAATACTGGTCTTATCGACGAACGATTTGAAGCCGTTCAGCTCCAGAAACTTGATTCGCACCGGGCCCTCGTGCAGCGTCGAAATGGGACCCCTGGGTCCACGATTTTCGACGCTGCGTTGACGTAGCGGACCGGAGGATGAGAGGGGGTGCCTCTTAGTAAACACCTCGGTCGAGCCCGCCGCAACCGGCTCGAATCAATCCTCTAACTAGCTGCCATGGCTCGGTTTTCATCGGGATTGATCTGGAGGCGATAGAGACGTGCGTAGAGGCCCCCCTGAGCGAGCAGTTCTGCGTGGCTACCGGTCTCGACGATGCGCCCCTGATCGAGCACGAAGATCCGGTCGACGTCGCGGATGGTGGACAGCCGGTGGGCGATCGCGATCGCGGTCTTGCCCTCCATCAACACGTGGATTCCGGCCTGGATCAGCGCCTCGGTCTCGTTGTCGATCGAGCTGGTCGCCTCATCGAGCACGAGGATCTCGGCCCCATGCGCGAGCGCGCGGGCGAACGAGAGCAGCTGCTTCTGGCCACCCGAGAGGTTCGCCCCCCGTTCCTTGATCTCGGTCTCGTAGCCGTCGGGGAGCGCCGCGATGAAGCGGTCGGCCTGGACCGCACGGGCGGCGCGCTCGATCGTCGCTTGATCGATGTCGCTCCGGCCGAGCGAGATATTCTCGGCGATCGTACCACTGAACAGGAACACGTCCTGGAGCACGAGCGCAATCTGCTTGCGCAGTGCGGCTTGCGGAATCTCCCGAAGGTCGACGCCGCCGATCGTCACGCGACCACTGCCGACATCGTACATCCGGGAGAGCAGCTGGATGATGGTGGTCTTGCCGGCGCCGGTGGCGCCCACGATCGCGACCTTCTCCCCGGCCTCGACGCGAAAGTCGAGGTCCCGCAGCACGAGTTCGTCATCGTTATAACCAAACGATACGTGCTCGAAAGCGATCGAGGAGTCGGGAAGGTCGGCCGAGATTGCGCTCGGTTGATCGCGGATCGCCGGCTGAGTGTCGAGCAACTCGAAGATCCGCTCACTGCTCGCCATCGAGGATTGCATGACGGAATACTTCGCCGAGAGGTCGCGCAGCGGCATGAAGAAGCGGCGCATCCAGTCGATGAAGATATACAGCGTGCCCGCGGCGAGGCCGACCCCCTCCGAGATGATGATCGCGACCGTGATGCCGGACGCGAGTTCGACTGCGGAGAAGAGCGCTGCGTCGTAGTTGATCGACTGATACCAGGCGTTGCGATGGTCGGCGTTCAAGTGGTCGAATTCGCGGAAGTTCCGCCCTTCCCGACCGAACAGCTGCACCACCTTCATCCCGGTCACGTTCTCCTGGACATAGGCGTTGATCCGCGCAATCCGGACGCGAACCTTGCGGAAGGCCTCCCGGACCTTGAAACGGAAGATCACCGCCGCAATCGTGAGGACCGGCACGACGAGGAAGGTCATCAGCGCGAGTCGCGCATCGACGATGAAGAGCATCACCGCAACGCCGATCATGCGAAGAATGTCCGTCACGAGTGCGACGATCCCCGCGGAGAACATCTCGGAGACGTTTTCGACATCGTTGGTGGCGCGCGTGACGAGGCGACCGACCGGGTAGCGATCGAAGAAACCCATGTGGAGGCTCTGGATGTGCGCGAAGACGTCGGTGCGGAGATCCCGCATCGCGTTCTGCCCCGTCCAACCCATCACCGCGGCGTTCAGGAACTGGAACACCGCCCCGAGCAACATCGAGGCGAACAGCATCGCACCCAGCCAGTACAGCGGGTCGAGGCCGGCCGGCGGTTCGAGGATCCAGGCCAGCTGCAGCAGCGGGTCGGAGGTTTCGCCCGGCGCGAGTTCGGGCAGGATCACCCGGTCGAGCCCGACCTTGACGATGAAGGCCGGCGCCAGCTCGAGTACGAACATCGGGAAGAACAGCAGCAACGTGAGCGCGATCTGGGCCTTGTAGGGCGCGATATAGGGCCACAGCCGCAGCATCAGGCGGGCGTCGTACGCCTTGCCGAGGGCTTCCTCCTCGTGCATCGCCTCGCCGGTGCTCGACGGGCCTCCGCTCGCGGCTTCCGCGGCGCCGCTCATGCGCCACCTCCGGTCGCCGCGACAGCAACCCGCCGGGCTTCATCGGCGGCCTGCTCTCGGTCCAGCCGCCGATACAAGCCGTCATTCGCGATCAGCGCAGCGTGCGAACCGCGTTCGACGATGCGGCCTTCGTCGAGCACGATGATCTGGTCGGCATTGCGCACCGCGCTGACCCGCGACGACACCACGACCACGGTCCGGCCCTGGAAGATCCGGTCGAGTTCGCGCTGGATTCCCGCCTCCGTCTCGGCGTCGACCGCCGAGAGCACGTCGTCGAGGATCAGGATGCGTGGACGCACCGCAAGCGCGCGCGCGAGTGCGGCACGCTGCCGTTGCCCGCCCGAGAGCATGACACCGCGCTCGCCCACGAGGGTGTCGAAACCCTGTGGCAGCTCGTCCACGTCACTGTCGAGCTGCGCGCTCGCGGCAGCGGCTCGAGCGCGCTCACCCGAGCCGGCGTCGAGACCGAACGCGAGGTTCTCCGCCAGCGTCATCGAGAACAGGAACGAATCCTGCGGCACCATCGCGATCGAGGAGCGCAACGACTCGAGGGGAATCCGGTTGATGTCGTTGCCGCCGACCCACAGCCGGCCGTCTTCGATCTCGTAGAGGTGGGGAATCAGCGATGCCAGCGTGCTCTTTCCCGAGCCGACCGGGCCGACGATACCGATGGTCGTTCCCTCGGGAATCACCAAGTCGATTTCACGCAGCGCGGGCTCGCGCTCGGAGCTGCCCGGGTAATGGAAGGTCAGGTTGCGGAACTCGATGTCACCGCGCACCTCCTCGACCACGAGGGCATCGGGCCGATCCGCGATCGACGCCTCCTCGGACAGCAGTTCGTCGATCCGCTGCATCGATGCCGCACCGCGCTGAGCCAGTGCCACCACCCAACCCATGATGAAGGTCGGGAAGGTCAGGTTGAAGATGTACATCGCGAAGGTGAAGAAGTGGGCCTTCTCCATCCGGCCCGCGAGCATCTCCTGCCCGCCGACGACGAGGAGGATCACCATCGCCGCCGTGGGCAGCAACATCACGATCGAAGGCAGTGCCGCGGTCGCTCGCACCAACCGCACCTGACCGTAGTAGAGATCATCATTCGCCCTCGCGAACTGCTCTGCGGTGAAGCCCTCCATCGCGTAGGCCTTCACCACGGAGATGCCCGAGATCGATTCCTGGAGTCGGTTCGACATCTCGCCGAGCCCGATTTGCGTGGCCATGCTCCAACGGTGAACCGAACGCCCGAAGGTCCGAGCGATCAGGATGAAGAGTGGATACGGGATCAACACCATCAGCGTGACCTTGACGTTGATCGTGAGCATGGCGGAAATGACCGCAACGTAGAGAATCGGCGTCTGCACGATATTGAGCAGGCCGACGCCGAGCAGCAGTCGAACCGCGTTGATGTCGTTCACGCAGCGGCTCATGATGTCGCCGGTTCGCCAGCGTTGGTAGAACGACTGAGGCAGCCGCTGCAGGTGCGAGAAGATATCGTTGCGGATCTCGTATTCGATCTCGCGCGCCGCGTTGAAGACCAGCGTGCGTGAATAGAATCGCACCATTCCGCTCGCAATGGTCACGCCCGTCAACCACAAGACCGACTGGGTGACCAGAGCGGCCGGCTGGCCGGCCGCAACCAGCGACAGCGAACGTCCGACCAGGAGCGGGATCGCAACGAAGCCCGCAACGTATGCGAGGGTGGTCGCGAGCCAGATGGCGTAGTAACCGCGATTGCGGCCGATGTAGCCGCCGAGGCGCCGCAACGCAGACCGCAGCGGGGAAGTCGTGGGCTCAGTCACGGACGCACCCACCCGGCAATGCGGTGACGGTCGACCCCGAGCGCCCAGGCGGCAGCTGCGAGCCAGTGGCGCCCCATCGTGCGCCAGACGCCGTTCGCGACGTAGCGGCGCGCGGACGTCGTTGCGGGAAGCTGGAGCGCCGCGAGCCGACCCTTGCGACGCAGCGCGACGACGAGGTCGAGATCTTCCATGACCGGTACCTGCGGGACGCCGCCAACGTCGGCCAGCACCGATCGGCGCATGAACAGCGCCTGGTCGCCGTACGGCAGTCCCAACACGGCCACCCGCAGCCGCGCGCCCCATTCGATGAAACGCAGTGCTGCGGTTCTGCTGTCGCCACCATCGAATCGGAATCGGAACGAGCCACCGATTACCCCCGGATCCTGTAACGCTCGACGGATCGCCTCGGCGTAGCCTGGAGCGAGCCGGGTATCGGCGTGAAGTATGAGAAGGGTGCCGCCTGCACTGGCTTCGATTCCGGCCTGGATCTGTCGCGCCCGACCGCTTTCCGACCGCACGACCCGAGCCCCGGCGGCAGCCGCCCGAACCACCGTTTCGTCGCGGCTGCCGCCGTCGACGACAACCACTTCGACTCCATCAGCGGCCGCGCTGGCTATGGCTCCGGCGATCCAATCCGCCTCATCGAGTGCCGGGATCACCACCGCGAGTCTCACCGGGCGACGATAGCACGCCCGTCGAGCCGCCCCGGCCGGCAACAGCGATGTCCGGGCACGATGCATTGACAGGGTTCGGGCGGCTCCCTATCACATCCGGCGTGAGCGTCTCCGACCCCCCGGAACTCCCGAACGCGCCGGCCACTGAGCCCGAGCCGAGTGCACCCAGCTACGCGGCCGCCGGTGTCGACCTCGACCACGACGAGGGCTTCATCGACGAGATCAGCGAGATTACGAAGCCGACGCTTCGACCCGAGATCTTGTCCTCGATCGGCGGATTCGCCGGGATGTTCAAGGCGCCCGAGCGCTATCAGGACCCGATCTTCGTCGCGGGCGCAGACGGAGTCGGCACCAAGTTGAAGCTGGCCACGACGCTCGGCCGCTACGACACGGTCGGAATCGACTGCGTCGCAATGGTGGTGAACGACCTGATCGTCCAGGGTGCCGAGCCCCTCGTCTTCCTCGACTACCTCGCGATGGACCGACTCGATCGCGAACTCGCCAAACAGGCACTGCGCGGTGTCGCGGAAGGATGTCGTCGTGCGGGCTGTACGCTACTCGGCGGCGAGACCGCGAGCATGCCCGGCATGTACAGAAAAGACGAGATCGAGCTGGTCGGCTTTGGAGTCGGCGTTGTCGATCGCGACAAGATCATCGACGGCTCGACGATCAGTCATGGTGACGCGATCCTCGGAATGGCGTCGAGCGGACTGCACAGCAACGGCTACTCGTTGGTGCGACAAATCATTGACGCCGAGATTGCCGCCGATCGCCTCGACCTGCGTGCGGAAGTCCCCCATCTACGTCAAGCCGCTGCTCAACCTGATGCGCGACTTCGACATCAAGGGCCTCGTGCACATCACCGGCGGCGGCTTCGGCGGCAACGTGCCGCGCGTGTTGCCGAAGTCGGTGCGCGCGCGCATCGACCCGGCCTGTTGGCCGCGGCCAGCGATCTTCGACATGCTCCAAAAGATCGGAAACATCAGTGATTCCGAGATGTTGCGAGTTTTCAACTGCGGTATCGGCATGCTCCTGGTGGTCCCGCCCGAACAGGCTGATGAGATCCTCGAACGAACGCCTGCGCTCGGCGAGCGCATCTATCGGATTGGAGAAATCGAGGCCCGGGAGCCGGAAGAAGCATCCCTGCTGCTGAGCCCGCCGAGCACCTCGCCAAGCTGATGCGCGGTCTCCCGTCCATCGAGCAGAGCGGCCGGATCCGAACCCGCCGCTGGGATGCCGTCGTATTGGGTGGCGCACTTCCCGGGCTCGTCGCCGCGATCCGTATGGGCATGAACGGCGCTCGGGTGCTGCTGCTCGAGGAAGCCGCCGCGGTCGACGCCTTTCCGGGCATCCGCGAACCGTTCCTGATCACCGGCGCAAAGTCCGATGGCGTGCTGGGGCGGTGTCTACGCGAGCTGGGTATTCCTTTGATCGACCGGCAGCGAATCGGCTCGGACCCGCTCGCGTATCAGGTCGCGTTCCCCGACGCGCGTGTCGACATCGGCGAACCCGGGCGAACCTTCGAAGAACTCGTGAGCTGGAAATTCGCTGAGCCGGAGTCTGCGAAGTCCCTGCTGCGCGAACTCGCCGAAGCTGCGGCTGCCGAACGCGACGCAATGCTCGCGGCACCCGTGGTACGCGTGCCGCGCCGGCGAACCGCTCCACGCCGCAGTTCCGCGCCGCTCGGCGGTACGCCTGCTGCACCGGCGAACCACCGCGCCCGCGGACTCCCGGATGCGGCGCGCAACCTGCCCAGACGTCTCTCGGCACTGTTGGCCGCGCAGACCCGAGCTCTGTCGAATCTCGGCAGCTCCGCGCCGTCGCCCGAGGCCCTCGCTCGGCTGCTGGGGCAGTCACAAGAGGGCAGCGCGCTGTTCGCAGGGGGCGAGTATTGGCTGCACACGCTGCTGCGGCGGCGGATCGAGTCGCTGTACGGCGAATTCCGCACGTTGCCGGGGCCGTTCCGGGTCGTCTCGGTATCGAATCAGCCCGGCGTCGCGCTCGACGACTCCGCGGAGGCCTGGTGCGGGCGCGCGCTGATCATCAACGCGCCACGACCGGCACTCGCGAACGCGGTCGCACAGGATCCCGTGCCGGAGCTGCTCTCGGCGCCGGCGCCGACCCGGCGCCGGCTCAAGGTCCACCTGCGCTGCCGACGCTCGCTGCTGCCGACCGGCATGTCGAAGCGCGTGATCGCGGTCCGCTCGCCCGAACGACCGATGGAGGGGACCAACGTGATCTCGCTGCGGGTATTCCCGAGCGCAGGCCGGGACGACAGCGTCGATCTCGTCGCGAGTTCGGTCGTCGCCGCCGACGAGACGAACATCGCCGCGCGCGAAGCGGAGATCGAAGCGGGCGTTACCGAGCTGATGCCGTTCGCAGCCGGCGCACTCGCGCGGCAAGAAAGCACGAGCCCACGCTGGGATTCAGACGATTGGCTCAGTGACCCCGCGGCCTCGGCGGGCTGGCCCGCGACCTGCAATATTCGGGTCTCGTCGAGGTCGGCTACTTTCGTTCTCGATCGCGCCGCGGTCGCTGGCCTCGGATTCGAAGGCGACGTGCTGCTCGGCTGGCGAGCAGGCGACTGCGTCGCGGCGGAACTCGCATAGGCCCGAGCTGCGTTGAATCTCGGAGACGATGTTGAAGGCAGATCCTGCGCAACACGATCGCGGCCCCGAGGACGCTGAGCGATCGCCGATCATTCGCGTGTTCTTGTACGCACGCCCGTACCTGGCGTTGATCTTGCTGCTCGTCACGCTCACCATCGGGCTCTCGAGTTCACGCTACGCCCGCGCCTACCTGATGAAGCCGATTCTCGACAACGTGCTGTTGCCGCAGCAGGAACTCGTCGAGCAGGGGGAAGCGCCGTCCCTGCTGAAGAACATCCCGGGCTTCGGCGAACTGTCTTCGAAGGTGCCCGGAACCAAGCTCGCACCCGACAGCTCCATGGCCGCCGCCGAACGCAAGGCTCTCGGTGACGCGGTGATGGAGAGCCTCGGCCAGATCGTGCTGGCCGGCATCGCGCTCATTCTCGCGATGCCGGTGTTGATATTCTGCCGCTCATACCTGTTGGTCTGGATCCTGGACCGTGTCTACGTCGATATCGTGCGCGACGTCTGCGCGAAGGTGCTGTTGTTGCCACTCGACTTCCACCACAGCTCGTCGCGCGGAGACGTGCTGACACGGATGCTCGCGGACGTTCAGAGCGGGCACGGCGCCATCAAGTTGCTGCTGGGAAAATTGATCGAATCCGCGGTGATGATCGTCGTCGGTGTTGGCGTGATGTTCTACATCTCGTGGCACCTCGCACTCGTCTCGCTTGCGGTCGGTCCCGCGATATTCGGCGTGGTCGCGACGTTCAACAGCCGAATCAAGCGCAGTGCCCGGCGACGCCAGGAAAAGGTCGGCGACGTAACCGGACGACTGATCGAAATCCTCGCCGGGATCAAGATCATCAAGGCCTTCCAGTCCGAAGCAGACGAACGCCAGGTCTTCCGAGAAGAGACACAGAAGCTCTTCCGCCGCAGCATGAAGGCGTCGAAGAACCGCGTGCTCGCGCGCAGCCTCATCATCATGCTGACCAACTTCCTCACGATCGCGATGCTGATGCTCGGCGTCATGATGGTTCTCACCGGCCGATTCGGCGTCTCCGCGGGCGATCTCGCCGCATTCGGAATGGTGCTGTCGACCACCTACGGGCCGATCCGACGGCTGGCCAATTCGTGGGTGCTGCTGGTCGACTCGCAGGCGTCGGCCGAGCGCTTCTGCGCAATCCTCGATGCACCGGGTGAACCCGAGGACCCGCCGGATGCCGTGCGCATCAACGGGGTCCACGATCGCGTGTCGCTCCGAGACGTGTCGTTCTCGTACGGCCGCGAGCCGGTCCTCGACCACATCAGCTTCGATGTCGAGGCGGGGCAGATCGTCGCGCTGGTCGGCCGGACCGGCGCAGGCAAGACTACGATCGCCGACCTGTTGATGCGCTTCTACGAACCGAGTTCGGGATCGATCTCGATCGATGGCGTCGACCTGCGCCGGATCCAGCGTGAATCGCTGCTGAACCAGATCGCGATCGTCACCCAGGAAGCCTTCCTGTTCGAGGGCAGCATCCGCGAGAACATCGGGTACGGACGAAAGGAAGCGAGCGATGACGAGATCGTTGCTGCGGCTGTCGCGGCGCACGTCGACGAGTTCGTGGACGGCCTGCCGGATGGCTACGACACCGAAGTCGGGGTCGACGGCGTGCGCCTGTCCGGCGGGCAGCGCCAGCGGATCACGATTGCGCGCGCGCTGCTCAAGAACCCCGCGATCCTGATCTTCGACGAGGCCACCAGCGCGCTCGATTCGAAGAGCGAGCTTCTCGTGCAGGATGCAATCGAATCGCTTCTCGGTGGACGCACGGTCTTCATGATCGCCCACCGACTCTCGACCATCCGCGGTGCGGACCAGATCGTGGTGATCGAAGGCGGCGGTGTCAGCCAGTGCGGAACCCACCAGGAGCTGTGCAAGACCTCCGGGCTGTACCGCGAGCTCGTCGACATCCAGACGGCACCGGACCTCGACCTGGACAGCGACCCGCTGCCCCAGCCCGAGCCCAACCCTGAAGAAGAAGACGGCTGATTCCCGGACGACCGCAGCAGCAAGCCAAAGCCAGCGCTGAGTTCGCCTTCAGCGTCAGCGGGGAGACGAATGGGACCGGCTAGAGCGCGCGATAGAGCCGGTCGACGGTTTCCGCGTACTGAGTGCGAGAGAATTCGCTTTCAGCGCGGCGGCGCGCGGCGGCACCCATCTCAGCGCAGCGCGCCGAGTCCCGAAGCAGGCAGCCCCAGGCGTTCGTGAACGCCTGGGCTTCCTCTTCGACCACGAAACCCGTCTCGCCGTCGATGACGATCTCGGGCAGCGCACCGCGCGCAGTCGTCACCGCCGGAATCCCCGAAGCCGCGGCCTCGAGCAGCGCGCGGCATCCGCCGTCGGATCCCGGCACCAGCAGCGTGAACACGTCGATGCAACGCAGCACCTCGGCGTAGTCATCGCGGCGGTAGCCCGCGAATACCACGCGATCGTGGATACCCAGGCGCCGCGCGGGCTCTTTCGCCAGTGCATCGATCCGGGTGCCACGCCCCACGACGAGAAGCCGAACGAGCGGGTCGGCGCGCAACAAGGGCGCGACCGCTGCGAACAACAAGTCGAACCGGCGATGCGCCTGCACCCGCGCAACCACCCCGAGAACTCGCTGCTCGCTGGCGAGCCCGAGCCGCGCACGCAACGCATCGTCCCGCGGGCCCGGCCGGAAGCGATCGAGATCGACGGCACCGAACGCACCCGCGACTGCGCCACCGCGGCACAGCCCTGTATTGCGAGCCGCGGCGCCGGGCGACACACACAAGAGGCCGTCACTCGCGCGTCCGAAGAGCCAGCGGTTCCATGGCCGATCGGCGATCGGCACAGCACTCGGATAGGAGCGAACCAGCCGGGTACACCCGGACCGCCGCGACGCCGATGCAGCGGCAACCACGAGCAGGTGGTCGCGCGTGTGCCAGGCGTGAACCACATCGAACGAATGCTGCGTGAACAGATTGCGAAGGCGTTTCAGATCACCCCGATCTCGCCAGGGCTTTACGCCGCGGCCACGGCCGATTTCAAGGACGGGGGCGACTCCCACTGCGATCGCGTGCTCGCGCAGCGATCCGCCGGCACCGTCGGGGGGCGACGCACAGACGAACTCGGCTTCATCCCCACGTTCGCGTTGAGCCAGCAGCAGCTCGAGCATCGGAGAAGCCGAGCCGGTCCACTTCCAGTCGCTCGTGATGTGCAGGATGTTCACGTGCCGTCGACATCTCCGCCGCCGCGGCTTCGCTCGAAGAGCAACGCGTACTTGAGGAAGACGTGGAAAGCGGTCATGCCCGCGATTACGAATCCGGGCCAACCGTCGCGAAAGCCCGCCTTCAGCAGGTAGGCGCGCAGGAAGCGCGCAGGCGGCCGCAGTATCAGGTCGCGCAGGCGAGCAGGACGGCCCGCGCGAAACATGGCGTCGGCCTCGATCGCGCTGAAGCTTCGAATCCGCTCCAGTTGATCCGCGAGGTTGCGGTAGCTGTAGTGCAGGAGATCGCCTTCGATGCGTTCGACCCGGCCCGCAACGCGGACTCGCCCGTGCGGATTGCTGCCCCGGAAGCGCCCACTCGCGCGCCGGAACAAGCGCAGCTGACGGTCGGGATAGAAGTCGCCGTGCCGGATCCAACGACCCAGATGGAATGTCAAGCGCGGAAGTTCGTAGCCGTCGACCGCTCCGGGCGCCGTCAGTCGTTCACGCAGATTCCGGATCAGCTGGTTCGAAAGCACTTCGTCGGCGTCGAGGACGAGCACCCATTCGCACTTCGCCAGGTCGAGGGCGAAGTTCTTCTGCTCGATGTTTCCGTCATAGCGATGGAGCCGGACCCGCGCGCCGAATTCACGTGCGATGGCTTCGGTCGCGTCTCGGCTACGGTCGTCGACGACCACGATGCACTCGTCGACCCAGCTGAGTGACTGGAGGCAGTCAAGGATCCGGTCCTCGTCGTCGCGCGAAATCACACAGGCACTGACGGCGGCTGGAGTCCTCGGCACGCTGCCGGTCACGATCGCACACGTTCGACGCCCAACACGCCCTTGATCCGCCCGATCTGCTTCATCACCGCGTTCAGACTATCGACATCGGTGACCCAGAGGTCGAATGTATGGATCGCCTTCTGGTCCTGGCTCGTCGTGATCCTCGCGGCGCCGATGTTGATCGCCGCGCTCGAGATGGTCTTGGTGACCTTGGCGAGCAAGCCCTTCCGATCGAGTGAGCGAACGCGCACGGTGATCTTGCGGGGAACCTTCGCATCGAGCTCCCATTCCGCATCGATGCGACGATCGGGGTCTAGTTCGAAGACCTTCGAACAGTCTTTCTGGTGCACCGTCACACCGCGTCCACGCGTGACGAAACCGATTACCTCGTCGCCGGGAAGCGGGCTGCAGCAGAGCCCGAACCGCACCATCACATCGGGCTGTCCGCTCACGCGTATACCCGATGTCGACGCCGGCTCTCGGGGGCGCCAGAACAGCCGTCGCTTCGGCGGCTCGTCCGGAGCGGGCTCCGGTTCCTCGCCGCCGCGCAACCGACGCACGACCTCGGCACCCGAAATCCGGCCATAGCTCACTGAGGAGTAGAGATCCTCGAGCGAGTCACCGCCGTGACGACGGCCGAGTTTCGCGAGCACCCCGTCCTTCTGAAGGTCCTTTATCGTGAAGTCGGATTTACGCAGTTCCTTTTCGAGGATGGCGCGACCAAGCTCGACGCTGCGGGCACGTTCAATGGAGCGGATCGAGTTGCGAATGCGGCTGCGCGCTTTGCCCGTGATCACGAAGTCGAGCCAGTCCTTGCGCGGGTACTGATTCGGGCTGGTGATCACCTCGACAGTGTCGCCGTCCGCCAGCCGTGACCGCAGCGGCACCATCTTCCCGTTCACCTTCGCTCCGGCGCAATGCGCACCCACCTCGCTGTGAATCGCGAACGCGAAGTCCACCGGCGTCGATCCTCGCGCAAGGGCGATCACCTCGCCCCTTGGAGTGAATACGAACACCTCTTCCGGGAAGAGGTCGACCTTCACGGTCTCGAGGAACTCGTGGGGGTCCGCGAGGTCCTGATGCCACTCGAGCAACTGCCGTAGCCAGGCGAACTTCTCATCGTCGGTATTCTGACCGCGAAGCTCGCCTTCCTTGTACTTCCAGTGGGCCGCGATACCGAGCTCGGCGCTGCGATGCATCTCCTCGGTGCGAATCTGGATCTCCATCCGCTCACCGTGGGGGCCAATCACGGTCGTGTGCAGCGACTGGTAGTTGTTCGGCTTCGGCAGCGCGACGTAGTCCTTGAAACGACCCGCTACCGGACGCCAGATCGAATGGGCGATGCCGAGAGCCGTGTAGACCTCCTCCTTCGCGCCATCGATGATGATCCGGAACGCGATCACATCATGAACCTCGTCGAGGGAGATCCCCTGCGACTCCATCTTGGCGTGGATCGAATTCAGATCCTTGAGGCGCCCCTGGATCCGGACCGTCACGCCGGCATTCGCGAGCTCGCGCGAGAGAATGCCGATCACCTCTTCGATGTAGCTGTCGCGGTCCTCGCGCTTGGCTCGGATGCGCTCCTCGATGTCATCGGCGATAGCGGGATTGACCGCGCGAAACGCGAGTTCCTCGAGTTCCTGCTTCATCCAATGAATCCCCAGCCGGTGAGCGAGTGGGGCGTAGATCTCGAGCGTCTCCTGCGCGATGCGGACGCGCGAGTCGTCCGACATGAATTTCAGGGTGCGCATGTTGTGGAGCCGGTCCGCGAGCTTGATCAACAGGATGCGGATGTCCTTCGACATCGCGAGCAGCATCTTGCGAAAGTTCTCGGCCTGGCGTTCGCGCACCGAGGTGAACTCGATCTTGGCGATCTTCGTGAGCCCTTCGACGAGGAACGCAACCTCGTCGCCGAACAGGCGTTCGATCTCCTCGAGACTCGCGAGCGTGTCTTCGACGGTGTCGTGCAGCAGGCCCGCCGACACACAGACTTCGTCCATGCGCATGTCGACCAGAATGCCGGCGACTTCCAGCGGGTGGATCAGATAGGGCTCACCCGAGAGACGCTCCTGGCCATGGTGGACCTTCGCGGAGTACACGTAGGCGCGCTGCAACAACAGCAGGTCGCAGCCGGAATCGTATTCCAACACACGGTCCGCGATGTCGTTGAAGCGCAACATCGAACGCGATATTCCCCTGCAAGATCAAAGGTTTAAAAAAGGCTACCGGACCACATGGAGGTCGTCCAATGCACGGCCCGACCCGCCGCCTAATCGGCCTTCTCGAAACGCGCCCGCGCCGGACCGACCGCGAACCGTTCGCGCACTTCGGCGGTGTCGCCTGCCCGTTCGGCGCGGATCACGCTCTCGACGGCCGTGGCGCAGCACTCGAGGTCATCATTCTCGATCGCGTAATCGAAATCGCCGATCGCGGCGAACTCCTCACGCGCGAGATCGAGCCGCTTGCGGACCTGCTTCTCGGAGTCCGTCCCACGCCCGGCGAGTCGCAGGCGCAGCGCCTCGAACGACGGTGGCAGCAGGAAGATCATGCGCACGTCGTCACGCCGTTTCCGTACCTGGCGCGCACCCTGGACCTCGATCTCGAGCAGCACATCGCAGCCGGCCGCGAGCGGCGGCGCGACCGATTCCCAGCTCGTTCCGTAGTGGTTCCCGTTGTAGAGCGCCGACTCGATGAACACCCCATCATCGACCAGACGTTGAAACCCGCTCGGCGTCACGAAGTAGTAGTCGACGCCGTCGACCTCGGTCGCCCGGATCGGCCTCGTGGTATGGCTCACCGAAAGGATGATCCCTTGGTTGCGATCGACGATGCGGCGGCAAACCGTCGACTTGCCGGTCCCTGAAGGTGCCGCCACCACGAAGGGGATTCCGCGCCTGCTGCCCGGTTCGCTCATCCTTCACTTCCCAGTGGGTCGCCCTGAGCGAGGCGCGAGGCCACCGTTTCCGGGTTGATGGCCGACAAGATGATGTGGTCGCTGTCGGTCACGACGATCGACCGGGTGCGGCGCCCCTGGGTCGCGTCGACGAGTTTCCCGCGACTCGAGGCTTCGTCCCGCAGGCGCTTCATCGGCGCCGACGCGGGCGAGGCGATCGCGACCACGCGCGACGCCACCACGAGGTTCCCATAGCCGATGTTCAGCAGGACGATGCTACTCAACGTTCTGCACCTGCTCGCGCATGCGCTCGATTTCGGTCTTCAGCTCGACGACCTGGTGGGCGATCGGGGAATCGTTGCCCTTGGATCCGATCGTATTGGCCTCGCGTCCGAATTCCTGCATCAGGAAATCCAAGCGTCGGCCGACCGGCACACCGGCGGCGGCACCGGAAACGATCTCACGGAACTGGTCGACGTGGCTTCGCAACCGAACGATCTCCTCGGTGACATCGAGACGGTCGGCGGCCAGCACGATCTCATGGTGGAGGCGTGCTTCATCGACGATGCCGGTCTCGAGCTCCAGCTGCTGAGTGCGTTTATGCAGACGTTCACGCGCCGCTTCGCGCACCACCTCCGAGCGCGCTGCGAGCGATTCCGACAGTCCGACCACCGATTCCAGACGTTCGAGCAGGTCGCGTTCGAGCGCGGCGCCCTCGCGCACTCGCATCTCGTCGAGCTCCTCGATCGCCGCCGCGAGCGCGCCCCGCAATCCGGCTGAGAGTTCCTCGGCTGGGAGATCACGTTCGCTGAAGCCTGCCACGCCGGGCAGCGCAAGCAGCGCATCCACCGTCAGCGGACCCACGACGCCTGCTTCCCGCTCGAGCTCCTGCGCGGCGCGCGCGTATTCCCGAGCGGCCTCACGGTCGATTTCGAGTTGCTGGAGCAGCTTGCTGCCCT
The DNA here is from genome assembly GCA_019310425.1 of Deltaproteobacteria bacterium. GTDB lineage: Bacteria > Myxococcota_A > UBA9160 > UBA9160 > SMWR01 > JAFDEI01. The sequence goes on along the minus strand of JAFDEI010000043.1, from coordinate 9,967 downwards.
CGACGGTCGAAACCGTGATGTCGATCTTGCCGCGACTCGCGCGTTCCTGGACGCAGTCGCGCGCCTCGGCCTCGAGAGTCGAAAGCAGCCGAGGCAGCCGGAAGCGCAGATCGAGATGGCGATGGTTCACCGATCGCGCCTCGATGTCGAAGCGCACGCCCCCCACGTCGAAAGCGGCCTGGCCGAAGCCCGTCATGCTGCGGATCATCGGCCCGGCCCTGCCGCTTCCAATGCACGCGGAAGCATCGCACACACTTCAGTCGTACTCGCGGTCGCGGTGCCAACCTTCCCGACGACCACGCCTGCAGCCGCGTTCGCGATCACTGCGGCCTCGAACAGCGTCGCACCCGCGCGCAACGCCAATGCCAACGCCGCTGCCGTCGTATCTCCCGCACCCTGCACGTCGAATACCTCCCGCGAAACCGTCGGCACGTGGACCCCGGCAGCGCCATCCGCGAACAACACCATACCATCGGAACCGAGCGTCACGACGAGGTCGCCACCTCCCACGCGACGGCGCAACCGTGCAGCGGCGAATGTGAGTGTTTCAGGGCTGCGAATCTCGACCCCCGAGAGTGCCTCCGCCTCGCGCAGATTGGGCTTGAGCAGCGAAGCACCGCGGTACGGCGCGATCGTCCCCTTCGGGTCGACGAACACCGGCAGGCCCGCAGCGCGGAATTGCTGCATCAGAGCGGCCGCGAAACCCTCCGACAGGAGCCCCTTGCCGTAGTCTTCGACAATGACCCCGTCGGCAGCCGCGATGGAGCGCTGTGCGTTTCCCGCAAGCCGCCGGGCGGATTCGTCCGACAACGGCTCGAGCAGCTCGCGGTCGAGACGAGCAACCTGCTGCGACCGAGCGACCACCCGGGTCTTGCGCGTGGTCGGGCGCCCCTTCGACACGACCAGATTCGACGCGTCGACACCAAGCGCCTCGACCAGGCCTGCCAGCCGATCGCCCGCTTCGTCGTCGCCCACCACGGCACAGAGATCGACCTGGCCACCGAGGGCGACGGCGTTGCGTGCGACATTGGCCGCGCCGCCGAGCACAAAGGTCTCATCGCGTACGTGGACCACCGGCACGGGCGCTTCAGGGCTTACCCGCTCGACGTCTCCGATCACGTACTCGTCGAGCACCACGTCGCCGACCACCAGCAGCCGCACTTTCGCCATGCCTTCGACGACCTGGAACAGACGCTCGACGTCGGGTCGCGGCATCAGCAGCCGGAAACCGGGCCGACCGACGCCGCCCGACTACTCGACGCGGCGAAGCCGATCGATCGAGGGCAACCGCGCAGATGCCACTCCAGCACGTCCCGATGCACCCGCAGGCGCGCTCGGCCGCGTTCGCCGTCGACGAGGGCCGCCGGTACCCGCGCGATCAGGTAGAACACGGTCTTGAGCAGCCGAAGCCCGATCACCATCGCCATCGATCCCATACCGCGATTCACCCGGAAGAAGTGATAGAGCGAGCGATGATACTCGATCCGGGTCAGCGCCGGATCCCTGAGCTTGCTGCTCGCGCCCGCGACGTGCACTGCGAATAGCGTCGGGAGATGTACCACGCGCCAGCCCGCGCAACGCATCCGCAGACACCAGTCGGTCTCTTCGAGGAACAAGAAGTAGTCCTCAGGCAGCGGCCCCACTTCGGCAATCGCCGCCGCTCGCGCAAAGAAAGCCGCGCCCGTCACGGCCTCGACGTCGAGCGGCTGATCGCCGACCCAGCGGTGAGAGGGAAACCGCCGCCGAAACAGAAACTGCAGCAGCGCCGTCGGAACCAGCTCCGAAGTGAAGGTCGGGGCGTTGTGAATCGAATTTCGACGGCGCCCGTCGGGGTGGAGCAGCTGCGGCCCGACCACGCCGACATCGTGCTGGTGGTCGAGGAAGTCGACACAGCCGCGGAGTGCCTTGCTGTCGATGCGGGCATCGCTATTCAGAAACAGCACATGGCGACCGGATGCGACACGCACGCCCGCGTTGCAACCCGCCGCAAAGCCCAAATTTCGCGGTGACTCGATCACTCGCACGGCCGGGAACTGCGCTCTGATCGCGGCGACCGTTCCATCGAACGAAGCGTTGTCGACCAGCAACACCTCGGCGAAGCTGTCTGTACCCGCCTCGGCCAATGCCGCCTCGAGCGACTCGAGGCAGTCGAGGGTGAGCGCGCACGTGTTCCAGCTGACGATGACGATGCTGAGGTCCATCAACCCGCACCGCGTGCAAGCACAGCTGCAAGCGGCTGTGCGAGCAGCTCGCGTGCGGCGACCAGCACCTGCTCGGGTGCCAGTGCCTGCATGCAGGTCGCGGCCGCGCAGCCGCGGCGACACGGACTGCACGCGAGGCCGGCCCGCAGGCTTTGCGAAGCGACGCCCTCCCAGGGCGCGTTCTCGACTGGATCGGTCGGGCCGAGCAATTGCACGACGGGCGTCCCCACCAGCGCAGCCAGGTGCAGCGGACCGGTATCGCCCGCGATCACGAGACGACTCGACGCAAACAACGCGGCCAGGTCCAGGAGGGTCGGAGTCTCGGGCGCGAGTTCGGCCGAACCGCACGACCGCTCGACGACCGCGCGCGCGGTTTGGACTTCGGCGCGCGAAGGACCGCGCGAAACGAGACAGCGAAGACCTGTATCGTCCTCCAGGCGACGCGCAACCTCCGCGAAGCTCGCGGCCGGGTAACGCTTGTAGGGCGTCGACTCACTCGTTCCAGGGTGAATCACGACCGCAGCCGCACGCCCCGCGAGGGCCTCGGCCATTCGAGTACGGGCGGCGTCCGGGAGCCGCAACGGGCGGACCGCAGGCGCAAACGGAACACCCAGAAACCGGACGAGCGACGCGTTGCGCTCGAAGCGGGAGAGCTTCCGTGCCGGCAGCCGCAACAGCCGGTTCGCGAGCAGGTGCGAGAATTCGCGGCCGAACGGCGGCGCGTAGGCGACGCGAACCGGCGCTCCGGAAAGCCGCGACAGGACACTCGACCTCAAGATGGAATGAAAGTCGATCACCAGATCGAAGCGTTCTCGGCGCAGCAGCCGGATGAAGCGGCGCAGATCGCGCGTGAGACTCAGCAAGGAACCGGAGCGCAGCCGCGCCTGCAAGCTGTCGCGCGGAAACACTCGGATCTCATCGATGAACGGTTGACCGGCGAGCACGCTCGCAGCCGCAGGCTCGACCAGCCAGGTGATGCGTGCCGCTGGGAATGCCGCGCGCAACGCCGAGACGGCGGGCAGGCTGCGAACGACATCTCCCAACGCGCCCAGACGGATCACGAGAATTCGATCGGCGACCGGGGGACCGCCCTGCAAACGGCTGGGAAACGCGATGGCGAGCCTCGCATGGGGATGCAGCGCTGGTAGGATACCCCCCGATGCGTCTCCCCCGCACCCTCTCGGCCTACACCTTGGGCGAGGTGCTGCTGTATTCGTCGCTTGGCCTGCTGGCGCTGACGACACTGCTCGTGGGCCGCAACCTGCTGCGCCACCTCGACGAACTGATCCGGGCGGGGTCAGCCACCGCCGAGATCGGCATCGTGGTCGTCTGCCTCGCGACCTCCCTCGCGACCTATGCAATCCCCGTCGCGTTCCTGCTCGGCGTGCTGCTCGCGATCGGACGCCTTGCGGGCGACGGCGAGATCATCGCGATGCAGAGCTGCGGTGTGGGGCTGCGTTCACTGGTGCTGCCGATCGCGACGCTCGGGCTGGCGGTCGCGGGACTCACTGCGTTTCTCACCTTCGATGTCGAGCACCGCGCCCAACGCCGGCTCCGACTCACCATCCAGACACTCGCGGCCGAGGGGAGGCTGATCGAACCTGGGCGATTTCGTCGTGTCGGCGAACGTGTGCTCTTCGTGAAGCGACGTGACGATGCAGACCAGTTGAGCGGGGTTCTGATCGCAGACCGAAGCAATCCCGATCGCCCACTGCTGATCTTCGCGGAGCGCGGCGAAACGCAGTGGGACCCGGATCTCGGAACGCTCCATCTCGAACTCAGCGACGGGTCCATCCATCTCGACGCCGATGTCGACGCACTCCCCGGCGTGAGTGCGAACGCACGGGCCACCGTTCCGACATCGGGCCCGCGCGAGTCGAACGATTTCTACCGCCGCATCTCCTTTCGAACCTTCGACTATGCCCTCGCCGCGGACGAGATGCTCGGAGTGAGCCTCGTCGCACATCGCCCGCGCGAGATGTCGAACGCACAGCTCCGCACTGCGATCGCGCGCGCCGAAGCCGGCGACCCACTCGAAGACCTGCGGCGGCACAAGCCGGTCTACTACCGGCTTGCGCTCCAGCGACGACTCGCTCTGCCGTTCGCGCCGATCCTGTTCGCGCTGATCGGCGTCCCGCTCGCGCTGGGCCCGGCGCGGCGCGGACGCTCCTTTGGAATCCTGCTGTGCGCGCTTACGGCCTTCGGCTACTACGCCCTGCTCACGATCGGTCAGTCGCTGGCCCATGACGATGTGATCCCGGCAACGCTCGCGGCCTGGCTGCCGAACGGGGTCTTCGCCGGACTCGCGTGGACCTTGTTGCGGCGGACGGCGCAGGCCGGAGCGATTCGTTGACGGCGCCGACCGCGGGGTTCCGCCGCCATCGGCGCGGCCCGCTACGGCTCCTCGTCGTAGAACCACTCGAATCAGCCGTACTCGAACTCGGGCTGCTGGAAGCCGACGCGGCCCTGCGCCTGCAAAGCCACGGCTTCGGTGGCGCCGGCCGCGCGACGAACGCGATACACCCGTTGCCGGGTCGCTCTGAACGCCTACAGCTCCGCCCGTTTCACCACGGCGGCTGGCTGCGACCCATCACCCGCGATCGGCTGACGAGCTTGAAGCGCCCGATTTCAGAACTCATCGTCAACGCTCGACTCGCGACGGCGGGAGCCCCTGTTCCGCAACCTGCGCTCGTCATCGGGCGGCGACACGGGCCGGGGCTCTGGACGGCCGCGGTCGGTACGCTGCACGAGGAGTCGTGCTGTAATGGCAACGAATTCCTCACAACCGATCCGTCGCGCGATCGCCTGGTGACGGCCGCCCGCGCTGCTGGGGCAGCGCTGCGGCGACTGCACGACGCGGGTGGCTGCCACGCAGACCTCCACCTCGGAAACCTGTTGATTCGCGAGGACGGCGGCACAGCACGCGTCATCTTCGTCGACCTCGATCGCGCACGCATCGTCCGCTCGGTCCCGGTGCGGCGGCGCAGCGCGGAAATGATGCGCCTGTATCGATCGCTGCTGAAACGGGGCCAGGTCGTTGCAGCTGAGGCAGAGGCGATCGCGCACTTCATCGATGCCTACTGCGATGGAGATCTCGCGCTGCGCGCCGAACTTCCCGCCGCGCTCCAGCGCGAGCGCCTGCGCGTCGCGCTGCACCGCATCGGCTATCGGCTCGGTGGACACGGGCGCTCAGCGCAGTAGGTCGTCGATCGCAGCGAGCAACTGATCGGGCTCGCTCACCTCGATGCCGATCCGGAGCACCCGCATGTCCACGCCACCGGCCCAGAATGGCAGCAGCTTGACGGCGTCCTTCTCGGTGGTGACCCAGATCGGCGCCCGCTTCGCGAGCCCGCGCAGATCTCGGCGCCGATAACGATGGTGGTCGCGAAAGAGCCGTTGCGCGACGACGTTCGCACCCAGCGCTTCGAGCGTCCGCCGAAAACCACGCGGATTCGCGAGCGCCGCAATCATCCCCACCTCGACGCCGTTCAGCACCGCGGGCAAAACGGCCTCCCCTCCGCCGAGCGGCCGCAAGTCGCGCGGGACTCTACGCGCTTCGAAGCGTGTAGACGAAGGCGACAGACGATCGATCCGCGCCGCATCGGCCGCCGCGAGCGGACCATCGACGACCCCGACCACCTGCGCGGATGCGAGCGCCGAGGCAGGTTCGCGCAACGGCCCCCGCGGCAACACCCGTCCGCTGCCGAATCCGAGCCCGCCGTCGAAAGCGATGACGTCGACGTCGCGCTGCAGGCGGTGATGCTGAAAGCCGTCGTCGAGCACGAGCACATCGGCGCCGAAGACCGACAGCGCGCGCCATCCGACGAGCGCGCGATCGCGTCCAACCAGCACCGGCACACCCGCCGCGTGCGCCGCGAGCACCATCGCCTCGTCGCCCGCCACTTCCTGGCGGCTGAGAACATGGCGACCGTCGGAGACGACCGTCACCGCATCCGCCGCGCCACGACCGGAGCCCCGGCTCAGGATCGCCACCCGATGGCCGCGGCGCCGAAGCCCGGTCGCGATGTAGGCCGCGAGCGGCGTCTTGCCCGCTCCGCCCACGACGAGATTGCCGACGCTCACGACCCGTCCGGGGAGGCGGCTGCGCCGGCGCAGGCCCACGCGATAGAGCCCGCGGTGCAGCCAGGCGCAGCCGGCGTAGACCCACGACAGCGGTACCAGTGGCAGCAGCACTGCGCGGCGCAGCAACGATTCATCGCGCTCCTCGAGCCAGGTCGCGCGAAGGCTCAACTGCCCCCCCGGTCATCGCGATCGGCGAGCATCCGTTCGAGCAGCGCGAGGCTGCGCGCACTGCTCCCGCGCAAGCGCGCGAGCTCATCGCGTCCGCGGCGACCGCGCGCGTCCGCCTTGGCGGGATCCGCAAGCAGCTCCGCCAGCGCATGCGCGAGCTCCTCTGCATCCGCCACGCAGCGACCCGCGCCGCACTTCTCCAGAACCTCGACCGCATGCAACACGTCGCGGGTGTGCGGACCGAACAACACCGGTCGACCACAGATGGCGGGCTCGAGCAGGTTGTGCCCGCCAACCGGCGCCAGGGTGCCACCCACGAATGCCACCGTCGCCAACGGCCACAAGCCGCGCAACTCCCCGAGCGTGTCGAGCAGCAATACGTCGCCGGGCCGCGCCCGAAAGCCGTCGGGCGCTCGAGCAAGCGAAGAACGCCGGAGCAGCCGTCGACCCTGCGCACGCACCAGGCGCTCGATCTCGCCGGCACGCTCGATGCGGCGCGGCGCAAGCACGAGCACGGCCCCGTGCCCCGCCGCTTCGGACACGCGCAGCGCCTGCAATGCCGCCCATTCCTCGCCGGGGTGCGTGCTGCCTGCGACGAACAACGGCCCCCCAGCAAGCGACTGCAACAGATCCCGAGCGGGTACGGCAGCGACGAGATCCCCATCGAACTTCAGATCGCCGCTGACCGTGACCGCGCCCGGCTCGGCGCCGAGTTCGAGAAACCTCACCGCGTCGAGCTCGCTGCGTGCGCCGATCGCATCGATGCGCCGAAGCATTCGGCGCACGAGCGGGCGTACACGGCGATAACGGTCGAAAGACCGGTCCGAGATCCGCCCCGACACCAATGCAACGGGCACGTGGTGACGTGCCGCTGCGGCAATCCAACACGGCCAGAGCTCGGCTTCGAGCAGCACCAGGGCGACCGGGCGCGCAGTCGCGAGCGCGCGTTCGACGACCCACGGGTGATCGAGAGGCGCGAGCCGACAGTGCAAGTCGGGTCGGACACGACGCAGCGTGTCGCGCCCGGCGAGAGTCTGCGTCGAAACGACGACCGAGTGACCGGCTTCACGCAAGGCATCGAGCAGTGAGGCTGCCGCGAGCGCCTCCCCAACGCTGGCAGCGTGAACCCAGACCGCGCCGGGATCCATCCACCCGCGCCCGAGCCGCTCGTCCCAACCGCTTCGCCAGCTGGGACGCAAGGCCAGTGCGCCCGCCGCGAAGGGAGCCGCCACGAGCGCGGTGACCGCGGCAACGCTATGCGCGATCGCGCGCAACGAGCATCTCCTCGGCGATTGCGGCGGTTCGTTGCAACGCCCCGCCCGGCCCCAATGCTCTGCTGACGGTTGCCAGGCCTTCGCGTTGCAGCGTACGCGCGGATCCCGCCAACAGCGCCTCGACCGCGGCTGCGATCGCGCGCGGCTCGGCGTGTTCCTGGACGAACTCCGGGACGATCTCGCGCCCGGCGATCAGGTTCGGCATGGCCCAATAATCCACCCGAACGAGACGGCGCACCAACCACGCACTCAGCGGATGGATGCGCGCGGCAACGACGCACGGTCGATCCAGCAGCGCGGCTTCGAGAGTCGCGGTCCCGGGTTTTGCCACGACCACGTCACACGCGGACAACACCGCGTGCGACCCGGCAGCGACGAGTTCGAGCGGAAAGGCGGCGGGGAGACGCGCGCGCCGAAGTTCCTCCTCGACCCGGGCAGGCTCGATCGATGCTGCCAACGGCAGCAGGAAACGGCATTCCGGTCGCCGCGCGTGAAGCACCCGGGCCGCAGCCAACTGCACCCCGAGACAGTGGCGAATCTCGTTGCGGCGGCTTCCCGGCAGCAGCGCCACCACGGGTTTATCGACGGGTACGCCGAGCAGCACCCGCGCGGCGTCGCGACCGAGCGGGCCGCCGTCGCTGCGAATTCGATCGACGAGGGGGTGCCCGACGAATTCGACTTCGAGGCCCGTTCCCGCGTAGACCTCGGGCTCGAACGGCAGGATCGCGGCCAACCGGTCGACCCGTGCGGCGAGCTTGCGGATCCGGCCGCGGCGCCACGCCCAGACCTGGGGCGCAACGAAATAGAGGATCGGAACTCCGGCGCGGCGCACTCGGCGGGCAAACGGCAGGTTGAACCCCGAGGAATCGACCAACACCACCAGGTCCGGCCGTTCCGTGGCGAGAGCCGCAGACATACGCCGCCACGCGCGCGCGATGCGCGGCAGACCCGGCACGAGCTCGACGATCCCCCCGACCGCAAGCTCGCGTTGATCGACCACGACTTCGACCCCGCACTTCTCGAGCTCGCACCCGCCGAGACCGACGAAGCGGGTCCCGGGACGAAGCGCCCGCAGCGCCTCGACGAAGCCCGCGGCGTGAAGGTCCCCGGAGGCATCCCCGACCGACAGCAGCACCGTCGTCATGCGAGGTCTCGGGCGCGCGGCATCGCCTCGACCACCCGCAGCGCAGTGCGTAGTGCCGCCAGGGCCGCATCGCCCGTCGACGTCCGAACATGGCCGTCCACGACCGCGCGAACGAACGCGCGCAGCTGGGCGACCAGCGAATCTTCCCGCTCGACTGCGAGTTCTTCCAGGTCGACTCGCGGAGCCGCACCGCGCCGTGCCTCGACACGCCGAAATATGCTTGCCGACTGTGCGATGAAGTCGACCGCGAAGTAGCCGTCGCGCTGGAAGCAGCGCAACTTTCGCATCGGCCGGCGCGAAACCCGGCTGGCCATGAGATTCGCGATGCAACCCCCCGGAAACGCGATTCGGGCACTGGCGATGTCGATCTTGTCCGTCACCACCGGAACACCGGTCGCATCGATGCGCTCGGGTTCTGCGCCGAGCAGCTTCTGGAGGATGTCGAGGTCGTGGATCATCAGATCGCGCACCACGTCGACATCGATTCCGCGCTCCGAAAACGGACCCACGCGCTGGCATTCGATGAAAATCGGGCGCTCGATCTTCGGCCGTACCGCTCGCATCGCCGGATTGTGCCACTCCTGCGACCCGACCCACAGAACCCGGCCACGCCTGCGCGCAAGATCGAGCAGCGCCTCGGCCTGGTCGAGGCCGGCCGCGATCGGTTTCTCCACCAGCACATCGAGTCCGGCCTCGAGCGCGCCCCGAACAACTTCGAAGTGCGCCGCGGTGGGACGCCGGCAGTCGACGACACCCGCGAATTCGATCTCCCCGGTCTCGCAGAGTTCGGCCGCCTTCAGCGCATGGTGGCGACCCATGTGTCCCGCACCGATCACGACGATCCGCGGCGCACTCACGCCGATGCTTCCGCTTCAGAAATCGCAATCCCGAGCAGCACGAGTTCGTGCGCGTCGGCAGCCTCGACCACGGCGGCACGGTCGAGCACGACCGTTCGACCCGCCTCGAAGGCGAGTGCAACGGCACCAGCCGCAATCGCGACCCGTACGGTCTCTGGGCCGATCGCGGGCAGATCGAAGCGCGGATCCTGCCCGGGCCACGCGACCTTGACGACGCAGCCGCCCGCCGCGATCCGGCCG
>JAFDEI010000211.1 GCA_019310425.1 Deltaproteobacteria bacterium | reverse complement strand
TCGCGAGTAAAAGTGCTCGCGGGCATGAACATCGCGGAGCGGCGGCGGCCGCAGGACGGTCGCATCAAGACCCAGCGTCGCGAGCGCGAAGTCGAGCTTCGCGTCTCGAGCATGATGACGGCGTTCGGCGAGAAGATCGTGATCCGCGTATTCGACCCGAGCATTCTGCTCGCCGACGTGCAGGACCTCGGCTTCACCGCCGACGAGCGTGAGATCTTCGAGAAGTGGATCACCTGCCCGAACGGCTTGATCCTCTCGAGCGGGCCGACCGGCTCAGGCAAGACCACGACGCTCTACTCGACGCTCCGCTACCTGTCCGGCCCCGAGATCAACATCACGACGGTCGAAGATCCGATCGAAATGGTCGACGCGCGTTTCTGCCAGGTGCAGGTCGCGCCGCAGATCGACGTCACCTTCGCGACCGCGCTGCGCACGATCCTGCGGCAGGATCCCGACATCATCATGGTGGGCGAGATTCGCGACGCCGAGACGGCCCACATGGCCGTGCAGGCTGCGCTCACCGGCCACCTGGTCTTCTCCACCGTCCACACCCGCAACGCTTCGGGCGCGGTCACCCGACTGGTCGAACTCGGCGTCGAGCCCTTCCTGCTGTCGAGCGTGCTGCGTGGGGTGGTGGCGCAGCGGCTGATCCGCAGGATCTGCGAACACTGCGCGGTCGAAACCTACCTGAATACGGACCAGACCAATGCGCTCGGGCTCAAGGTGCCGGTCGAACGCCGCGACACCCTGAAGGTGCGCTCGGGCGAAGGCTGCGTCGACTGCCGCTTCACGGGACTCTACGGTCGCAGCGGCGTGTTCGAGATGCTCGACGTCGGCAAACGCGTGCGCGGCCTGATCAACGAGGGCCGTGACGCCAACGAGATCAACGCGGCGGGCCGTATCGAAGGCATGCAGTCGCTGCGTGACGCCGCGGTGCGCAAGCTCGCCGATGGCCAGACGACCTTCGAGGAAGTCATGCGCGTGACGGCGGACTCCGAATGATCACCAAGCCGCGAGAAGAGCTGTCGCTGCTGATTCGATCTGGCTGGCGCCTGATCGCCCTCGAGACCTTCGAAGAAGACCGTGCGGTCGCGATGGTGCAGCGCGTCGCCGAAGGGCTCGAACGCAGTTGCGACGTCTGGTCGCTCGCAACGGGCTTCGAGGGCGATGCGCAGAGCTCCGGCTCCTTCGACGCCGCCATCCGCGCAATCGCGGTACGCACCTCCCCCGCCCTCTTCGTGATCCTCGACGCCCACCGCGTGATCGACGACCCGCTCGCGATCCGCCGACTGCGCGACGTGCTGCCGACGCTCGCGTCGCGCAAGCAAGCGCTGATCCTGCTCGGCCCCGCGCTCGATCTCCCCGCCGAGCTGCAACGCGAAGCCGGGCGCATCGAATTGCCGCTGCCCGGAGAGGCCGAGCTGCGCGCCCTCTTCCTGCGTGTGCTCGAAGCCGCCGAAATCGGCGATGCCAACGACGGACTGCTCGACGAGGCGATCCGCGGATCGCTCGGACTCACCGCGACCGAATCGGTCCGCGTCTTCCGCAAGGCCATCCGGATCCAGGGTGGACTCCAGGCGGGCGTCCCCGAAGTCATCGTGCGCGAGAAGCGCCGCGCGCTGCGCCGAACACCGTCGCTCACGTTCCACGAAGACCATGGCGGGCTCGGCGAGGTCGGCGGGCTGGGCGAACTCAAACAGTGGCTCGGCGAACGCCGTAGCGCGTTCGGCAGCGAGGCGCGCCGCTTCGGGCTCCCGGCACCGCGCGGGTTGCTACTGCTGGGAGTTCAAGGCTGTGGCAAGTCGGTCGCCGCCAAGGCGGTCGCGAAAGAGTGGCAGTTCCCGCTGCTCCGCCTCGACCTCGCGGCGGCGTTCGGCAGCAGCACCTCCAGTCCCGAAGCCTCGATTCGCGAGACCATCGCGGTTGCGGAGTCGCTCGCTCCAGTCGTGTTGTGGATCGACGAGATCGAAAAGGGCTTCGCCGGCTCGGGCAGCGACCCGAGCTCGAGCCGCGTGTTCGGCTCATTCCTGACCTGGCTGTCGGAGAAGCAGAGCCCGGTCTTCGTGGTCGCCACCGCGAACGACGTGCACGGGCTACCGCCAGAACTATTGCGGCGTGGGCGCTTCGACGAGCTGTTCTTCGTCGACCTGCCGACCTCCGCGGAGCGTGCCGAAATCCTCGCGATCCACCTGCGGAAACGCGAACGCGACCCGCTCCAGTTCCCCCTCGAAGAGCTCGCCGAGGAAGCCGCCCGGCTCACCGGCGCCGAACTCGAACAGGCCGTGACGGCCGCCCTGTACGTGGCCTTCGCGGATCAGCGCGACCTCTCGGCGAACGACCTCATCAACGCGATCGGCGAAACGGTACCGCTCTACGACACCTACGAGGAGCGGATCAAAGAGCTTCGCGACTGGGGCCGTGGCCGCACGCGCCCCGCGTCGATCGACGCCAAGATGGTCGATTACTTCGGCGGCGACTGACTCGCCCGGGCGCGTTAACATCCCGGACCATGGAAGACCGCAGCATTCTTCACGAACGTGCCCAGAACCTCTGGGGAAGCTTCGCCCGCAAGTTCGAGCCGGTCCTACAGGCCACGGAACTCGACCCTTCACCCGCGACGGACGTCGGCCAGATCGGCGGGCTCGCCGCGGCCAAGGACGAAATCCTCACCTATGCCTGCGCGGCGACGAGCCCCGAGGTCTACGCGAGCTGGGGCACCTACCCCCCATCGGGCCTGCTGCTGATCGGTCAGCGGGGGGTCGGCAAGCGACTGCTCGCGCGCGCGCTCGCGACGCATACCCAGACCTCCTATTTGACGGTGAACATCCCCAGGCTCGTCCTCGAGGTGATTCACCGCGGTGGCAACGTCGGCGACCTCATGAAGGGATGGAGCCAGACGCTGAGCGAGATGTCGCCGCTGACGGTTCTGTTCGATGAACTCGAGTTCTCGCAGGCGCAGGAGATCGGTGCGCGCCGCCCCGACCTTCCGGTCGGCCCGGTGATGGACTTCCTGCTCGACATGATCGACCGGACGATTGCAGTCGAGAATCACCTGGTCGTCGGCAGTACCAGTCACCCCGCCACATTGCGCCAGGCCTTCGCACAGCCGGGTCGCTTCGAGCGCGTGGTCGAGGTCAACCCCATCTACCCGGACGACATCATCGCCGCGCTGAAGATCCACGCCGAAGCAAGCGAGAAGCGCGCCGGTCACCCGCTCTTCGACTCCGTCGACTGGAATTCCGTCGTCCAGAAACACCGCGGCTCGGCGACGGGTGACTGGATCCGGATCATGCACGCGGTGCTGCGCCGCAAGGCGCGCTGCGAAGCAGCGGGTGAGAGCACCGGCCTCGTCACCACGCAGAACCTCCAAGACGAAGTCGATCGCTTCCGCCAGGCCATTGTCCGACTCTCGGCAAGCGAAGGTGGGAACTACGTCTGATGCCGGACACCTGGATCGTCACAGGCGGCGCCGGCTTCATCGGCTCGAATTTCGTCCGGCTGGCGCTTGCAGAGGCCGATGTGCAGGTCGTCGTCGTCGACTTGCTCACCTACGCGGGCAATCTCGAGAGCCTGGCGGATGTTGCAAGCGACCCGCGCTTCGCGTTCGAGCAGGCCGACATCGCCGATCGCGCCGCGGTCGACCGGATCTTCGCACAGTACCAGCCCAGCGCCGTACTCAACTTCGCAGCCGAAACCCATGTCGATCGTTCGATCGACGGACCGGCCGAGTTCATCCGCACGAACGTAATGGGGACCTTCGAGCTGCTCGACGCCGCGCGAAGGATGCAGGAAACGCGCCCACCCGCGGAGCGTGAGCGCTTCCGATTTCTGCACGTTTCGACCGACGAAGTCTACGGCTCGCTCGGCGAGGTGCGCGCCTACAAGGAAACCTACGGCCTGCCCGCGCTGATCACGAACTGTTCGAACAACTACGGTCCCTACCAGTTTCCCGAGAAGCTGCTGCCGCTGATGATTCTGAACGCCTGCGAGGGCAAGCCGCTACCGATCTACGGGGACGGCGGCAACGTCCGCGATTGGCTCTACGTCGAAGACCATTGCGCGGGCATCCTACTAGCGCTCCAGCATGGGCGAGTCGGCGAGAAGTACAACATCGGTGGAAGTGCCGAGCGCACCAACCTCGAGATCGTCGACGCCCTGTGCGAGCAGCTCGAGAAGATCCACCCCGCCGCCGAGAACCCCGCCCTGCGCGCCGCGGGCGTCGCCGGCTACAACGAGCTCAAGACCTTCGTAACGGACCGACCCGGCCACGATCGCCGTTATGCGATCGATGCGTCGAAGATCCGGAACGAACTCGGCTGGCAACCCGCCCACGACCTCGATTCCGGCATGGGGTCGACGGTCCAGTGGTATCTGGAAAATCGCGCCTGGTGCCAATCGGTCCAGAGTGACAGCTACCAGCGCGAGCGACTGGGACTCGCCTAAGAGCCCGACCCAAGGCTCCCGCGACGACCTGCGGTTCCGCTGTCCCGGAAGCGGGACGTCCCGGAAACGGGATTGCTGAAATCGCCCCACGCCGGGGTTCTTCTGCCTGGGGATTGCGCACGCCTGATTTTCGCAACATCGCTGGGCACCTGCCCGCAAGCCTGCTCTCACGCGCTGTTGCGATTCACCGGCAAGCCGAATGCAAGCTGCCGAAGTGTTTCCGCTCGGCTGCGCGTGGCAATCCCATCTCAGGGAATCAAGAGCGTCGCCACCGACGACGCTCGAATCCGGCAACCCATCGTTTTTCGAGGGCATTTCCTTGATTCGACGAGTTGGCACATAACTTGGATAAGGAAAGCCCGATCGATTCGAGGGGAGCATGACGCGAGAACACACGGTCTTATTCGTAGACGACGAAGTAAACATCCTGAAGGCACTTCAACGTCTGCTGCGAAACGAGAACATGAACGTCGTCTGCGCCTCGCGGGGCTCGGAGGCGCTCGAGATCATGGAGAAGATCCCCGCCCAGGTCGTCGTAACCGACCAGCGGATGCCCGAAATGACGGGGGTCGACCTGCTCTCACAGGTTCGCGAGCGCCACCCCGACGTCGTCCGGATGATGCTCACCGGCTATACCGAGATGAACATCGCGGTCGAGGCGATCAATCGCGGCGAGATCTACCGCCTGATCACCAAGCCGTGGAACGACGACGAGCTCCGCGCGACGATCCGCCAGGCTTTCGAGCAAAGTGACCTCAAGGACGAGATCAAGCGGCTGAATCAGATCACCCGGGAACAGAACTTCAAGCTCCAGGACATGAATCGGAATCTCGAGGCCAAGGTGCGCGAGCGCACCAAGCAGCTGGCCGCGAAGCACCAGGAGCTCCAGACCGCCTACGTGCAAACCGTCGGCGCGCTGGCCGAGGCCGTCGATGCCAAGGACTCCTACACGCGCGGCCACTCCGAGCGAGTGGGCGTCTACGCATCGAAGATTGCGCGTGAAATGTGCTTCCCGAAGGAGTTCATCGAACGCGTCTACATCGCGGGTCTGCTGCACGACGTCGGCAAGATCGGCGTGCCGGATCGCGTGATCCTGAAGCCGGACAAGCTCAACAAGGAAGAGTACGACTTGATCAAGCAACATCCGGAGATCGGCGCAAAGATCCTCGAGCCGGTCTCGTTCCTCTCGGATGTGGTCCCGTGCGTGCGCCACCACCACGAGTGGTTCGATGGCTGCGACCGAGGCTACCCCGCGCGCCTCGTCGGCGACCAGATCCCGCTGCCGTCGCGAATCATCCTGGTGGCCGATACGGTCGAAGCGATGACGAGCGACCGCCCCTATCGCAAGGCGCTCGACCTCGACGCCGTCAACTCCGAGCTCACCAAGTACGCAGGCAGCCAGTTCGACCCCACCTGCGTCGAGGCCTTCCTGCGACTGCTCGGACGCGAGGGCGAGAGCTTCATCAAGAAAGACCAGAAATTCGACATCTACGAGTTCATCGAGGGCTAGTAGTGACCGAACCCGGTGTAAGAGGCAGAGGCGCTCGTGCCCTGGCAGCGTTGGGTTTCGACCCGAACTCCGTTCTCGCGAAGGAGCCGGGGGTGCTGCTCGACCCGCATTTCCTCGGCGCCATGCACGCCGAACTCGAGGCCGATCTCGGCAGCGAAGACGCCGCAAAGACCTTGATGCAGGTCGGCTTGATCCAGGGCCTGCACGACGCCTGGCGCGCAGTCGCTGACGGCTTCGACGGGAACGAGGTGCTCCAGCCGCCGCTTGCAATCCGGTTTCGGGTGCTTCCCGACGAGGAACTCCCGGGCGCAATCGAAGTGATCGGCTGCTGGCCCGAGCGCACCGAGGCGGGCGGGCGACTGTCGCTCATCGGCCCGTGCGACCACACCGCCTGCCACCTCAGTGCCGGCTATACCTCCGGCTGGCTCTCTGGAACCCTCGACGTAAATATTCTCGCGATCGAGACGGGCTGCTCTGCGGCGGGCGAGGAGGCCTGTCGCTTCGTCGCACGCGAGGCCGATGCCTGGCGGGCAGTCGGCGACTCCCGGGCTCTCGCGCTGCTCGACGAGCTGCCCTTCGACGCGATCCGCGAGTTCGTTCGAGTGCAGACGGATGAATCCCCCGCACTGACTCCAGAGGACATCGACCCCGCGACACCGGTCATCCATATCTGGGATTCCGTGATGGTGATCCCGTTCATGGATGGCGACGAATCGATGCGGGCGGTAGAACTGATCGAGCAGGACGCGGCCGCGCGCAACGTGACGGTCATCGTCGTCGACCTCGACGGTGCCATCATCGACGAAGCATACGGCGCGCTCGCCCTCGAGCAGATCGTCGAATCCGCGGAAGCCCGCGGCGCCGAGGTGATCTTCGCGGCCCCGTCCTCGCTCTCGGAGCCGGTGGTGGCCGATATCGATCCGCCACCGCTGATGATCCACAAGGATCTCGGACAGGCCATCGCGGCCGCGTTTCAGGTTGCCGACGCGCAGCGAACGCTGGTCTGACCGCGTGTTGGCCGCTACGCGGCCATGGCTTCCCCTCCGTCGCTGGAAACGCTGCGCGTTTCTGCTCCTGGCCGGGAGCGCATCAGCCGGTTCAAGTCGAAGCGGAATCCACCCGAATAGTGGATTCGATGGTGATTCTTCCCGAGCAGGGTCAGCTCGAGGACACGCCGTTCCCGGTGCTCCTCCTCGATCTTCACCGCGCACAGTTCAGCGGCTGGGCGCGGCTCTCCCGTGAGCGCGCATCGAAGAGCTTCCTGTTTCGCGACGGCGTCCCGATGTTCGCCGAATCGAATCTCACGAGCGAAAGCCTCGGCGTCCAACTGATGGACGCCGGCGAGATCAGCCGGGGCGACTACTCGCGCGTGATCGAGCGGGTCGAGAACGACGGCTGCAAAGAGGGCAAAGCCCTGCTCGAACTCGAACTGATCGAACCTCGCGGGCTCTTCGTCGCGCTCAAGGATCAGATTCGCAAGCGCCTGCTGGAATGCTTCGGCTGGAACCGCGGCAGCTTCCGGATCGAACCCGGCGATCCACCACCCGAAGAAGCCACACCGTTTCGGACTGAAATCTACGGACTGCTCCAGGAAGGGATCGCCGCATATTGGCCGAGTGACCGGATTCTCGCGGAATTCGGGGAGCACATGGGGAAGATCGCGCGCCGGACCGCGCAGGTTCCACGGATCGAACCCCTATTGAACACCGATGAGGCAACGAATGCGTTCATCGACGCACTCGACGGCAGCCGCAACCTCTGGCAGGCGCTCCAGTCCGCGACCAGCCAGAAATCGCTTGCCGCCGCCTGGGTACTGCACGCCTTCCGCGCGATCGAGTATGACGACCCCGACGAACCGGCTGCCTCAGCGGACGAGCCCGAAAGCGGAGATCTCGAGATCTACTTCAGCGATCTCGCCCAGGAAACTTCGCGCGCCGAAGCGCGGCTGACAGCCGATGGCGACGCGGAAGGCTCTCGCAATGGCGCATCGGAGCGAAGCAAGAGTAAATCGGCCGCGGTACTGTGCCGTAACATTGCCGAGAAATTCGGGCGCATCGACGAGCTCGACTACTACGCCCTGCTCGGCGTCGATCAGCATTCCGATGCGAGTGCATTCAAGCGCGCCTACCTCGGGGCCGCGAAGGATTACCATCCCGATGCGCTCGCGCGCCTGCACATCGACGATGAGGTGCGCGACCAGGCCAACACGGTCTTCGCAGCGGTCGGCCGGGCCTATGCGGTACTGAACAATGCCGACCGTCGGCGAGAGTACGACGCCAGCCTGCTGGGCGACGAACTCGGCCTCGACGGCGAGCAAATCGCCACCGCCGAGACCCTCTTCCGCAAGGGCGAGATCCTGCTGCGGCAGGGAAACTTCCGGGGCGCACTCGAGTTCCTGCAGCCTGCAGTGGACATCTACCCCCAGGAGGCGGATTACCGGAATGCGCTCGGTTGGGCGCTGTACAAGCGGCTGCCCTCCGACCCCACAGCCGCGCGCACACACCTCGAGGCCGCACTCGATCTCGCCAGCGACGACGCAAGCGTCCATTTCCGGCTGAGCGTGGTGCTGCGAGCGCTGGGAGAAAACGACGAAGCTGCCAGACGGCTCGCGAAGGCGAAGCAGCTGAACCCAAAGGTCCGCTGACTCGCGCATCCACCGCTTCGCGGAGATCGCGTCAAGAACGTCGGCTGATCGACGCCTCGGATCTCCCAGCCTATTCGATTTCGAGCAGCTCCGTGGTCGCGATGGTCGGCTCCAGCCACAGCATCTGGCTGCCGCGCAGCACGCCACGGACATCGTCGACCCGCACGGCAAAACGCGTTCCACTCGGATCGCGCCAGAGCAGGCCGCCGTCGACGTCACCCACACGCACGAACGGACCGCTGAAATCATGCTTGCGCGCAAGTGCGGCCATACGGTCGACCGGCGCGGTCTGGTACCCCTTCACCGGAACCCGCTGCACCACGGCTCCAGACGGCAGCGCATACAGCGCGCGCAGGGTCGCGTCCGAAAACGCTCGATCCTTATCATGGCCGACGCCCGCGCGCTCGACCTGATCCGTTTCCTTCACCATGACGGAGCGCCCGACGCGCACGTGCCCTTGGAAACCGAGCGCGTGACCGAGTTCGTGCAGCGCACTGCCGAGGAATTCGGCACGCGAATACTCGACTGGTCGCCCAAGATTGTCGAATCCAGCGCGCCACAGGTGGATCGACGCAAAGACCAGCCGCGCGGGCAGCACCTCGCCCATTTCGCTCTCGAACACCGCGGGCGATACCGCACAATCGGCCACGGTGTTTGCCGCGTGGGTCGTCATGGTCGCGCCGGGCTCGCTATCGATGAATCGCAGCTCGATGCCGATGCCCGGCGGTGCCCCGGTCTCGAAGCGAATGCCGAGGCCCGCACCCTCCCACGCGCGCAGTACCGACTCGAGCGAGCGTCGCTCCTCTTCGCTCGCGTCCGGCGGCAGGGAAACAGGAATTGCGGCATCGGTCGGCCAGCGGCAGAGGAAGAACACGACATTCTCGCCGCTGGGGAGCAGATACGGCGTCGTGTCCCAGAGATGGTGCTCGCGAATCGCCGCCACCGCGGGGTAGCGATGTTCCAGTGCCTCGACATCGAGGGGCCCATGCACACACCCCGCAACCAACGCCCCGAGGAGCGCTGCGATGCCGAGCGTCGATCGCCTCAGCATACGCGAACTCCACCTCTGCCCGGCTGCGCAATGGACGTGTTGCGACCGAAACTTCTGCGCCGTCGTGTGAATCGCCTGGTGTTTCATGCAGCGCTAGCGACGTTCGCCCGCCAACACGAACAGGCTCTCGGCAATCTTCCCCATACCAGCGAAGCGATCATCCTGGGTCTGTCCGACATGGTAGCGGTAATAGATCTGCTGGAGCACGACTGCCATCTTGAAGGTACCGAATACCACGTAGTACGGGATTCTCGCAGGGTCGAGGCCGGTGCGTTCGCAGTAACACCGAGTCGCTTCGTCCCGCGACATGAAGCCCGGCGTCTGGGTCGGCATCGGATTGTTGCCGGCGAGCCCTTCGCCCGCGTCGCTCCAGAGTCCGAGCAGCGTTCCAAAGTCGCATAACGGGTCTCCGAGCGTGCACATGTCCCAGTCGTAGACCGCGACACAGCGTCCCGGATCGTCTTGCGCAACGGCCATGTTGTCGAGCTTCCAGTCGTTGTGGACCAACGTAGGCGGCGGAGACTCCGGACGGTTCTCGAGTAGCCAGCGGTTGACCTCGTTCGCGATCGGAATCTCACCGGTCTTCGCGCGCTCGTAACGCCCGGTCCAGCCCGTGACCTGCCGTTCCAGAAAGCCCGCAGGCTTGCCGAGCGACTCCAACCCGACGCTCACGGGGTCGACTGCATGGAACTCGACGAGCGTGCCGATCACGACCTCGGACAGCTTGCGATTCGCAACCGGGTCCTTTCCACC
>JAFDEI010000042.1 GCA_019310425.1 Deltaproteobacteria bacterium | reverse complement strand
TTTCGGGTGCGAGTCCCGTCGTCGTCGCGCGAACGGTTCTCATCGCGTGAAACGCGTTGGAAACCGTTCCCTGCGACGCCGGGCTGGCTGTCATCGATCGATCCATCACCTCGGTGCTTGAGCCCGTCCGTACCGATGTCGTCCGAGACACTCTGGGCATGGACCGGAAGGCTGACGAAAATGATCGCCAGCAAGCCTATGAACTTGATCCAGTTACTCATCGAAGTTGACATGATCTCTCCTCTCGCTCTTTCACCGACCTCGAAGGTGGGCCGGCGCAACGTGCCTCAATATTAAGTGGTAAATTTTCCCACGTCAAGAGGAAATCTTGCCCCCGGCTAAAAATTGTTTGTTTTCACATATTTATGGCTTCTGTTGCACTCCCAGGTAGCATCGCTCGAAGGTTTTCCCTCATCGAGCGCTCGCGTTCTCGACCAATGCAAGCGGCACAGCGATCGCTTCAGACGAAGCCCGACCACCTCGTAGCGGCTTTCCGACGCCGCCGTTCCGCGACCCACGACCCAGTATGACCGGGGCGGGCTCAACCGGAACGACAGGCTCGAGACCATGCCTGAGCGGCCGGCTGAACGCCACGGTCTCGGCCCATGGCCGGAGACACGAGTTCACAGCCGGATGCCGACGCCGCAGCTGGGACGCGGCGTCTGCGACGGGCGCCCGAGCTACTTCGACGGCAGACTCTCCATGAAGGCTTTGCGCTCGTAACGCTCCGCGATCCGCCAGCCGTCGTCGGTCCGAACGAGCTTGTCCTCGTACCAGCCGCCCACGAAGAACAGATTGTACCCGCCCCGGTCGTTCGCGGTTCCCATCGGGTTGAAGACCATCGTGCGTGCAGTCGCGCTGTCGCCCGCGAGCTCGACGACGCTGTTGCTGATGAGGTGCTGAGTCATCGGAAATGCGGCCAACGCCTTCGCGAGCCAGGCCCGGACCTCCGGGTACTCGCCCTTGATGCCGCCGGAGCTGGTGTAGTCGACCTTGGCATCGGGCGTATAGACCGTGTCGAGCAGCTCCCAATCTTTCTCGTCGATCGCGACCGTGTAGCGCACGAGCAGATCGTTGATTTCGATGCGGTCCGAGATCTCTTCCAGGGTCATCGTCTTGCGGGCCATCGGGGCCTCCTCAGCTAGTGTCGTTCGAATTCGGGATCGCGTTTCTCGAGGAACGCGTCCATGCCTTCGTTGCGGTCCGCGCTCGCGGACACGAGCCCGAAAGCTGCCTGCTCGAGAGCGTGCGCAACCCGCACGTCGGCGCCCTGCCCTTCTTGGATCACATTCTTGGCCTGCGCCACCGCGATCGGCCCCTTCTCGGCAATCGTCGCACCGGCCGCGACTGCAGCGTCGAGCAGCGTCTCGGGTGCGAAGACGCGATTGGCGAGCCCGATGCGCAGCGCGACGTCGGCCTTCAGCGTCTCGCCCATCAGCACCATCTCCTTCGCCCAGGCGACGCCTACGCGGCGCACCAGCCGACTGGTACCGCCGAAGCCCGGAATCAGGCCCAGGCCAACCTCGGGCTGTCCGAAGCGCGCCTTCTCGGATGCGTAGATCCAATCGCACGCGAGCGCGAGTTCGCAGCCGCCGCCGAGGGCGAAGCCCCCGACCGCGGCGATCGTAGGTACCGCGAGCGATTCGAGCGCGGCAGTCGCCCGATGTCCGAGCCGACTGAAGGCCTCGGCTTCGAGCGGACCCTGTGCGCGCATCTCCGCAATGTCGGCACCGGCCGCGAAGGCCCGGCCCGCGCCGGTGAGCACCACCGCGCGCAGCGACGCGTCCTGCTCGAGATCGCTGCATCGTGCGCAGATCGCCTCGAGCATCGCGGTATCGAGTGCATTGAGGGTGTCCGGGCGGTTGAGGGTCAATACGGCTACCGGGCCACGGGCTTCCAACATCACCAGGTCCATGGAGTCGACTCCTTCGCGGGGTGTCAGCGGGCGACCGGGTTCACGATCGTCGGCGCGGCGTGCGTGATTGCGGTTTCGAGAAATACCAGCCGTTGAAGTAGCGCTTCCGCGGCATTCTGCACGCAATAATGCCCTTCCCGAGCGCTCCGCGCCGACAGCGGCGGCGATGAGCAGCCCGGCGTCGCGGCGATGCCCGCGACGCCCTGGGGAACGAACTGAGCGAACGCCGCCGTAGTTTGCTCATCGATGTTCGCGCTGATGGGCGAGTCCGCAGCGGGCAGCAGCACGACCCGCTGCGCGGCAGGCAGCAGCTGCGGAATCGGCCCGAGTTCACGTGCGAGGGCTTCGGTCACGTGATTCGGAATCGCTGCGTCTTCGAGCCCCTCGGTGAGCAGGATACTCGCGCGGCGCGTCGAGCCCGCGACCTCGAACGGCCGCCGGTAGAGATACTGCGCAAAGTTGTAGCCGTCCTGCGGGTCGAAGAGGGTCTGTAACAGCGACAGCATCACCCAGATGTCCGTCGCGGCGAGGCGACTGGCACCGAGACCCGCGAACGGCGCCAGGATGGTCTGCGGCTCTTGATGCATCAATACTTCCGAAAAGCGCCGCCCACCCGAAACCAGTGCGGCGGCGCGAATCTCGGGCGCGAATGCGAGGAACGGCGGTGCCAGATTCGCCCCCTCGCTCACGCCGATGTAGCTGAGCGGCGCAGCCAGGTCGACCCCGGACAAGCTGGCGGCTTCCGTGCCGCTACCGGCCGGAAGCTCGAACCTTCGAATCTTCGCGAGCTCGTCGATCGCGCGCAGGAACGCCAGCTGCTCGGCGTTGGTTTCGACGAAATAGTCCGGAACTGCCTTCAGGATCATCACGTGCCACATGATGCGGACGATCTGATCGAACGCACGGTCGCGCGCGCTGGCGCCCGGCCGCGGAAATTCGCGGTTGAGCGCGTCGGTGAAGCCGATCACGGCGAAGCCCGCCGCCGCGAGCGATTGCCGCGCCTGCGGGACGACTTCTTCCTCGGCACTCCCCGGATTGCCGTGCTGGTAGAGGACCAGCGGCACCGGCCCCTCGCGTGCGGCCTCCGGGAGTGCGAGCACGAAGGCGAGGAGATTCGTCGTGACACGTTGCGGGCGCCCGGTCACCCGATCACGACGGAATCTGAGTCTGTGCTCGCGCCAGTCAGGCGCCTCCCAGGTCCCACGCACGATCGCCGCCACCGAGCTGCCCCGCTTTCGCTGCTCGGGTGATTCGGGCTCCACCTGCGTGATCCGAACCCGCGGCGCCGGCCCGTCGAGGATGTCCTGCTTGATCGCGATCAGATCGTCGGGGAAATGGTCGGTCGTCCGAACCGTCACACGCAGCGCAAGCGCGATATCGGTTCGCCGGATCAGCGAATCGGCCGCACCGGAGATTGCGTCGAGTACCTCACCGGCCGTTTCCCGTGCGCGCCTCACCGCATCCGGGTCGTGCGCTGAAGCTGACGCATCGCGCACTCGCGCGAAGAACCGTGAGGCCATGAACGGCCGCCCGTCGCCGGTCACCACACGGTGTGTAACGACGACGCCGTAGCGGCCGCCCGAATTCAGTGCGACCGATGGAAACAACAACAGCGCGTGCGACACGTCCCCCCAGGCCGAGCTGGAACGCGCTTCGAGACGGAACGGAACCCGGCGACCGAAAGCGGGGCTTCCGGGCGTGATGTCGAACAGGCCCACCGCCGCCATCGGGTCGAGCGAGTCGGCGGGTGTCCGCGGCAGCGAATCGGGATCCGGCGCTTCGGAGAGTGGAATCGTGATGTGCGCGACCGGGCTGAATCCGTCGAGTTCGCGCGTGCCATGTAGCAACGCTTCCACGAGTAGTCGGTCGGGCTCCTGGATCCCCCCCATCACGATCTGGAGTCGCTTCCGCCGGGGATCGTGCGGGTCCGGGCGCAGCCAGAAGTCGTCCGGGAATGGCGCCGAGCCGAGCGACTTCGAACGATCGTAGAGCACGCGCGCCGGCGGGCCCGAGCGCGCGGTCGTGAAGGCAAGTCGCCGCGGCCCGTCGCCGGCGCGCCAGGCCAGCGCACAACCGGCGCGACCCGGCAGATCTCGCGCGGGGGTCACGATCAACTTCTCGGGCGTCTGCGCGTGGACCGCGACCGGGATCACGGCGCCGCCGCAGTGAAGCTCGAAGCTCCGACGCGCCCTGGCGTTGGTCGGCCGTGCAAACTCCAGGCGGAACCACGCAGTCACCGGCACCGTAGCCGCGGCGGCAGCCGGATTGCTCGCGACCAGCTCCGGAAGCGCTGGGGGTGGCGCGAAGCGGACCTGCCGCGCACCGCGGGAAGTGCGACCAGCGGATCTGAATCGCGCGCGGACCGACAGCTGGTGCTCGCCATCTGCGATCGGCACCTCGGCCGTCGCGGTCCCCCCCGCGAACTCGAATACCTCGCTGATCCGCTCCTGGTCGAGCGATACCTCCAACGAGCCCTCGACATAGCCGGATTCGACCGCAACCCGCACACGAACCGTGCCAGCGCCGAAGGACAGTGGAAGCAGCGAGATCGAATCCGAGGCGTCGTTCCCGCACGCGCACAAGACGAGGGCAATGGGGAGCAGCGCACTTCGTACCCGGCGACGGCGCGAGCAGCGAATCCGTTGCTGCTTCCCGCGGAATCGCATGCGACCTCTCGTGCAGACGGTGGTTCGAGGTGCGGCAGTCTACCACAGCGCGGCAGAGCACCATGGTATAGTGGGCGGATTCTCGATGCAGCGGGGGTGACGATGAAGGTTTCGCGTGCGGCAACTCTCTCGGCGGCGTTCGGTTGCGCTGGCCTCCTGGCATTTTCCGCGGGGCCCATGCTCGCACAGCTTGAATGGGCGAGTGC
The DNA here is from genome assembly GCA_019310425.1 of Deltaproteobacteria bacterium. Taxonomy (GTDB): domain Bacteria; phylum Myxococcota_A; class UBA9160; order UBA9160; family SMWR01; genus JAFDEI01. Next base: position 18,327 of record JAFDEI010000042.1, on the reverse strand, counting down.
ATTCCTGGCGTTCCGGATCATGGGACTGGGCCTGCTGATCGGTCTGTGCGCCCTCGCGTTCGGCGCCGTCGGCCTCTGGCAGACTCGCGGTGCGGACGGACGCGCGGGGCGCAGCCGTGCAATCACGGGAACCCTGCTCGGCCTGATTCCGCTGTCGATCGCGGCGGCGGCGGCGAGTTCTCCGGGGAATGTCCCAATGATCAACGACATCACTACCGACACCTTGAATCCGCCTCGTTTCATCGCCGCCACCACCGACGACGCAAATTCCGGACGTGGGCTCGACTACCCGGGCGAGGAGTTCGCCGTACTGCAACGCCGCGGCTACCCGGACATCGTGCCGATCCGCCTGCCCGGCCCGCCGGCCGCCGTCTTCGACCGAAGCATCTCCGCCGCAGAGAAGCTCGGCTGGGACTTGACCCTGCGCGATGCTGCAGCCGGCCGCTTCGAGGCAATCGCCGTCACGCGCGTGTTCCACTTCGTCGACGACATCGTCGTGCGTGTTCGGCGAGATGGCGCCGATTCGATCGTCGACGTGCGCTCGAAATCACGCGACGGGCGTGGCGACATGGGAGCCAACGCGGCCCGCATTCGCCTGTTCCGTGACGAACTCGTAGATGGCTATTGAGATTCGACGAAGGACGGCCGATCCCTGTAGATCAACTCAGAAATTGCTCGCCCCGCTCAATCGTGCCGGTCGCCCGTCTTCCGTCCGAGCGCGATATCGGCGAGCATCCGAACCGAGTCGTCCGGGTGCTCGGCCGCGAGTTCACGCAATGCTTCGTTTCCCTCGTCGGTGCCGCTCCGACGGCTGCCGTCCAGCGGGCGTCGGGCTCCACCCGTCGTTCCCGCGCTGCGGGGCCAACGAAGCGCCGATCTCACTCTGACGCGGACCGCCGCCCCCGTGTGGTATTCTGGGATCGTTCGCAGGCCGTCCCCCGGCAGCACACCGTCCACTGCTGTAATTGGCTCTCGATCAGCCGCACCCGCTCAGCCGCCACCATCGCTTCCGGAAGATCCGCCTGCACCCGTCCAGGAGGAGATCGCGATGGACCCCAACTCCGTGCTTCAATGGTTCCAACATCACCCGAACGCCATCCACACCGACCCGGCCGAGATCGTCGCGCGTTGCGAGCGCGCCGTTCGACGCCACGCCCAGGAGGATGCCTGGCTTTCCGCCAAGGCCTACGTCGCCCGGCGCCGTCATGCCTGGGAGCAGACGCCCGGTCTACACGCAAGCGAGGTCTACACCGCACGCGAGGTCTGCCACGAAATTGCGAGCGGCCTGCGCGACCACGAGCCCACTGTCGAGAGCAAGGATGCCGACCACCTCGCAGGCGGCCCCGTCAGGGATTCAGTCGACGACAGGGGCTGGGAGCTGCTTACACGCTGGATCCTCGACCTCGCCCGCGAGGAGGAACACGCCACCTGGCTCGAGATCGTGAGCCACACCGACCACATGGCGCCCGAGCTGATCCGCGACGAGCACCTCTCGGAGGATTGCAGTCACGAGGGTTCAGCCTGCTTCGGGCAAGTCGCCGTGCGAATCGCGAAGCTGCTGGAACACGACTACTCGATCCACGCGTTCCCACACTGAACCAGCTCGTTCAGGGAGCTTCGAGTCCGAGCATTGCGTGCGCGGTCTCTCGCGCCCAGCGGTAGTCCGCCTTGCCACTCGGCGAACGGGTGATCTCGTCGACGAAAATGAACGCCTTGGGAATTTTGTAGCGGGCCAGGTGGCCCCGCGCTTCGTCACGCAGCGCGGCCTCGATTGCGCCGCCGGATTTCTCGCCCGCACGCAGACGCACGATCGCGGTCACCTGCTGCCCCCAGCGTTCGTGTGGCGTCGGAACCACCACCGCGTCGTAGACCGCCGGGTGGTGCTTCAGCGCCTGCTCGACCTCTTCGGCGAAGACCTTCTCTCCGCCGGTATTGATCGTGACCGAGTCGCGCCCGAACAACACCAGCGAGCCATCGGCCGCGATGCCGGCGCGGTCGCCCGGCACCGCGTAGCGCTTTCCGTCGACTATCGGAAAGGTCTTCGCGGTCTTCGCGGCATCTTTGTAGTAGCCGAGCGGCACCGAACCGGTGCGGGCAAGCCAACCCTGCTCGGGAGAGCCGGGCTCGAGCAGACCCGAGAGGTCGTCGTTGAGCACGGTATTGCCGGGGGTCATGGAAAAATCCCCGGTGGTCGCCTTGCTGTCCTTCGTCGAGAACTGCGTGGCCTGCGCCCCGCTCTCCGACGAGCCGAGTGCATCGAGAATTCGAATCTCCGGCAACAGCTCGAGAAACTCCTGCTTCAGGGAAGCAGTCAGGATTGCGCCGCCAGAGATAATCAGCCCGAGCGACGACAGGTCGTAGGAATTCTCGTGCAACTCGTCCGCGAGCGGCCGCCCGAAAGCGTCGCCGACGATCGTGACCGCGTTGACCTTCTCGCGTTCGACGGTCGACCAGATGTCCTTCGGATCGAGCCGCCGGGGATCGCTCTGCACCACGATGGTGCCACCGATGTTCCACATGTTGAACGCGGCCCAGTGCGCAGCACCGTGCATGAACGGCGCGGTCGGGAGCGCGCGGATATCGCCGCCCTTCGCGCGCTCCACGATTGCGTCGAGTGTGGTGAGTTCGCCGGAGTACAGGGCGGCGCGCAGGATGTCCTCCTGGCGCCACAGCACCCCCTTGGGCATACCGGTCGTTCCTCCGGTGTAGAGGATGTAGAGATCGTCCGGGCTGAGCGAGCCTTCCGGCGGCGGTACGGGCTCGGCCTCGGCAAGCGCAGCCTCGTAGTCGTGCGCTCCGGGTAACAGCGCCTCGCCGGATTCATCCGCAACTTGGAGCCAGAGCTTCACCTGCGGCAACGACTCGCGGACACGTGCCAGCACGGGCGCGAAACACGCGTGGTAGATGACGACCTTCGCGTCGGCGTTTCCGAACAGGTAGGTGAGTTCTTCATCGACATAGCGGTAGTTCACGTTGAACGGTGCCGCGCCGGCCTTGTACGCGCCGAGCATCCCCTCGAGATACTCGTTGCCGTTATAGAGATAGAGAGCGACGTGGTCCTGGCCGGATTCCCAATTTTCGAGCTGCGCGCGTTCGCGGTGCCAGCCAATGTCGTGACGGCGCAAGACGTCGGCGAGCCGACGGGTGCGGCCCGTGACGTCGCTCCAGGAGAGGCGCCGGTCGCGAAAGACGAGACACTCGCGCTCCGGGACCGCCGCGGCGATCGCCTCGTGAATCACGGCCAGATTGAACATGAGGGCTCCTTCTATTCCTTACCAGCCTGTCGCCTCCGGACGGGCCCGGGGGCGGGAGGCTCGCGCGCGAATCCCGCGAGCGCAAGCTCGCAGTCAGCCGAGCCGCACCAGGGCCGTCAACGCGTCGAGGGTGTGCTCCAGGCGCGCGGAAGGTGCCGGGTCGTCGAAGCGCAACCATCCACCATCGCCCTGCTGCTCAGCGAGCAACCGCTCGACCGCCTCGGTCGCATCAACGCGCCCGCCCGGTAGCGACGGCGCCTCGGCGTACAGCAATACCCGGGCGGTCTGTACGCCGTCGAAGCGGCCGGAGCGGAAGCCTCGCTCGAGCTCACGACCAATCCATTGCAGCACCGCGTCGCTCTCGTCGTGTGGGACATTCGCAAAGTAGTTCGCGTACGCGGCGATCGCGGGCCAATTGAAGTTCTGCACGAGATCGGGCGTGAAGCGATCGGCGATGTAATCGCCGGCACCCGTGAGCATCGCTGCGCGCGCGAAGCGTGTCTTGCCGAGATGGCCGGCCAGCATCCCGGTCCGAACGATCTTGCGCTCTTCCGATTCATCGACCGCGCCCCATGAACCGTCATCGGCCTGGACGGCCTCGAGATAGCTACAGGCGCGCTCGACGACCGGCAAGTGGAGGCCACCGAGGTCGGCCGCGGCACCGAGTACTCGCAGCAACAGCTCTGACTCGAACTCGAATGCAGATCCACCCTCCGCTGCTCCGATCGATCCGTCGGGTCGTTGGGTCGCACCGTCGGGTAGGCATAGATCCTCCGGGGTGCGGCCCGCTGCCAGCGCCCGGGCACGCGCAACCGAGAAGCGATCTCCGCATGCCTCGACGAATGCAATGGCGTGAGCGCGCGCAACAGCCGCGCTCACGCCTGCAACAGCAGCCCGGTGAGCGATGCTCCTTCCGGATGGTAGATCGACGCAGGATAGTCGACCGCAGGCCCAAGCGTTCGCAGCACCTGCACTTGTCGCTCGGCGTCGAGCGCCGCGCCGAATGCGATCTTGCGATACAGGCCGGCGTCGACGTGGCTCGAGCTCGAGAACGCGAGCAGCAGAGCTCCCGGTGCGGCGCGCTTCAGTGCGGACATCAGCACGTCCTTGTAGGCCCGGGCAGCCTTGTTGACCTCACCGCGCGAACGAGCCAGCGGCGGCGGGTCGATCGTCACGAGGTCGTACTGCCCGGAATCCTGACGGACGAATTCGAACGCATTGCCGTGCTCGAAGCGCGTGTCGATACCGGGCGCGTTGGCTGCGAGATTGCGCCGCGCAAGTTCGAGCGCGTCCGCGGACGACTCGACCAACGTCACGCTGCGCGCCCCGCCGACCGCCGCAGCCACCGCAAAGCCGCCCGAGTACGCGAACAGATCCAGCACACGGCGCCCCTTGGCGAGGCGTTCGACCAGATCGCGCCCATCCCGCTGCCCCAGATAGAAACCCGTCTGTTGGCCCTGCGCGATGTCGACCGAGTAACGGCGCTTCCCCTCCGCGAATTCGAGCGTCGCCGGGAGCGGCTCACCCCACAAGAGACCCTGGCGGACTGCCACCGCCTCACGACGCCCGGCCGAGGTATCGGCTCGCTCGTATCCGCGCGCAGCACCAGTGACGTCGCGAAGCGCGGCGACCACTTCGTCCCGCCGACGGCTCATTCCGGCAGTGCCGAAACGCACGACGATGGTGTCGCCGTAGCGGTCGGCCGACATCCCCGGCAATTCATCCGCTTCCGCATTCACGAGCCTCAGCGCTTCGACTCCGTCCAGTTCCGGATTGGCCGCGCGGCGCGCAATCGCCGCTGCGATGCGCTGCGAAATCAGCGCCTCGGGCGGCTCGTCCTTGCCCTGCCACAGCATCCGCACTCGGATATTCGAGCGCGGCGAGTAGTCACCGCAACCGAGCGCCTCCCCTTCCGCACTCAGCACCCGAACGACATCACCCGCCTCCGCGCCGTCGCCGACGCTGGCGACCGCGCCGGAAAGCACCCAGGGATGGCGCCGCCGCACCGATCGGTCGCGGCCGGGTTGTAGGACCAGTTCCTTCATCACGCAGACTCTAGCCCGCATTTCACGACAGAGCGTACTGCGACGACGGCTATCCTTCCCTGTGGCGAATCGGTTAGCTTCTTGGAACTCGACGGCAGGAGGCCCGGTGGCGGAACCCCGCGAACCGCGAAGGACGAATCGACTCGCGCAGGAGAGCAGCGCGTACCTGCGGCAGCACATGCACAACCCGGTAGATTGGTATCCGTGGGGATCCGAAGCGCTCGAGCGCGCACGTGATGAAGATCTCCCGATCCTGGTGTCGATCGGCTACAGCGCCTGCCACTGGTGCCACGTGATGGCTCACGAGAGCTTCGAGGATCCGTCGACTGCGGCACTCATGAACGAGTCGTTCGTCAACATCAAGGTCGATCGCGAAGAGCGTCCGGACATCGATCAGATCTACATGGATCTGGTAACCGGCTTGACGGGCCACGGCGGCTGGCCGCTCACGGCCTTCTGCACCTCCGAAGCACGCCCGTTCCATGGGGGCACGTACTACCCGCCCGTTGCCCGCGGCGGTATGCCGGCCTTTCACGACGTGCTATCGGGAATCGCGAAGGCGTATCGCTCGCGCCGCGGCGAAGTCGAACACAACGCAACCCGCATCCTCGACGCGCTCTCGAACCGCCCGAGTGGCAAAGCCGAGAAGGCCCCGAGCGCACACTGCGCCGCGCACGCCGCGATGGAGTTGCTGCAACGCGCCGATCTTTCGAACGGTGGGTTCGGCGACGCACCGAAATTCCCGACACCACCCTCGCTCGACTTGCTGCTCGCCGCGACCGACGTACTGCCCGAACAGAAGGCCCGCGAAGCGCTCGAGCATGTCGTTCACACCTGCTACGAAATGGCGCGAGGCGGAATCTACGACCAGCTCGGAGGCGGCTTCCACCGCTACAGCGTAGACGCACGCTGGGAGGTGCCACACTTCGAGAAGATGCTCTACGACCAGGGCCAGCTGATCCGCGTCTACCTCGAGGCGTGGCGGCGCACCGGTTGCAACCAGCGTGAACTGATCTGGCCGGTGGAGGAGACGATCGCATACTTGCGACGCGAAATGACCGGACCCGAGGGCGCGTTCTACGCCAGCCAAGACGCCGATAGCGAAGGCGCGGAGGGCCGGTTCTACGTCTGGACGCCCACGCAGCTGGAGGCGAGTATCGGCGACGCTGCGGTCGACATCGCGAACGCCTACGACGTGTCACAGAGCGGTAATTTCGAAGACGGCACGAGCGTGTTGCGCGACCGCGCGCGCAAGCCGCGCGAGCAGTTCTTCAGCGAGCGCGAACGGCTGAGGCGTACGCGCGAGGCGCGCATCGCACCCGACACCGACCCGAAACGTGTCGCCGCGTGGAACGGCCTGACGATTTCCGGACTCGCGCGTGCGGCGAGCCTGCTCGGGGACGAGCAGACGCTGCGTGACGCTGCGACGGCGGCAGACTTCGTCCTCGACAGGATGCGCGACCCGCAGGGCCGACTGCTGCGCATCTGGAACGACGGACGCGCACAAGTGCCGGCGTTTCTCGACGACCACTCTGCGATGCTCGAAGGCCTGCTCGATCTGTACCGCGCCGGTGGGGGCAACCGCTACTTCGAGGCCGCGCTGCGCCTCGCCGAAGACATCGCCACGCGTTTCTACGACGACAGCGGAGGGGATTTCTTCCTGTCACCATGCGACGGCGAGTCACTCACGCTCCGCCCGCGCTCCGATCACGATGGCGCCACACCACACTCCACAGGCCTCGCGGTACTGGGCCTGCTCCGCGTCGCACATCTCGCCGCGCGCGAAGACCTCGCCCGAATTGCCGACTGCGTGATCGACAGCCACGCGTTCGAGCTCGAACGCTCACCACAAGCCTTCCCGACCCTGTCACGTGCGGTACTCGCCCGGGGCCGGGGCCTCTCGCTTGCGCTGATCGCGGGCGACTCGAGCGACGCCGCCACCCACGCGCTCGCGAACCGTGCGCGCCGCGTGCTGCTGCCCGACGACGCGGTGGTGATCGACGCCCCCGACGGCCCTGCGCCCGCAGGCATCGCCAGCGACTGGCTCGCAGATCGCGGCCCCATCGACGGCCGCCCGGCTGCATACATCTGCCACGGCCGCAGCTGTGCGCTGCCGGTGACCGAGCCGGAATCGCTCGCTCCCCCGGGCGGCACGAGCGGTTAGCCGCTACACCTGCTGCCGATGAGCACTACGCGCGACAAGGATCGGTACCACACGGGGCACGACGACGGTCTCGAACCGCTGGCGCCGCTCGACCCGGCCGCTATCGGCAGCGTCGACGAGCTCGTGCGCGCGATGGGGAAGACCGCCTTCGGCGGACGCCGCCTCGGTGAGGCCACCGACGTACTCGAGTCGATGGTCCGCGACCCGGATTGCTTTCGGGTCGTAACGATCTCGGGTGCAATGACGATCGCGAAACAGGGCATGCTGCTGTGCGAGATGATCGATCGCGGATGGGTGCAGGCGGTGGTCACCACCGGCGCGTTGATGACGCACGGGCTCTCCGAAGGCGCGGGCATGCTGCACTTCAAGCATCGCCCGGGCATGAGTGATGAGGACCTCTACCAGCGCGGCTACAACCGTGTCTACGACACCATCGAGCTCGAGAAGAACCTCGACGATGTCGAGTACCTGCTGAATCAGACGCTCGACCAGCTTCCCGAAGACACCGTGCTCTCGAGCCGGCTCGTGTGCGAGGCCCTCGGCCGCGAACTCGCGCAGCACGGCGACCGGCGCGCAATCTTGAAGAGCGCACTCGAGCGAAACGTCCCTGTCTACATACCGGCCTTCACGGATTCCGAGCTCGGGCTCGACCTCGCGATCTACAACCAGCTGCGCATCAAGGACGGCCGGCCGCCACGGCCCTTCGACCCGTTCCGCGACCTCGACGACTTCACCGACCGAATCCGCGCGCACGAAACGCTCGGTATTTTCACCATCGGCGGCGGTGTCCCACGCAACTGGGCGCAGCAGGTCGCCCCCTACCTCGAAATCATGCGCTCGCGCACAGGTTCCGACGACCCGATCCGACGCTATCGCTACGCCGTCCGCATCTGCCCCGAACCCGAGCACTGGGGCGGCCTGTCGGGCTGTTCCTATTCCGAAGGCGTCTCGTGGGGAAAGTTCGTCCCCGAGAGCGAAGGTGGGCGCTTCGCCGAATTATATGCAGACGCGACGATCGCCTGGCCGCTGGTGGTGCGCGCCGTAATCGAGCGACTCGAGAAGGAGCCAGTATGAACTTCGAATACTCCGACAAGGTGAAAATGCTCCAGGACACCCTGGAGCGGTTCATGGACGATTACATCTACCCCAACGAACGCGTCGCGGCGGAGCAGATCGAGGCCAGCGGCGACCCGCACCACACGCCGAAGGTGCTCGGCGAGCTGAAGGCGCGCGCGAAGTCGCTCGGGCTCTGGAATCTGTTCCTGCCCGACAAGGAATACGGCGCCGGGCTCACGAACCTGGAGTACGCACCGCTGTGCGAGATCATGGGGCGAAGCGGGCTCGCGCCGATCGCGTGCAATTGTCATGCGCCCGACACGGGAAACATGGAGATCCTCTCGGAGTTCGGCAGCGAGGATCAGAAGAAGCGTTGGCTCCAGCCGCTGCTCGACGGTGAAATCCGCTCCTGCTTCTCGATGACGGAGCCCGCAGTCTCGGGTGCGGACCCGACCGGCCTCCAGACCACCGCGCTGCGCGACGGGGACGAGTACGTGATCAACGGCCTCAAATGGTTCACGAGCGGTGCGATCGGCGCGAAATTCGCGATCGTGATGGCCGCGACGAACCCGGACGGGCCGCCTCATCAGCGCCAGAGCCAGATCATCGTGCCGACCGACACACCCGGCTTCGAGATTCTGCGCGCCGTCTCGGTGATGGGCCACGCGGGCGGCGGTGGACACTGCGAGATCCGCTACGAGGACTGCCGCGTCCCGGTCGAAAACCGCCTCGGGCCCGAGAACGGCGGCTTCATGATCGCACAGGCGCGACTCGGCCCGGGCCGTATCCACCATTGCATGCGCGCAATCGGCATGGCGGAGCGCGCTTTCGAGCTGATGTGCCGCAATGCCAATTCCCGCGTCGCGTTCGGCGAGCCGATCGGAAAGAAGCAGTTCGTTCAGGAGTGGGTCGCGACTTCGCGCATGGAGATCGAGCAGGCGCGGCTGCTGACCCTCAAAACGGCGTGGATGATGGACAGCTACGGCAAGCAGGTCGCGCGCCAGGAAATCTCGATGATCAAGGTGGTAGTCCCGAACATGCTGATGAACGTGCTCGACCGTGCGATCCAATGCCTCGGAGCGCACGGGATGTCTGACGACTACCCGATCGCGCGGATGTGGCGCGAAGGCCGCTCGCTGCGAATCGCCGATGGCCCGGACGAAGTCCACAAGATGGTCGTCGCCCGGCGCGAACTGAAGCGCTTCGCGTAGGAGCATGAAACGCAAAGCATTTCACGCGACGACGCGGAATCTGGGGCGGCTCACCGGAGGCGCCAAACATCCAGGATGGGCAGATCCTGGGGATCGTTGAACGATTGTTTCCAGACCGGTCGCCCCCACTCGCGCGAGCTTCGGCCTCGCTCGATCGACTGCGCCAGCGCTCCTTTCGAGAACCCGACGGCAAAGACCGCGTGAGACGCGTAGCGGGGAGTGATCAGTTCGCGAGCTGATTCGGCATTGAATAGTTCGACCTGGATCCTCGAATCACGCGCACCGAAGTAGCGCATCGGCCAGTAGGTCCAGTAGTTCTCCGCGATGATGAGCACCGGGCCCGCCTCCGCATCCGCTTGGATCAGCGCGAAAGCCGCGGCCTTGGGCTCCTGCTCGCCCGAGTTGAAGAGTGCATAAGAACGGCTCCCCCGGGTTTCGAGCTTCACATGGTACTGCGCGATGAACACCCCGAGCCAGAGGAACGAAGCGACTAGAGCGATGGCGACGGCAACCGAGGGGGAGGGCCTCGCCTCGGCGGCATCGTGTGCAACCGTGGGTCGAACGAGCAGCGAGGCGAAGATGTAACAGCTCGGGACCGTCAGAAACAGCGCGTAGCGCTCGAAGCCCGGGATGACGAACAGCAATCCTCCCGAGGCCGCAACGACAACGAGGGCAACAAGCGTTCCGAGAATCAGCCCCATCACCGTCCCGTCCCGCGTTCGGATCCGCTCCGGCAACCCCGTAAGCAACAAAATCAGTACCGCCGACCAGAAGACGAAATCAAAGAGGAGCACGACGGATCGGTTCATCGGCCCGACGATGTACTGGAGGGTCGTGACACCCGAGAGGAAGCGCCCCGTTTCGACCACGAGGCCGGTGATGAAGTCCCCGGAGAAGAACTCCGGCGACCCGTGCGGGAAGCTTGCTGAGCCGAACACCCTCCAGACGAAGAAGGCAGCGACCGCAAGCAGACCACATCCCACCCAGGCCCACTCGCCTGGCGTGAGGCGGCGGCGTTCCCAGATGACCTGCCCCGCCATACCACCTGCGAGGATGGGGACGAGAAACACGTTGGTCGGGTGTACCCACACAGCGGCGAAGGTGGAGAGCACCATCCAATGCGTGCGTCTGTGGAGCAGCGAAGCCAGGCACAACAGAGCCACGAGCGGCGTCTCGCTGGCATCCCAACCCATGCGTCCATAAGCAATGTGCGCGGGCATTACCCAAACCAGGAGCGTGAAGACCAGCGCGCACTGGGCACCGATGACCTTCCGCGTCAGGGGATACGAAAGAACCATCAACGAGATGCCGGCGATCGCCGTCGCGATTCGCAGGTTCAGGATGCTGGCGTTGCTGCGGAGGGCCTCCAGCAGAAGCACGGGAAGCGCAAGGAACGGATTCAACGGGTTGCCCGACGGCGTGTACAGGTCGATCGACTTACCGGCGAGGAAATCGATCGCCCGAACGTTCAACCAGGCTTCATCGGCGTTGAGGCCCGGCAGACGATCGAGGGCCCAGACGCGGCAGACGACCGCGGCTGCGCCCAGCAGGCCGACCAGAATCAACAGCACCCGCCCTCTCGCCCACGCCGCGACCTGCATGAGCGGAGCTTGGCCTAGGGCGAATCCGGTTGCAAAGACCGTCGGAAACTCGAAGGCAGCCAAGGCGTGGCTGCACGGATCGGCCGGGCCCATTCATTCGAGCCACGACTCAGCAGCTCAGCCGTCGACTTGAAGAACCACCCGCTGGTAGTCCGAAAGGTCGGCGTGGGTCGAGAATGGGCGTCCACGGGCGGAACCGCGGTCCGGGAGCGGGATCGCGCCTGTGCGCGCGAGCAGCTGCTCCAGAACCGCGCGAAACGCCTCGACCGAATTCACCGCCTGGGGCATCAGGGCCCGGACGTCGAAGCCATCGCTGCGAAGTCGGAGCACCTGGAGCTGCTCCGCTGCAACATCGTTCCAGTTCATCACGAGGTCGATCACGAGCACGGGCGTGTCCGCAAGTCCCGACACCGCTCCCACCGCGATTGCCTGGATCTTCGCGTACGAGACCAGGCCATTCCCGCCGGAAATTCTGCGCAGTGCAACCCCTTCGGAAGCGAGCCGATCCGGCGCTACCTCGACGACCTTCACGCTGAAGAAGCGCGCCACGGATTGAGCGGCATCGGTCGCAATGCCCTTGGTCGACACGTCTGGAGCAGGAGAAGTCGGAGCATCGGATACAGCGGCCCAGCGATCCGGCGGCACGGTCGAAGGTACGAGCTCTCCGTCGGAATCACTTGCGACCAGCGACCCGGTTGCGTCCAACTCGCGCACAGCGGCGGTCGGAGGCGGAGCCTGCGATTGGGACGGCAGCACGATGTCATCGGCCGGGTCGAGTTCGAGCGAAATTCCGCGATCCGCACTGGAATCCTCGGCCGGAGCCGGATCGGAGCCGGGATCGAATGGAGGCAGCGAGCTGGACAGCTCTTCGAGCTCGGCCGCGAGAGACTCGATGCGACCGCGCTTCTCGAGCGGCAGCTCATTGCTCTCGAGTACACGCCGCGCGGCCAGCAATGCGACCGGCGGGTCGATCTCCTGGGCCATTTCCAGCAGCTGTAGAGCCGGTCCGGTGCGGAGTTCTCCGAGCCGGGGATCGAACGCGCGACGCAGGCTCGCAACCGCGAGCGCGCGCTCGTCATGCGCGAGCAACACCGGCACCATACGCAGGATCAGGCGCCGGGGCGCCGACGCATTCGACGCGCGCTCCGCCACGTCCTTCCAGATCCGGACCGCTTCGGCCTCATCGCCACGCGCGAGGCTGCCGCCGGCTAGCGAGAGAACGAGCGACGCCGCATCCTCGGTCTTGCGGAGTTCACGCGCGAGCTCCCAGAACGTCTCGACGACCTCGGACTCGTCGGTCTGCCCACGCACTGAATCCGAAAGCAGCGCATACGCGGCGTCCGTCTGACCCGAGGTCCGCATCTCGAGCGCGCGATCGAGCAGCGAGCGGCCCGTGCTACCGGGCGCCCGTCCGACGGCACGGTTGAAGTAACGCCCCTCGGTGTCTCTCCAACTCAACCCGCCCGCGACTGCGACGCCGAACACGAAACCCGAAACATCGCACCAGTGCGCCGCGCCGCCGACCACCTCGGAGCTGTCGGAGAAGGCCGCAAGCATCAGGCGTGTGAAGAGCCAGATCGGCAACATCACCCAAATCGGGGACCAGGCGTCCGCACGCACGAGCCGCAGCGCCCATAGCGCCTGAATGAAGCGCACCGGAGTCGACCAGAATCGCACCAGGCACGCGCCCATCAATGCCGAGACCACGCCGTTGGCGCCCACCAGCGGAATCTCGGAGCCCGGAACCAGCAACTCGTAGGCAACGCCCGCGGTCACGGCAGCAAGCACCAAAAAGCCCGAATAGAACGCACGGCCCCAGCGATCCTCGAGCAGCGGGCCGAGCAGCAAGAGCGGCAGCGCGTTCGCGATCAGATGTCCCCAGCCAGCGTGCAGGAACGAGTAGCTGAGCAGCCCGGTGGGGGGTGCGAAGCCGGGATTCAAGCCCCAGCGCCAGGGCGTCTCGCCGTCCCCGCCGATTTCGAACGCCAGCAGCACCAGCGCCCACACCGCCAGCAACGCGAGGGTCCCCCACGGACCGCTCCGTTCGCTCGATTCGTCGCAATTCTCCGAATCCATCCCGGGGGAACTCCTCCGATTCAGCACACGCCAACGAATCCTCTATCGACGGATCTCCTGCCTCCCCTGAGCGCTAGCTCGAAGATTCGGGATGGCGCAGTGGCCCCGGGTGTTGGATCCTGCCCCCGGGATCCCGGTCAAATTCGAACCGATAGCGGTCAGAACTCCGGCTCCCTGAGCCGATACGTTCGTGGGGGAGGGCGGGACGTTGCAGAGCAGAATCGTGACCGGCGTGCTGGCGCTGACCATTTGTCTCGGCTGCGCGAGCTCGCCACCTGCCGCGCCGGATCCGGGAGCAGTGGCCAGGACCTACGCCGAGGCCGGGCGCTACGTCGAAGCCGCACGCGAGATCGATCTTGCCGTGCGCACGCATCCACGGAACGTCGCGTTGCGTCTGCAGGCCGCGGAAATCCACCGTGAGGCGGGAAACATCGGGAAGGCGGTCGGCCACCTGGAAGCCGCGTTGCAGCTCGATCCGAGAAATGCACAGGCCTGGCTCGCCCTGGCCGAGATCGAGAAGGGCCGCGAGAACCTCGCCGACGCGTACGTCGCCTACCGCCGAGCAGCCGAACTCGACCCGCAGGATCTCCGGGCGGTGTCGGGCCTCGCTCTCGCAGCCGACCAGCTCGGCTTCGCCGAGGAGGCCGAGGCCGCTTACGCGCGCTGGGCCGCGCTCGAGAAGGAACTCGGCGTCGACTCCGTCCCCGCCGCCCTGGACTGAGCCTGCTTCAGGCTCGTATTCCGGCCGGGTCGCGGCATAGATCCTTGCTGATGTTCTTGTGGTGCGCCTCGAGCGTGCCGCCCCCGATCTCGAGCAGCTTCGCATCGCGCCACAGCCGCTCGACCACGTACTCGCCCATATAGCCGTTTCCGCCGAGCACCTGAATGGCGGCGTCGGCGACGCGCTTGCCGACTTGCGACGCGAACAGCTTGGTCGCGTCGGCCGCGGCACGTTGGCCGGTCTGACGCAGGTCCATCCGACGTGCAACGTCGTAGACGAAGCTGCGGGCGGCGCGGTATTCGGCGTAGCTCTCGGCGATATAGCGCTGAATCTGCCCATGCTCGCGGATCAGCACGCCGTAGCTCTTGCGCTCATTCGCGTAGCCGACCATCACCTCGAGACAGCGGCCCGCGATTCCGAGCGACATTCCGGCCAGTGTGAGCCAACCGGCACCTCCACCCCCTCGAAGACGAGTTCGGCCGTGAACGAGGCGCGCATTCCGAGCTTGTCGGTCCACTTCTGGCCGAGCCGGAAACCCCGGCTGCCCTTCTCGACCAGAAATGCGCTGATTTCGCGCTCCGCGGTGGTGGCGTAGACCACGAATGCGTCCCCGAGCGTGTGCTCGTCGATCCCTCCGTTGGTGATGAAGGTCTTTATGCCGTCGATCACGTAGTGATCACCCTCACGACGGGCGCGCGTCTTCATCGCGAGGACGTCGGTGCCAACCTCCGGCTCGGTCATGCACAGACCACCGACCCATTCACCGGACGCGGCCTTCGGCAGTACCCGCGCCTGCTGCGCTTCGTCGCCGTTGACGGAAACGTTCTGAGCGAACAGGATCGCGTGCGCGAGGACCGCGAGCGCGAAGCCGGGATCGGCACTCGATAGCGCCTCGAAGACCTGCACCGCCGCGACCGCGTCCAGGCCCGCTCCGCCGTGCTGCTCCGGCAGGGTTACACCCAGCAGACCGAGCTCGCCCGCGGAGCGGAACAACGCGTGGTTGAAGGCCTCACGGCGGTCGTGGTCGGCCGCTTGCGGCTCGACCTCGCGTGCGACGAACTCCCGCAGGGTCTCGGCCAGCATCGCGTGCTCGGGGGTCGGGGCGAACAGGTCGAGTTCCCGCCAGTCGATCTTTTGCATGAGGTCTCCGCCCGTTGGAATTCGCTCGTGGGAGCGAATTCTACACGGCGGATCCGGCACTCGCAGGTGGAACGCGGGCCGCCCTGCACGCCACGCTCAGTCGTCGAGCAGGCTGCGCTGGATGAAATTCGTGATGGACTCACGGTCGGTCGGCGAGGTGGATTGGAAGGTCAGCCCGAGATCCGGCACGAGCTGGTAGGTGACCTCGGCGTCGAGAACCAGCGGGCCCGTTCGCGGCAGCGAGAAGCGCAGCGTGAACGTGACGCCGAGATTCTGCGGCGCGGTGCTCCGGAGCAGACAGCCGCCTTCCGAAAGCGACAGCACGGCTCCGGTCCAATCGCAGCCGTCCCGGCTGCAGTGCGCCTTCAAGTGCACCGGGAGCCGCGGAGTCGAGCGAGGCGCGTCCTCGAGCACCTCCTGGATGACCCGGTAGAGCTCGTGCATGCCCGCGGGCCGCTGGATCGCTCCGACGATGCGCGGGTCGGCACCCGAGACACCGTGGCTGCCGGTCAGTACGATGATCGGAACGGTCGAATACGCATCATCGGGTATCTCGGCGATGCTCCGCTCGTCGACGATGCGGAGATCCGGGCGGTCGCGGCCGAGAGATTCCGCACAGTCGTCGAATTCCTCGGGCCGCACGATCAGGTAGCCGAGCCTGGAGAGAATCGAACGACTCATGTCGCTGAAAGCCTCGCGGCCGGCGTGGGCGAGGATGATTCGACTGGTGGATTCGGAGGCGGACATCTCCGAACCTCATCGGCATTTCACGGCTGGAATTGAGAGCAGGCCACGACCCCGGCCGACGCAAAGCTGAGAGCATGCAGCGGGCGAAGCGCGCTGGACGCCGAGCGGGTACAATCCTCGCGTGTCCGGATCCAGCGAAATTGCCGCGTGGTTGATCAAGCGTCGCCTGGAAATCGAACGGGTGATGGAAGCGCATCTCGGGCCGGCCGCACCGAAGCCCGGTGCGGCCGAGACGGAGGCGCTTCGGCGCTTCCGCTCCTACGCCACCAGCTCGCTCCGTCGCGGAGTCACGGACGAGGCAGCGCTCGACGGTTTACGGGTAAATGAGCGCCGCACCACCGCGCTGCTCGCCGCCTGGTGTGAAGCTGCGGGTGAAGTCGCCGGACCGCACGCGCAGCGGGTCGACGACGCGCTGCAACCGCTGTTCGTGAGCTTCCGGGACGCGCTGCGCACTTCGAATACGGGCCGGCGCAAGCAGGGTCCGCCGCGTGCGGGTCGACGCGGGGTGATGGCGGCGATCGACCGCATCTGCGACGCGTTCTTTGCGGTCGATGCCGACTCCGGTCGGATCGTCGACGCCAACCCGGCCGCGGCCGCGCTGTTGGGCGTTGCGCGTGACGCGCTGATCGACGTAGAAGCCGATTGTTTCATCCCGAGCTCCGATCGCAGCGGCTGGTGGACTCAGTTCGACGCGGTCACTGAAGGCACCGAGCCGCGGCGCTTCAAGGCGAGCCTCGCCGACAAGGCCGGCAGCCCGATCCCTGTCGATTGCACCATCACGCTGCATGCGACCCGCACCCGCAAGCTCGCGCTCGTCGTCGCCCGCCCGGGCTGACACCGCCACCAGACTGCGGCAGTCGACTTGGGAGATCACCGCGAAGGCCCGGCGCACCCCCTCCGCACGCGGAGTTCCATCGCCTAATCGTCGTTGTCGAGGTGGCTGTGCAGGAAAGCCGTCATGCGCTCCCAGGCGTCGCGTGCGGCCTCGGGCCGGAAGACATCGGGGCGCCCGTCGTTCATGAACGCGTGGCCCGCATCGGGGTAGACGACGACTTCGGCCGGCACCTCAGCCGCCGCGAGCCGCTGTTTCAACCGATCGATGTCGGACATCGGAATGAACTCGTCTTGGGCTCCAAAGAAGCACAACAGCGGGCAGAGCAGGTCGGCGACCGCATCGAGCGGTTGCCGTGGCTTCTTCACAGGATCGAGCCCCCCATCCGCGTGCAACAGGCCGTGCTCGTGTGAAAGCAGGCCGTAGAACGGAGCCGCAGCGGCGAGCTCGGGGGCCGCGCAGGCCGCGAGCAACGCCACCATCCCGCCCATGCAGAAGCCGGTAACGCCCACCGGTCGCCCGAGTGAAGCCGGGTGACGCGCGAGGAAGGCCGCGGCTTCGCGCACATCGGCGACGGCTTCGGGGTCCGAGAGTGCGCGCATCCAGGGCCCCGGTGCGCCGATTCGAAAGTTCCCCTTGTTGCGGTAGAGGTCGACCGCGAGAACGGCGAAGCCCTCGGCCGCAAGTCGGCGCGCGAGGTCGCGCGTATGGTCGCTCACGCCCCATACATCGTGGATCAGAACCACGCCGGGATGTACGCCATCGCGCGGGTGAGCGAGAACCCCGAGATCGACATCGATGGTTTCCACGGTCGCCGAGTATACTCGCCCGCGATGGCCTTCGAACACGAGCTTCAGGCGTCGCTCGGCGCCGCGCGTGAAGCGGGCGAGATCCTCCGCCGGCACTACCAAGAAGGTACCCGCGCCTGGGAGAAGAGCGAAGGCAATCCCGTCACGCTCGCCGACCTCGAGGCGGACGCGGCGATCGGCGCGCATCTCACCGCCGCGTTTCCGAAAGACGCAATCCTGTCCGAAGAAACCAGCGACGACGGGGCGCGCCTGGCGAGTTCACGGGTCTGGATCGTCGACCCGATGGACGGCACGCGGGAGTTCACGCGCAGGATTCCGGAGTTCGCGGTCTCGATCGCTCTTGCACTGAACGGCGAGCCGGTCGTCGGCGTGGTTCACAACCCGATCGCGGAGGTCACCGTCTGGGCGACGCGCGGCGGTGGAACCTTCCGGAACGGACAGCAGGTGCGGGTCTCGCAATGCACTCGACTCTGCGATTCCGTCGCCCTTACGAGCCGAAGCGAAACCGAGCGCAACGAACTTGCCCGCTATGACGGCTGGTTCGCCGGGCTCCGCCCGATGGGATCGATTGCCTGGAAGCTGGCCTGCATCGCGAGCGGCGACGGCGACATCAACTTCTCGGTCGCCCCGAAGAACGAATGGGATGTCTGCGCGGGCGACCTGCTGGTGCG
>JAFDEI010000210.1 GCA_019310425.1 Deltaproteobacteria bacterium | reverse complement strand
CGGATAGCGCTCGGCGTCGGCGCTCGAAAAATGCGCGATCTCCGCCGCAGTCTTCGCGGGGTCGCGCCAGATGGCAAGACGCGAACCGTCGGGCTGCGGAGCGAACGCGACCGGATCGACGGCCAGAATTTCCACGTCCGGCTCGAGGTCGCGACGGACCTCGTCGCACAGGTAGCCGCTGCCGTCCGCGCAGGTCGAGAAGCGGAAGCCGGGGAATACCTCTTCCGTCACCGCCGCACCGCCAACCTGATCGCGGCGTTCGAGTACGAGGACGCGACGGCCCGCTTTCGCGAGATAGCCGGCCGTGACGAGCCCGTTGTGGCCAGCACCGATGATGAGGACGTCGTAGTCGGCCATCAGTTCCGGTCTCGCAAGATTTCGAGTGCGGCGAGGCGCCCGGGGCCGCTCGTGATGCCGCCGCCCGGGTGGGTGCCGGACCCGCACTGGTAGTAGTTTCGGATGGGCGTTCGGAAGTCCGCGTAGCCCGGGGCGGGTCGAAAGAAGAATAGCTGGTCGAGGGTGAGCTCACCGTGGAAGATGTTGCCCTCCGTGAGGCCCATCTGCTGCTCGATGTCCCACGGCGTCAACACCTGCTTGTGCAGAATGATGTCCTTCAAGTTCGGCGCGAACTCGGTCAGCGTGTCGATCACCGCGTTGCCGAAGGCATCGCGTTGCTGATCCTTGTTCCCGTACTCCGGCATATCGTAGGACGCGTATTGCACGAAGATCGACATCACGTGTTTTCCGGGCGGCGCCATGGTGGGGTCGATGGTGCTGGGCACGATGATGTCCATGTATGGACGCTTCGAGAAGCCCCCGTAGCTCGAGTCGTCGTAGGCGTGCTCGAGGTAGTCCATGCTCGGGCAGATCTCGACCATCTGTACCGGCGATGTATCCGACATCGCGGTGAACTTCGGCAGTGCGTCGAGGGCGAGGTTGACCTTCCCCGATGAGCCGCGGAACTTGAAACGATCGATCGCGTGGACGAGATCTTCGGGGAGCTCCTTCTCTTCGACGAGCTTGCGGAACGTGACGTGGGGATCGCAGCCCGAAACGATGGTGTTGGCATGGAACTCGTCGCCGTTCTCGAGCGCGACACCCACCGCCCGGCCATTCTTCACGATCACCTGGGCGACCGGCGCCTCGGTGCGGATCTCGGCACCGTAGCTGCACGCGGCGCTCGCGATGGCCTCGCTCACGCCGCCGGTTCCACCGCGCTGCCAGCCCCAGGCGGTGAATGCACCGTCGAGCTCGCCCATGTAGTGGTGGAGCAGCACGTAGGCGGTGCCCGGAGACTTCGGCCCGAGCTTCGTGCCGATGATGCCGTTGAGGCCGAAGAGCGCCTTGATGATGTCGGTCTCGAACCACTCGTCGAGAAGATCGGAGACGCTCATCGTCATGATCTTCGTGAGATCGTGGAAGGTGTCCTGACCGAGACTCTGGATGTGCTTCCCCAGATCGCGCAGCGTTCCCAGGCCCCGCAGCCCCGGACTCGCGGGGTTGGGGGGCACCATGCCCAGGATCGGCTTCACCGCGTAAGCCATCTGGTACATGAGTTGCTCGAACTTCGGGAAGATGTCCGCATCGCGCTTCGAGTGGCGCAGGATCTCTTCGCGTGTGCTGGCTTCGTCGGGATAGGTCGCGAAGTGGTCTCCGTTCTCCATCGGCGCAAACGAGCTCTGGAGCGGGAGGAGATGCAACCCGTGCTTGGCGAGCTCGAGTTCCCGGATCACCTCGGGGCGCAGCAGGCTCACGACGTAGGAGCAGACCGTGTAGCGGAAGCCCGGGTAGAGCTCCTCGGTTACGGCTGCACCTCCGAGCACGTGCCGGCGTTCGAGCACGAGCGTCTTGCGCCCCGCCTTCGCGAGGTAGGCCGCGCAGGTCAGGCCGTTGTGGCCGCCGCCGATGACGATCGCGTCGTACCTGTTCGTTCCGGCTGCGGTCATGAAAGCGTTTCCTTCTTGCGCGCGGGGTCGAAGAACGGGAGTTTCACCACCTCGGCGGGAACCGGGTAACGGCGGCCCTCGACGGTCTCCTCGAGGAAGATCCGACTTCCGGGCTTTGCGTGCCGCGGATCAACGCGCGCGATTACGACGTACTGTTTGAGGATCGGCGACCAGGTGCCGCTGGTGGCCTTGCCGATCGGATCGCGCGGTTCCTCGTGCGCGTAGACGGGCACGGCGCAGTTCCACGACGTGTAGGGGAGATGAAGCGGCATGCTGTAGTCGGCGTAGATCTTCTCGAGCGCGAGGATGTCGACGACGAGCCCCACGGTCGCCCACTTCGGCCCGCGTGTCTTTTCCTCGCGGAGCGCGTCGCGCCCGACGAAGGAGTCCTTGCCCAGTTTCACCGTCCAGCCCAGGCCGAGCTCGTAGGGCGTGGACTTCTGGACTTCGAAGATCGTGTGGGCGGACGACACGAAGTCGACGTCGATCAACAGCAGGCCCGCCTCGATCCGCACCACATCGAGTGCCACATTGCCCGCGGGCTGCAGGTTGTAGTCCCGGCCCGTATCGACGATTGCGTCCCAGACCTGCTCGGCGTACATCGTCTCGACGAAGATCTCGAAACCGAGGTCTCCGGTGTAACCCGTGCGCGAGATTCGTACAGGTGAACCGGCCAGCTCGTCCTCGACGAGATGGAAGTACGGCAGGCGACCGAGATCCGCACCGGTCAACTGCTGCAGCAGATCGCGTGACGTCGGGCCCTGGAGGGCGAGCCCCCCGAAGTCGTGCGTGACGTCGTCGATTTCGACTTCGAGCCCGAGAGCGTTGTCCTGCAGCCAGTCGATCGTCGGCATGGCGGCTGTCAGGCGGTAGGCATCCTCTCCGATGCGCGCCAGGGTTCCGTCGTCGATGATCTTCCCGTCGTCGTCGCACCAGGTCGTGTATACGACCTGGCCTTCGCGGCACTTCGGCACGTCGCGCGTCACCACGCGATCGAGCAGTCGGCCCGCGTCCCGTCCGCGTACGTGGTACTTGAAAAGCGGCGTCACGTCGAAGAGTGCAGCCGTGGTGCGTACCGCGTTGTACTCGCGCATGTGATCGAGGGCGTAGCTGTCCGCCGAGAAGTAGCCGGACCATTCCTGCCAGTTCTGGCTGGTACAGAGCTCGGTCGTGCGAGCGTGGAAGGGACTCTTGCGAGGCATCGCTTCTCTCTTCTCGACGGTGTCAGGAGGTAGGCGGGTCGGGGCCTTCGTCCATGTAGCGTGGCAGGTCGTCGTCGATGTGGAGCCAGGGCACGCAGGACCCGACCCAGATATGGTATTCCGGCTCGATCGACGCGGGGTCATCGAGACTCGCGATGTTCACATCGATTCGCGTCGGCGTCGCGGTGTCCCTGAAGGCGATCTGGGTGCCACAGCTCGCGCAGAAGTCCCGACGACCCCTGGGCGAAGACTGATAGGATTCGGGCTCACCCTTGGTAAAGGAGAAACCCGCGATCGGGAAGCCCGCCCAGGCGAGAACCGGGGCACCGCTCGAACGCTGACAGAGTCGGCAGTGACAATAGCCCGCTTCGATCGGGTCACGGGCCTCGTAACGCAGCCGCCCGCAGAGGCAGCCCCCGACGAAGGCTCTTCCTTGCGTCATGCAGCACAGTGTACCAGCACGGCCGCCCGCGAAAGTCTCACTCTTTCGCGCCGTCGAGCGTCAGGAGACCGCGATAGAGGTCGATCCGGCGATCCCGGAAGAGTCCCCAGGATGCGCGGGTTGCCCGCAACGCGTCGAGGTCGAAGGTCGCGGTCAAGACTGCCTGCTCATCGACGGGAGCCTCGGCGACCTTCTCGCCGGTTTCGTCGGTGATGAACGAGGAGCCGTAGAAGGTGAGCTTCGTGGCCGATTCCTCGCTGCCGATGCGGTTCGACGCGACGACCGGGATCACGTTCGCGGCGGCGTGGCCCTGCATCACCCGCTGCCATGGGCCTCTCGAATCGACGGATTGCGGCTGGGGCTCGTCTCCGATGGAGGTGGGGAAGAGGAAGATCTCGGCGTCCTGGAGGGCCATCGCGCGGGCGCACTCCGGGAACCACTGGTCCCAACAGATGGCTGCGCCGATGTTGCCGTAGCGGGTCCTCCAGACCCGGAAGCCCGTGTCGCCGGGATTGAAGTAGTACTTCTCCTCGTAGCCCGGGCCGTCGGGAATGTGACTCTTGCGATAGACGCCCATGACGCGGCCGTCCGCATCGACGATTGCGAGTGAGTTGAAATAAGCGTTGCCTGCGCGTTCGAAGAAGCTGACCGGCAGGACCACTTCGAGCTCACGCGCGAGTGCCGACATCTTTGCGATCGTCGGATGCCCACCGAGTGGTTTCGCCAGCGCGAAGCGGTCTTCTCGCTCCTCGGCCGGGAAGTACGGAGTTTCGAAGAGCTCCTGGATCAGGACGATGTTTGCGCCTCGGGACGCCGCCTCCCGGACGAGTTCCATGGCGTTCGCGACGTTTGCGTCCACGTCCCACGTGCAGGCCATCTGCGTGGCTGCAACGGTGACTTCTCTCATGGCAGCCTCTCCTGCTCTGTTCCGGACTCCGGCGCATCGCTCATGGCTGGGGCTCCTGCTGCGTGATGCAGTGGATGCATCCCCCCGACCGGGCGATGTCGACGCCGGGTACCGGCACGACGACGCGATCGGGAAAGGCCCGCTCGAGCGCCTCGATGGCTGGGGTGTCCGCCGGGTCGTCGAACACGGGCAACACGATGCCCCCGTTTGCGATGTAGAAGTTGATGTACGACGAACAGATGCGTTCGCCCCGGAACTCTCTCCGAGCCGGCTGGCCGATCTCGATGATTTCGAGCGTTCGCCCAGTGGCGTCCTTCGCGCGCCCGAGCCGCTCCAGGTTCTCCCGCAGCGGCGCGTACTGAGAGTCCGCCGGATCTTCCGCAACCAGCGCCGCCACCACCCCCGGCCGAACGAAGCATGCCAGGTTGTCCACGTGCCCGTCGGTCGAGTCGATGTCGAGCGCCTTGTCGAGCCAAATCACCTTCTTCGCACCCAGGTGCGCGCGAAAGACCTCGTCTGCGTCCGCCTTCGTGAGACCGGGGTTCCGGTTCGGGTTCAGCACGACGTTCTCGGTCGTGAGGAGCGTTCCCCGCCCATCGGTGTGGATCGCACCGCCCTCGAGGATGATGGGGGCTTCGAAGCGTTGCGCGCCCGAACGCTCCAGAAGGCGCCGAGCGAGAAGCTTGTCGTTGTCGTAGTGGGGGTCGATCTCGCCATAGTTGTTGAACGGCCAGTCGACGCCGCCCAATCCCCCTCGCCCGTCGACGAGGTAGGTGGGCCCGGTGTCCCGGCTCCACGAATCGTCGATCGCCAGTGCGACGAGTTCGACTGCGTCGCCACACAGCATCCGCGCGTCGGCGATGTCCTCCGGGTTCGCGATCATCGTGACCGGCTCGAAACCCGCGATCGTGCGGGCGACCTGCGCATAGGCTTCACGGGCGAGGCCCAGGTCGGGAAAGGTCTCCTCGGCGCAGGGCCAGGCCATCCAGCAACGAGCATGGGGAGCCCACTCCGCGGGCATGCGGTAGCCGTCGTCGATCGGATATCCCATCGGGGAACCCTATCACGCCTGCCCGAGTCGTCGGGCGATCCACTTAACACGGCGCCTTGCTGGCGAACGAGGTTCCCCGCTAGCGTTGCCTCGATGGAAAGCTGTCGGCGCTACCTGCCAGTGATCCTCCTCCGCGGTCTGGTGAGTGCCGGCCGCGCCGATGACTCGCGCCCCGACGAGTCGGCGGCGCCTGCGGGGCAGGAGTTCGAGATGGAGCCCGACCACCACGCACCGGACCCGCACGTCCGCCAGCCGCCTGTCTCCGTCGATGGGGCCGACCGAGTCGGTTCGCCTCCCTTCTATGCATCCGACGTGGTGGTCGTGATCGACCACTCCACACTCTCCCTGGTTGCATCCGGAATCGACGTAGACCAGGACGGCGTCGTCGGGCGCAATCGGAGCCTAGCGACCGAGAGGAGCGGCCTTCTGACGCCCGCGCAGTTCTGGACGACCGACTCCGGCGACACAGTCCACGCCCTGCAACTCCGGGTCGCGCGGGCCCTCGTACTGCGGCTCGCGGTCCGCCGGAATCATGTGGGTCTGACGTCGTTTGCGCTCCGTGAGCACCGGCAGGGCACGAGCGTCTCCCGGCTCACGGACGAGTCGGAGGTACTCGTACCGGTGGGCGCACCCGATGCAGTGCTGGCGGCGCTCGCCGACTTCCCCCCGGCGCGCGAGCGAAGGCGCACCGATCTCGGTCGCCTACTCGATCGCGCTGCACAGCTCTTGGACGTGGCGGCCGCGAACGGCGAGGCAAACCGACCGCGCGCGATCCTGTTGCTCTACCTCGGCGAGCCCTCGGCTCCCGACGGGACGCCCCGGAGAGGGCGGATATCTGGACGAGCTCACCCGCCGCAGCGGTGGGCGAGTCATCCCTCTCGACCAGCTCGATACGAGGTTCGGCGCGTTATGACGCTGGAGAACTGCCCACGATTCCTGCCGTTGATCCTGCTCCTCCTCTTCGCGACTCCCGGGGTTGCGAACGACACGCCCGCGGCGCAGCCCGGAGAGCCCGTGCAGCAGGAACCCCTCGCAATCGAGCTCGATCGCCCTGTGTCGGATCAGCACATCCGCGCGCCGGCTCCCCTCGTCGAGGTGAGCGGCCGCGCGGGTACGCTCCCCTTCTTTGCGTCCGACGTGGTGCTCCTGATCGACCACTCCACCCTCGCCTTGTTGGCGTCGGGAATCGACGTCGATCGGGACGGCGTGGTCGGGCGCACTCGGAGCTCGGTAAAGTTCTGGGAACCCCTTGCGCCGAAGGCGCCGTTCTGGACCACCGACTCGGGAGACACCGTTCAGGAGCTGCAGCTGCGGATTGCACGGGCCCTCATTTCGAGGCTCGCTGCTCGGCAGAATCGCGTGGGTATGGCGTCATTTACCTTCCGCGCCCGGACGGACGGCACGAGCGTCGTCCGACTCACGGAGAAGCCGGGCATCAGTGTGCCGGTGGGCGATCCCGAAGTGGTGCTCGCCGCACTCGCGGACTTCCCCCCGGCGCGCGAGCGAAGATGGACCGATCTCACGCGCCT
The DNA here is from genome assembly GCA_019310425.1 of Deltaproteobacteria bacterium. Taxonomy (GTDB): domain Bacteria; phylum Myxococcota_A; class UBA9160; order UBA9160; family SMWR01; genus JAFDEI01. The sequence goes on along the minus strand of JAFDEI010000210.1, from coordinate 4,614 downwards.
CATCGAGCGCGGCGCGGAGCTCCTCGACGCTGCGACCCCCGACACTGAGCCGTCGCGTCCGCGCGCGATCCTCCTGCTTTCCCACGGCGAGCCTTCGGCTCCGAGCGGCGTCGGCTGGTCGTCGCAGCGTGCGGTCGAGTATGCCGCCGAGCTCGACGACCGGGGCATTTCGCTGTGGGCCATTCCGCTCCGCAGCGCAGACACGCCCTTTCTGTCCGAGCTCAGCCGCGGCAGTGGCGGGAAGGTGCTGCCCCTCGACCGACTCGACGCGCAGTTCGGCGCGCCGGTCCCGAGCGACCTGCGGCCGAGAGAGCTCGAGATCGAGAACGTCACGAACCACGAACGCGCCACAGGCCAGAGGGTGTTCCCGGACGGGCGCTTCGACGCGATGGTTCCACTCGAACCCGGCGCCAACACGCTGGAGATCCGGGCGGTCCTCGCAGACGGGCAGCGTACGACCGTCCGGCGCGTGGTCCACTACGAGGCCGCCCCCGCCGAGCAGAACCCTTGAGTATGCGCCCGAACCGGCGCTCTGGCGGACACGGCGTAGCAACGGCAATCCGAGGATTGCTCAGCCGGTGCTGGAACCCCGACCGCGATGATCCGTGAGTCATTTCGAGCGATTGGGCATGGCAGCTCTCTGTCGAACTCAGCGAACACCATCGGGAATTCTGATCTCCCATTGCCGTCTGGTGAGTTGAATCGACAGATCATCACGATTTCATACCGTCCACGCAGCCAGACGGAGTATACTGAGGCGCAGAATAGTGTCTCGGTTGCGTTCAGTGGCGGTGGGCACTCTCAGCGAGGCCGCTCTCCATGGATGCCTTCACGTTCCGAACTTCGCCGCGTTGTTGCACTGTCGAATCCCTTCGGAAGACCCTCGCGATCGAACTGCTGCTTGCTCTCGCCCTGCTTTCCGCCCCATCTCGCGCCGTCGAACCGTCGACGGATCACGATGTCGTGATCGTCGGGGCCGGAGCTGCGGGCCTCTACGCCGCCTACACCCTCGACAACCTCGGCTACAGCGTTCTCATCCTGGAAGCCACTCCTTGGCACGGCGGTCGAATCTGGTCGATGAACCTCGGCGACGTGCGCATCGAAAACGGCGCAGAGGAACTCTACGGCGCAACGAACAACTTCGTGTTCAACGACATCAAAGGCGCGTACGGCGCTGGCGCGCAGACCAAGATCTTCCAGGACAACCCTCAGCAGGACACGCTGATCGTGATGGACGCGGACGGACTGGGCGGCGGGAACACCTGCTGGGCGGAAACCGGGAACTGCGCCGCAGACGACGACATCGTCGATTACTGGGACTTCTACGGCGACATCGGGGATCACGACAATGACCCCACCGATCCACTGGTGTCCGACTACCTGGACACCACCTGGGGGGTTCCTTCGACGAGCCGCGGCTACCACCTATACGACGCGGGTACTCCCGGCGGCGAATATGGAACGACCGTGGAACGTCTGGGGCTCCGCTCGCTGTCGCGAGAATGGAACGCATGGTCGCTGTCGGGCACCCTTTACGGCCTGGGCCCGACTGGATATAGCGACGCTCTCGACTTCTTGTATTTCGGTCAGGTTCTCCCTTTCGTCACCTACAACAGCCCGGTTACGGTCGTCGACACCAGTGGCATCAAGCCCGTCGCGATCGACGACAACGGCGTCTACCACTACGCCGATGCGATCATCGTGACCGTCTCGGTTGGCGTGCTCAAGGCCGAGATCATCGACTTCACCCCCGACCTTCCCGCTGCCAAGCTCGACGCCATCAGCACCATCGGTATGGGCAATGGCATGAAGATCTCGCTGCGATTCACCAGCCAGCTCTGGGACGACAAGATGATGGCCGTGTTCCTCGATGGACCCCTCGGAGAATGTTGGCCGCCCAAGGTCTATCAGCCGAGCGTCACGGACCACGTGCTGACCTGCTTCACGATGGGGAAGAATGCGGAGGTCATGGAGGCGTTGCCCGATGACACGGCGCGACTCGATCGGGCGCTGGTCGATCTCGATGCGGCATTCGGCGGAAGTGCTTCGACAGCGTTCGTCGAGGGCTTCGTGATGGACTGGACCGCCTCACCCTACACGCTGGGAAGCTACTCCTACCCCGCGCCGGGCACGCGTCCTGTTTCGGGCCACACCATGCGCCAGGTGCTCGCGCAACCCGTCGGAACGACCCTCTACTTCGCAGGCGAAGCGACTCACAATACGGCGGCGTCGACGGTGCCGGGTGCGATGCAGTCCGGCGAACGTGCCGGGGGGGAAGTCGACGCCAACCTCGGCGGCCCACCCGCCGCGGGTACACCGACGGCGGACTTCTCGGCATCGCTGACCCCAGGGGTCGCGCCTCTCGATGTCTCTTTTACCGACTTGTCGAACCAGATCCCGACGGGATGGTCATGGGACTTCGGAGATGGCGGCAGCTCGAGCGTTCAACATCCCACTCACCAGTACACAGTGCCCGGGGACTACACCGTCAGCCTCACGGCGACGAACCCCAACGGCTCTCACACGCGAGTTCTGCCGGAACTGATCGCCGTCCCGGAACCCTCTGGTACCGTCGGCCTAGGGGTTGGGGTCGTCGGCTTGCTGCTGCTCCATGCCCACCGCAGACGGACCTGCGCCTAGAGCATGGCTACGGACTCGACGAGAAGCGGATTGATGACCCCTTCCACACCAATTCCATCCAGCTGCTGAGCCCGGCCGAGGTGTCTCGCCTGGGGGACTTCTTTCGGGCCGGGACGTGCTCGTTTCGATGGCGATCCTCGACATGGAGGAAGGGAGGAGGTCGCCCAGGAGCGTTCTGCTACGCACACTCCTAGAGTTCCTTCTCTCTGAACACCCGAACCAGGGACCGCTGGGAGGACTGCATGCCGGAGTCGCGCGACGATAGCAAGTACGGAAGTGGGATCGACGACGGTCTCGAACCGCTGTCCCCCCTGGACATCACCCAGGCGACGAGCATCGATGCGCTCGTGAGCGCGATGAGCCATACCGCGTTCGGTGGGCGCTGCGTCGGTGAGGCGGCCGATGTCCTCGAAGCCATGCTGCGAGACGAAGCCTGCTATCGCGTGCTCACGATCTCCGGCGCGATGACGATCGCAAAGCAGGGGCTCCTCGTGTGCGAGATGATCGACCGCGGCTGGATTCACGCGATTGTCACGACCGGGGCGCTGATGACACACGGCCTCAGCGAAGGCGCCGGCCTGCTGCACTTCAAGCACAAGCCCTCGATGCGGGATGAAGATCTCTATTCCCGCGGTTACAACCGCGTGTACGACACGATCGAACTCGAGAAGAATCTCGACGACGTGGAACGCATCCTGAGTGACGCGTTCTCCGAGCTTCCCGAGGGGTCCGCACTCTCCAGCCGTCTGATCTGTGAACAGCTCGGCCGACATCTCGAGAGGCACGCACCCGGACGCGCGATTCTGGTGAGCGCATTCAAGAAGGGCGTCCCAATCTTCGTTCCGGCATTCACGGACTCGGAGTTGGCGCTCGACCTCTCCATCTACAACCACATGCGGGAGAAGCAGGGCCGCAAGCGCTTCACCTTCGACCCCTTCATTGACCTCGACGACTATGCGGACCGGATCCGCGCAAACGACACACTCGGCATCTTCACGATCGGCGGCGGTGTTCCCCGCAACTGGGCGCAGCAGGTCGGGCCGTATCTGGAAATCCTTCGCTCGCGGCTCGGCAGTGAGGATCCAGTGCGTCGCTTCAAGTACGCGGTGCGCATCTGCCCGGAACCCGTCCATTGGGGCGGCCTGTCGGGCTGCAGCTACTCCGAGGGCGTTTCGTGGGGCAAGTTCGTCCCGCCGGAAGAAGGCGGCCGCTTCTCCGAAGTGTATGCCGATGCGACCATTGCATGGCCGCTCATCGTGCGGGCCGTCATGGAAAGGCTGGGTTGTGTCGCGAAGAATGCGCCTGCCGATGACCGAACTGCCTCGTCTCCGGGGTGATTCCCAGGTTCACACCGCGTACTCGAGCATGTGCTCCCGACAGCGCGCCATCCGCCGCGTCGGAATCCGCGCGAAGTAGCAGTCCGCGAGCCAGCCGCGGAGCTCGAAGCGCCAGGGAAACTGCCGCTCCCGCAGCAGCCGCGACACCGTCCACGCCTGTGTGATCGCCCCCACCGCCACACCCGGCGGCGGACTCCCCCGGCGAACCGATGCCGGCTTCACGTAGTTCCGAACGACCGCCCAGATTGCGATCCGATACAGCGCCCCCTGCCGACGCTTCGAAAACGCAATCGTCTCCCGCTTCTGGTTGGCGCTGCAGTGGCGGATCAACAGATCCCCGAGGTTGGCCGGGAAGAGGGGATTGCGAGAGCTTCGTCTCGCCTTCGAGGAGGTCGTCCGGTGCCGGATGGTTCGGTCGGGAAGCCGCTTCAGCGCCTGCGGATAGGCGCGGTGCTCGTCGGTTTCGAGTTCGGCGACCGACCCGGGCGGCAGCTCGCGGGCGAGCACTTCCTGTACCGATTTGCGGGTGGCCTGGGGATCGGGGCGCCCGTGGGCCTGCTCGAGCCGGGTGCGCTTGCGCCGCTGGAAGGCCGTCATCGTGCCGCTGCGGCGCAGCTCGGCATCCTGGAAGCCGTAG